>JBLMZF010000160.1:0-12764 GCA_050258655.1 Deltaproteobacteria bacterium | reverse complement strand
ACAGGTTCTGGGTCGATGTAAGTTTCCTGGGCCTGTTCAAGAAGATGTACAGGATAGAATCGGTGGGTCTGGACGGCCTCGAGGTCAACGCCGCGCTTTTGCCCGGCAATAAGATAAATCTCATGGAACTGGTGCCGGCGCAGACCGCTCCCGCTCCGACAGTCGTCAAGACGCAAGACCGCACGCCTGCCCTGGTCCAGACCAAAGAGGTCAAGACGACTGTTCCTTCCTCCGTTAAGGCTTCGCAGCCGTTACCGCTCATCGTCATCGACAAGATCATTCTGAAACGCGCCACGGTGACTTTCACCGACCGCACCCTTGATCCCCGGTTCCTGACCAGGCTCAGCGATATGACCCTGACCGTCACCAATTTCTCCACCGATCCCGCCCGCGTCGCCAACGCCGTCTTTTCCACAAAACTCGACGAAAAAGGGCTGATCTCAGCGGAAACGAATTTCAAGCCGCTTGCCCAGCCGCTGGAGATGGAATCGACTTTCACGCTCGACGATTACGCGCTGACCGTGCTGACCCCCTATGTCGGCAAATACACCGGCCGCAGCGTCGGATCGGGGAAGATGGAACTGCGGATGGATTACCGGATCGCCAACAACCAGCTCAACGCGCGGCACAAGCTGCTGATCCAGAAGTTCGATTTCGGCCGGAAGGTCGAGAGCAAGGACGCACTTCCGCTTCCTTTCGGCCTGGCGGTGGCGCTCCTGGAAGACCCTCAGGGGCGCATCTCCATCTCTCTGCCGGTAAAAGGAGACATGAGCAAGCCGGAGTTCGAATACTTCCACCTCATCGGGCAGGTAGTGACTAATTTCTTCACCAAGCTGATCACCTCGCCTTTCACCGCGCTTTTATCCGCATTAGGGGAAGAGAGCGGGACCGAAGAGCTGGGGACGGCCACATTCGAGCCCGGCCAGGCGCTGCTTACGGAAAAGACCCAGCAGGCGCTGGCGCTCTTCGTGAAGGTGCTGGAGAACCGGCCTAAACTTTCAGTCGAGGTGAACGGCAGTTATGACCCGGAGGCGGACTGGAAGGCGATGAAGGCGCAGGCCTATGAGGACGAGTTCGCGAAGCTGCGCGCTGATTCGATGCGTCCTGATTTTGAGCTGATCGAATACATATACAAGGTCCATTTCGGTATGACCGCATACTGGGACCTGGCCAGGAAGTATACGACAGGCAAGACTGTCGACGAACCAGCGCTGCAGGCACAGATGAAGCGGTTGATCATCGAGCGGGGCAGGCCGGACAGGGGCGCGATGGAAAATCTCGCCCATGCCCGCGCAAAAGCCGTATATGATTACATCGTCACCGCCGGGTTCGATACCGCCCGCATCAGGATCGGCGCTTCAAAAGAGACCCGCGCTTCCCTGGGATCGGTGCCGCTTGAATGGACGATGACGGTCTATGAGAAAGAACCGCACGCCTGATAGTCATGACTTACAAAAAGAAGCAGCCGCGTTTTTCTCCTCCCGTTGTACAGGAAGATTTCCCCCCGGGTCTTGAGAAAAACCCCGATTTCATGAAGGTGTTCGATTTCCTTGAGAACACCCGGGAGCATGTTTTTGTCACGGGCGAGGCGGGCACCGGGAAATCGACGCTCCTGAGGTATTTCAGGAGCAGGTCGGCCAAGAATCTGGCTGTGGTCGCCCCGACCGGCGTCGCGGCCATAAACGTCGGCGGCCAGACCATTCATTCTTTTTTCCGTTTCCCCTTCCATTTTATGCATCGAAGCGATATCAAGAAACTGCACAAGCCTGAGGTGATGCTGAACCTGGACACGCTGATCATCGACGAAGCTTCGATGATCAGGGCGGATATGATGGACGCCATTGATTATTCTTTACGGCTTAATCGCGGGAATATGAAGACCGCGTTCGGCGGGGTGCAGGTGGTCTTCTTCGGCGACCTGTTCCAACTGCCTCCGGTCATGGACGAGGGGATGGAGCTCGTATATAAGGATAAGTACGAAAACCCGTATTTCTTTCAGGCGGAGGTGTTCGATTACATCAAGCCGAAGTACATCGCGCTGGACAAGATCTACCGGCAAAGCAACGAGGACTTTATCCGGCTCCTGCAGAGGGTCCGCAACGGCGAATGCGGCGAAGGCGACATGGAGATATTGAATGACCGGGTCAAACCGCTCGATTTCGACCGTTCCGAACACATCGTTACCCTGACCGCCGTCAACGCCGATGCTTCAAGGATGAATGAACGCAGGCTGGCGGCGCTTCCCGGCAAGGAGTACCGGTTTAACGCAAGGATACAGGGCGAGTTCGACCCGAGGCTGGTGATCGCCGACGAGGTGCTCAGGCTCAAAAAAGGCGCTCAGATAATGATGCTCAGGAATGATCCCGAGAAACGCTGGGTGAACGGCACGATCGGCCGGGTGGCGGAGCTTGACGAGAACACCATTCAGGTCGAGATCGGGGGTGAGGTGTTCGAGGTGGCGATGTCGGCGTGGGAGAAGCTTAAGTACAGCTACGATGAGGTCCAGGATACGATCGAGCGCGAGGTCATCGGCCTGTTTCAGCAGTTCCCGCTCAAGCTCGCATGGGCGATAACCATACATAAGAGCCAGGGGCAGACCTTCGATGAGCTGCATATAGACCTGGGCCGCGGGGCGTTCGCGCACGGGCAGTTATATGTGGCGTTAAGCCGGTGCCGGACGCTTGAAGGAGTCACCCTGAAGCGGCCCGTGTTGCCTTCGGACTTCATTTTCGACGAGAGGATATTCGGGTTCAGGCAGAGGTTCGAGCGGCTGGAGTTAAACTAAAAATTGATCCTGTAAAACGAGAGGCTCCTTATGTGTTTCGGGCTTTACAGCCTGTAAGAAATCGGCTATAATTAACTTTCAATCCCGACGACAGCTTATTGCCCTCTAGTGCAATGGTAGCACGACTGACTCTGGATCAGTTAATAATGGTTCGAATCCATTGGGGGCAACCAATAAAATCTCTCGAAATCCAGAATGAGAGATAGAATGAGCCCCGGTTATCCATGATAATCGGGGCTCGTTTATGTCTTGAAGAATCACGGATTACGCTTTTTGGTACGACTCCAGCAGGGCCAGCATATCCTTGAGGACCTGCTCGGTGCGGACATACTGCTCTTCCTGTATGCGCATGATCTCCCCTATGCACGCGATCACCGCATCTGCCCTGTCGCTCAACTCTCCTTTCGTGTAGCAGGCGGCCAGATATTCTTTAATGCGCTGGGTAGAAGGTATGCGCCCCATTTTCAGGGACTTCCGGAGCTGCTTCAACTCTGAATCGAGGTTACCGATACTTCCCGCGGGCACGTTACCGATGAGCTTGATCAACGAATCTGTCACCGGCTGGTAATTGATGGGCAGCGCCCTGAAATCGATACCGCCCGGTTTTTGCGGCGCCTTTTCCGCGTCTCCGGCCTTTTGCTCGACTGCCCTGGCGCGATCACTGAATTGATAGAAAGAATCGGCCTGCCACGCATTATTTCCATTGTTGGCCATTATTGCCTGGGTAATGCGCATGTGGAAGTTCATCGACGAGAAATAATTCACCAACTCATCGACGATCTCTTGCGGGTTGGCGCGGAATGCCTCTACTACTCCGGGAACCGTAAGCGGCCGCGCCATTGGATTCTGGGATGCCCACAGCTTCAGATCGGCATCCTGCTCTATTTCTTCGACCCTGGCCTGTACCAGTGCGCGCACGTTTTCCATCTGTTCATATGCTCTGGCCTCATCAAAATTTCTTGCCCGGTATACTCTTAATGCCGTATCGGCAACCACCATGTCTGCCACCGCCTTGACGCCCGCGACTATTTCCGGCGTCCATTCGATCGCTGCACTCCCGCCGTCACGCTGTTCATGCTCACGCTTAAATTTTGCGAGCCCATTTCTCTCATTTTCATCCCGAAGCCTTTGTGCGGCTCTATCAGGATCGCGGCCGTCTGCCCAGGCTGCTATTCTTGTTAAACTCCTCTCCTCGCTTTTTTGCTTATGTTTCTCCATAAACGCCGTGAGCCCGTTCCTATCATTTTCTGCTTTAAGCCTTCTCGCCGATTCTGCGTCTTCGGCTCTTCCGCCGTCCCTTCTCGAATTAAAATTGCCGTTCTGGAGGTTGCCTCCCGGACCGCCTCTTAATGTCATTGCGACAGTTCTGTCGTTATCCATAATCGCCGCTTTTATGTCTTCGGCGGCCTGGATTTTCGCGTTCGGCTTGTTCAACGCGCTCTCCAGTTCCGCTCCTAGGGGCACAATCCCGCCGCTAAAATAGTTCCTCACGGCCGTGCCTGACGGAGTAGACAACGACTGCTTGATATTATATTCGCCTTCGCGGAAAGATTTCTGATACGCTCTGAAGTATGTCTCTTTATTCCACGCCTTCTTTGAGGTGAGTTTTTCCAATGAGCGTGTATTCGCCAGGGAAGCGCAAGTGCCGACCCCTCCCCCGAATCTTTTCTTGAACCAGTGGGATAATATCAGAGAATAATATATGCTTCTCAGTTCCGCATACCGCTTTGCCGAATTGATCTCCTTATCAAGCCTGGGGAGGACAAGCTCCCTCATCAGCTGCGCGGAATACTCGTTCAGCTGGCGCTGGCGTTCGTCGGCAAAATTGTACCCCCGGGAATTCTTCAGATAATCCTGTTCCAGCATTACTTTCAGCGTGGCCTTGTAAATATACGCGCTCCCTCTGGCTTCCCGCAGCACGATCTCATCCGGCACTATCCACGGACGATTCAGCGTGGGTATGGTGACGTCCGTTGAGCCGTATATCTCTTCCGCCTTCCTATATAATCTATCCCAGTATTCTTTCCCTTCCTGCGTTTCCGGGGAAGTGTAATAGGCCGTGTCTTTCTTGAGCTGCAGGTCGGCTTCGAGCATGGCCTTGCCCATATCCGTGCGGCCAAGATACTCATCGATCATCTCATCAGGTGAATCGGGACGCAGGTTGACCCAGATGGAATCGTTGGGAAGGGAAACGCCGATAAAAAAATAGTTGGTGAGCTTTTGCGCGTCTTCCTGCAAGGCGCTGGCCTTTTTCGTATCCCCTTTATCGATAAGGAGATCGAGCTTGTCCGATATGCCGTCAAACGACAGGTACCGCAGCTGCAACGGCCGGAACCTGTCCTGCTGACCGAAATACATCTGCGCCATCTTGCCGGAGAGGTCGAACTGCCCGGCCATCTGGGCAAATCCTGTTTGCTGGAAAATAAGGGTGAAGCTGAAGAAAAATACGATCAGTTTTTTCATCGCATTACCCCTTTTTAAAGTATTTTGTTAGTAGGCAATAAAAAACCATTATGCATGGTCTCTTATTGATAGGCTTATCAGCCACTTAAAGTATGGAATATATAGTAAAACAATTCAAGATAATAGCGGGACGGGAAGAAAGCGCTTTCTAAATTGCTACGACGAATTCGCCCTTGAATAAGAATCCCGTATCTCCTTGAATCATTCGGATATTCTAGACGATAAATTGATTGTTTTAGATTATTTTCCCGGCTCCTTCTTTCTTAAAATCGACAGACGCCAGGAAATATCTTTTGATGAAATCGAATATCAAAATATCATGTTTCTTCTCAAAATGCTAGAGGCGGTTTGAAAACGTTATCTTTTCTTTTCCCGCGACTCTTGAAGTCGCCGACTCTATACTCTATACTTTGATTGGCTGATAAACGAGCGCAATAACCCATACAGTTGAGGGTATTTTTTTATTCAATAATTAAGTAATTAAATAAACTATTGATGCCGCGACTCATCTCATTGATCCTTTGCTTCTCCCTCATGTGGCAGCAGGCCGGATTTGCCCAGGTCAACGGCCCGCTGGACATGTCATCTTTGGTTGACCGGACCAACCCCCTTACTCAGGACAAATTCCGTCCTCTTCATTTGAGATATCTTTCATATGATGGCATCGGACCGAGTTTCAATGTGATGGTCGACAAGGGTGATTCCAAAGAGCCGTCCGCGGAAAAATCATCCCGCGATATCCTCGCCTATTTTCTTGTCGGAGTGACGCTTCCGGAACGAGTCTTCTGGGTGAACCTGCGGCCCGACGCTCCTTCTGATATGCTTGACCCTGCCCTTGAGAAGACCGATATGGGCAGGGTGATGCTCGAAGCTGATGTGCAGCTGAAGAAGGACGTGGCGATGGCGACTTCGCCAAAGACGCAAGCGGGCAGGGAATACTGGGAAAAGCTCTACAAGAAGGCTGAAGAACTTTACGGTTCTGACCAGGTGACTATCCCGACACTCGCCCGTCCCTGGATCGTGCCGGGGGAGATAATCCTCAGGGAGGCCGGTAATTCCGCGTATATCTACAAGGCGACCCTTAAGGTCATGCTCGAGCAGGATTACCTCAAGGGAGCCACCGCATACGCGTTCAAGGATGAGCGTTCCCGCCGGATGAACGAATACGCCAGTGAGCTGATGAGGAGGCTGATCATCCCCCGATTGACGAGGGAAGTCAATTCGGCCGGACGGTATGCTGCTCTTCGCCAGGTCTATTATTCGCTTATCCTCGCGTCCTGGTTTAAAGAAACGTTCAGGGGGGCGGCAGGCGTTTACGCCTCAAGGATAGATACCGGAAACCTGGCGGGGTTGACCTCGGAGAAGCCCTGGAGCAAGGACACTTACTTTAATGAGTACAAAAGATCGTTCTCGGAGGGTGAATATAATGCGCGGGAAAGCGTCGCTTCGGTATCGGGCCGATCGGTGCGGACGTATGCCGCGGGCGGTATCCGTCTCGAGGAGATAAAGGGTCGGGTGATCCGGGTGATAAACAACCGCCTCGTGCCCTTCCTGAAATTCCTGTTCGAGTGCAAGGTGAAATATGGGGGCATCAGCAGCATCGTCATCGAGCCCGCGCAGACGGCGCAGGGCGATCAGGCGGTGCCGGAGCCCACGGAAACGCAGAAAGCGCCGGGGAAGGACGGCGGGGAGTATATGATCCCGCTCGGGACGAAGGTTGATCCCAGCAGCGTCGCGAGCACTTTAGCGAAATATAAGGCAGTGCTGAATGCGCATTTCGCGAAATTGGGGATAAACCTGACGGTCAAAGAAGGGTTCTTAAGAGAAGCCGGATATAAAAACGCAGAAGATACGCAACAGGTAACCATAGATAATCTGCTGTGCATGCAGTCATTGGTCTCTTTCCCCGAACTGGCTCAGCGTATCGCCGAACTCAAAAGCTGGGTTCCCCCTAATGACGATCTGAGCATCATCGTCATCGAGCTCGACGGCAAGCAATATATTGCCGACGGCCATCATCGTGCGCTCGCGGCGAAACTGCTTGGAGAGACAAAGATCAAAGCAAGGGTCCTCACGGCAGGTATGGGCTATGAGTCTTCGTTCAGGGAGCTGAGTTCGATGAACCAGATGGAGAGGAGAAGGCAGGGATTCGGGAAAGTCGGAGAGCTTACTGTCACCGAAGGGCCGGGCATGGCAGGCACGCGGATCCCGGCGGCGAGGCTGCGTTTCAATGAAGAAAAAACCAGGCAGGTAAACAAAGGGAAAAAACCCGGAGATTGGAATCTCGTGTTCAGCGACGGGGGCGTAGAAACGGCCGGCATGGACGGCGGCCAGCTGTCCTTTGATAAGGCGGTTTCCTTCCATAACGCCGTAATCAGGGGTGATAAGAGGGCCAGGGCGACGCGGATTTCCTGGGATCCGATATGTGACCTGGTTATCAAAGAGGCCGCGGCGTGGGGATATGATATCGGTTTCGGAGGGGGAACCGCATTGCGCATGATCTTCGGGCGAAGGCCGAACAAGCGTAATTCCGATATCGATATAGTCGTTCGGAATAGCCAGTCGGCAAGTCCGGGAGATATAGATGATTTCATCCGAGAGTTCGAGGAAAAGTACGGGATCAAAATAGACGTTCTCAACACGACCGCGGATCCGGATACGGACGAGCTCTTTTTCCAGAAGGATTACGTTAATGTGGACGATCTGATGGCTTTCGCGATACAAAGGGTTGTTGTCAGCAAAAACGGCGGCACGTGGACCGTTTACAGCAAAGCCTCGCCTCCTTCCGACCTCCTTAACAAAAACCTCCGCCTTTTAGACAGCAAGACCTCCGACGGCGAGCATAGGAAGATGACAAACGAATCATTTTTCCGTATTATCAGGGTCATGGCGATGTGCCCGGAGGCTGCTGTCGTTCCTGAGGATCTTGAATGGCTCAAGGCGATCGCCGAGAGCTTCTGTAAGGATGACGAGATGTCCGCGCTGAGGCAATGGTTCACGGCGCCGAAGACAGGTCAAAGAATCGGCGATGGACTCAAGACATTCCTGAAGATATTCGTTAACGCTGAATCTCCCCGGGAACTGGCGGGCTTTTTTAAGTCCCTGGGCAACGGCGAGAAGAATTTCTACACCATCTTCGAGCCGGTCCTGGATTTTGACGCTGTCGCCCGCATAATTGAGAGAGAAAGGGCAAAGGGAAATGAGCTTGATCCCGAAGAGCTGCTGGGATATATGTTTGAAGAGGGCGCGGTAATAAACAAGCTTCCTCCCCGGGCTGTAATTGAAAAGAAAGGATTGAAAAGCGTCTGGATACGCCGCGATTCGGACGAGTGCAAAGTCGAGCTCCTCAGATATGTTTTCAATGACGGTACCCGTGACCTGAAGGTGGAGATCTTTTTCAACAGGGACAAAGTGTATGAGATCGATGCGGGCGATGACGAAGCTCAGGGAATAGCTCTTGTGAATGCTCTTGAGAGAAGGGATGCGGCAGTCAAGGAATGGCTCTACCGCGCCGGCTGGCCGGAGGGCAAACAAAAGCTGGAAAGCCTTGTTTCCGGCATAATCCCCATCGCTAAAGAAGAAGACCGTAAGGAAACGGAGGCCCGCGTGACCGGGGAAAGGCAGGAGAAGGAGCTCGTATCGTCGGGCGTGCTGGTGGGATATCAAATGCCCGGCATCCCGATCAAGCAACCCTATGAGCCCGGCGGAAAATACGAAAAATTAAACGAATATGTTTTTGATGCGGCGCCCCCGGAAAACTGGTTCCCTAAGGAAACAGTCCACTACAGCATGATCCTCTACGAGAATCATGACAAATTTAACGCCTGCTTTGTCTTTAGAGTAGACCATTGCTGGTGGGTCAGGCAGGACGGGCGCCCCGCGTTCAGCATCGCTTTCAGGGGGACACGGGAGCAAGCGGAAGAGTTCGCGCGGCGCATGGCCTCCCCGGACGGGCTTCAGGTAGACAAGGCCGACGAGATGAACAGCAGAAGGAATCACCAGATCTTTAAGGCCCGGGTAATGGCCGCTTTGGCCGAGACCGTGGGTAAGAAAAACGGTCTTATGGAGGGAGCCGGCGAAGCGACTATGGCGAAGGCCGGTTTAGACGGCGGGGCTCCGGGCGGTATCGATATGCGCGGTTTGAATATCCGGAAAGAATATCAGCTGCTCGATCTCGCGCCCTTCATGCCTAAGGGAAAGCCCTGGGATTATCTTCTGGGGATAGACCTTTCGAAGGAATGCGACAGGATACAGCGGCTTTCCTCTATCGGTTCAGCCGCTTCACTTAACAGGATTAAGGAGTTCCTGGCTGTGTGCCAGGCGCGAGGCCGTGTCGACGAATACAGCAGACAGGTTCTGACTTGTCTCGCGCAGATGCTCAGGCAGGAAGAATGTCAGGGAACAGCCACCGAGGACGAATTAAGCCAGGTCCTTTTTTTCCTCGAGTCGCAGCCCGTGCCCGGGCATACGCTGCTTGACTAAGGACTTTCTACCCGCATTTTCTTTGAATGACTTGGAGATGCGGGGTTTTCCTTAATATTGTAATTTTTTGCTGATTGCGGTATACTCTTTCTGCAATGAAGATTCGCTTTCCCCTTGTCACGGCTGCCGGTTTTATCTTCTTTTTCGCGAATACCGCTCTTGCAGTTTGTGTGGATTTCGATGGAAGCGGCCGGTGCATTGAGACAGGATCCACGGGCAGTGTTCCCGAGGTCTCAGGGCCGTCCCCGGTGGATTCCGTGTCAAGTTCCCGTCCCGCATCCTCTTCAACTACCACCAGAACAACCCAGTCTGCCTCTGTCCATCATGTCAGCGGTCCTACAACTGAACAGATGGTGCAGGGGACCATCGCCAGTACGGTCATCGGCGCCGTCTTCAGCGATCTTTTCTCTTCGCCTGCGCCTTCAGGGCCCACCCCTGAACAGATCGAAGCGCAGAGGAGGCTTGAGGAACAAAAGCGCCTGGAATTCCAACGCTCGAATGCGCAGCTGAGCGGGAAACTCAGAGGCGGGTCTTCCTCATATGCCGAGGACAAAAACGTAGGCGAAAGCAACGGCCTCAAGCTTAAGACTATATCTTCGGCTCCCGCCGGCTCTTCCGACACGTTCCGGAGCTTCTTCGGTTCGGCTCCGACAAATGCCAAGGTCGATCTTCTGCGTGATCCTATGGCAGGGGCGGGGCAAGGCCTGCTTGATCCGGCTGAGTACAAGAAAGCCATAAGTAATCCCGACCTGACACAGGAAGAGAGGGAGCGGCTTTTCCTGAGGACAAAGGTAAAGCCCGCGGTCCTCGACGACCATCCGATGGTCGACGCGCGCGCGTTCGCGGAAAAGGAGCGTTACACGGACCCTGTCCTCGATGTGGCCGGCGCCGCGGCGAAAGCGGGTGCTTCCAGTCTCGGCGGTTCTCTTATCGAAAAGGGCGGGGAAAAATATCTTGATCTCAGCGTTGGGAAAAGCTTTGGATATGATACGGCGCTTGCCGGGGCCAAGTACGGCGCGGGAAGGCCTTCGACCACTGCTGAAAAGACGGTTGCTGCGGCCGATTACGCCGTATCATTCATTCCGCAATGGAAAGTGGTGACGGCGGTCGATGCCACGGCGAACGCGGCCGGCGCGGCCGTCCGCCAGGGAGTCGTCCGTTACTGGGCCTCCGGGGACAAGTACAGCGCGACCCCGGTCAAGGACGCCCAGGATAAGTGGGATTCCTGGGTCGCCGACCGCAACGAGTGGACGCAGGCGGCGCTGAACCGTGTCAGCGCGGGAGAATATAAATGAGACTTTTTCTCTCAATGATCCTGTTGCTGACAGCATTTGCCGGCGAGGCGTGGTCCCAGAGTTCCGCCCGCCCCTTGCCTAAAGGGATGAGTATCGTCTTGCCGGCAGACGGCTCGGTGAAAGCGGAGTGGGTCGCGGCTCCTCTCCCGGAAGCCCAGGTCCGACGGTCCGCGATCGCGTTCCAGAAATTCCTCATTGATCCCAAAGGCGCAGTCTGGATGGCGTCCAACCAGAAATCGCTGGCCAACCTCGTCACCGGGTTCTCCTTTTCTCTTGCGAGCCCGGTAAAAGATCTTGTCTTCCTCGATGACGGAGCGCTTTTCATCGTGAACGATACGGCGCTCGGATTCATCCCTCCCGTAGACGATGGCAAACTGTCCCGCAAAGACCCCGTGCTCCCGTTTCAGCCGGTCCTGCGTCTGCCTGTCGAAAAGTGCATGATCGCTTCTGACGGGAAAACAGGGATCTTCGTGTACGGGCACGAGCAAGCGACACAGACCTACGCGGTTTTCGAGCTGTTAAAAGGGTTTTCGGGGTGGAATAAGGTTTTCGTTTCCGGGGAGATGATAACCGCGGTATGCGCGGACGAAGGGACTTTGTACATCGCCTGCAGGAGAAAGGTATACCGTCTTCATCTCGGGGAAAAAGAGCTTGAGCTTGTATTTGTACATCCTCTCGACACCGTTACAGGACTGGTGTTCAAACCCGGGACCGGCCTTTTCTACGCGACGAACAAAGGCATCGGGGTGATCGCGCAGGGCGCGCTGGAATTCATCAAATGCCCTTCCCCCCAGATCGCCATAAAGAACAATGTCTTGTATGTCTTTTTGCCGGACAGTCTGGCCGAACTGCGGCTGACAGGTGTAGAGCATCTGGTGCAGCAGAAAAAGAAGGAGTAAGAATGAAGGTTTTAAGGATTGCTGTGTTTTCCATGGGCGTATGCGCTCTTTTTTCCGGCTGTGTGAGTATGGGCACGAATGTTTTCACCGCGGCCCAATATAATCAAATGGATCAGCTCAAGACTCTCGTCGCTCAGGGCGCTGACGTCAATATCAAGGATGAGTTCGGGATGACGCCGCTTTACCAGGCGGCATGTAACGGCAACGCGGAGATGATCCGGTTCCTGTGCGAACACGGGGGGAACCCTAATATCACGGCTTTATTCGGTATGAGCCCTCTTTTCGCGGCAATTTGGAAGGGACAGACCGACGCCGCATTGGCCCTTATCGAGAAGGGAGCGGACGTCAATTACGTCCAGCCCGGGAACAAATTCACCGCTATCATCTATTGCGGCGCGTTCGGCAACGCGCGGATCGCCGAGGCCCTTGTGCAAGCTGGAGCGGACGTTACCGCGAAGGACAATAAAGGCAAAAGCGCTCAGGATTACGCCGTTGAATATAAGAAGGACGAGGTCCTGGCGGTATTGCGCAAGGCCGGCGCTCCTGTCTCCTACTCTGGGAACGCGGCCAGGGACGTGGTCTCGGCGGCTATATCCGGGGACAGAGACAAAGTCCGGGAGCTGGTCGCGGACGGGGTGGACCCGAATTTGAAGGATAAGTCGGGCAAAAGTCTCCTTTCTTACGCTGTCGAGAACAAATGGCCGGATGTGGCCGGGCTGCTGATAAAAAAAGGCGCCAACGTCAACGAGAAGGATAAGGACGGCTGGACGCTGATGATGAAGGCATCTTTGGAGAATGACCGCGAAACTCTCAGGATGTTCGAGGCGGCGGGTGTAAAGC
>JBLMZF010000159.1:0-9158 GCA_050258655.1 Deltaproteobacteria bacterium | reverse complement strand
ACCTGCGCTCTTGCCGTGGAAGGGCTCGCCCTCCTGGTCCTGGGCTTCATGATGAGGGAACGTTTCCTGCGGATATGCGCGCTTGCCGTCATGGCTGTCTGCGCCTTCCGGTTCCTGTTCCTTGATGCGCTGATCGCCGAACCCGCATTCACACGCCGGCTGATGATAGGCGTCGTTCTTATCTGTTTTCACTGCGCATACTTCATCTACAAACGCCTGTCTCAGTCTTCAGCGCTCATCTTCATCTGCGCACTGACCATGGTACTTTCGACCATTTTCACGCGTATCCCCGTGAGCTGGATCTCGCTCGCGCTGGGGCTGACCGGGGTGCTTGAGTTCTGCGCCGGGTTCATCCTTGAGGACAAGGTGTTCCGCTACGGAGGGTTCGTCCTGTTCGGACTGACCCTGCTGCGCGTGCTGCTGGCGGACCTGTCCGGGCTTCCGATCATCTACAAGATCGTCAGTTTCATCGTCCTGGGTATCCTTTTCCTGGGCGTATCGTTCCTCTATAATAGGATATGGAAAACAGGACAAAATTCCGTTTCCTGATCCCCGGCTCGATCGTGCTGCAGTGCCAGAATGGGGACAAGGCCTGCATGGTCAAGGGACAGCTTGTCGATTTCGGCAGGAAAGGGGTCGGCATCCTGACCGAGTCGTTCATCAGGAACGGGACAGAGGTCAAATTCTTCCTGATGAACAGGGAGTATGATTTCAGGCTCAAAGGTTCGGGGCGCATAAAGAACGTGCGTCCCGTAAGGAAGGACTGCTGCGATTTCTTCCGTGTCGGGATGGAGTTCGTGGACGTCAACGAGAAACTGGTGTTCAATATCGTCGAGCGCATAAAGGAGATGGGTTGGTAAGGGAGGGACAGGCACGCCTCGACCTCCTGCCGGCCGCGCGTCTGCTCAAAAGGTGCCGGCTTGCGTACGGCGAAGTGTGGGAAGACCCTGTCGCCGGCCACAGGGTGGGGGTGCTGGACGCGGCGGCAGCGGCGGATGTCCGCAGGCTTACCGGCGGACTGAAGGCGCGCCTGGCGGTCAATGACCCCCCCTACAACGTCGCTGTCGGGAACGCGAATACACGCGCTCTTTACAAGGTCAGCGCTGACAGATACCTTGAGTTCTCGCGGGCATGGGTCAGCAATGTGCTTGAGAGCCTGGCTGACGACGCGCACTGTTACGTCTGGATGGGAGCGGATTACCGGGACGGGTTCCAGCCTCTTCCAGAGTTCATGCTGATGATGAGAGGTTTTCCGGGGATCAGGGCCCGGAACCTGATCACCCTCCGCAACCAGCGCGGTTTCGGGACGCAGAAGAACTGGATGTGGGTCCGGCAGGAGCTCCTGCACTACGTAAAGGGAGATCCGCTGTTCAACGTGGCGGCTGAATACACTGATATACCCAGGGTCCTCAAGGGATATTACAAGAAGGTCGGAGGGCGGAGGACGGAGAACAGCGAACGCAGCAAGTCCGGATGCATCCGCGCCGGGAATGTCTGGGTCGATATACAGCAGGTCTTTTACCGGATGGAGGAGAACGTCCCGGGTTGTTACGCGCAGAAGCCCTTGAAGGCGATAGAGAGGGTGATCTCTTCCGGCAGTTCGAAAGGCGAGCTGGTGATCGACCTTTTCGCTCATTCCGGCACGACGCTCATCGCGGGCGAGCGTCTCGGCCGCAGGGTGTATACCTGCGACATCGACCCCGTTTTCGCCGAGATAACTATCCGCAGGCTCGAACGTTTCCGGCGCACGGGCAAGACAGGGTGGCAGTGGGAAAACCCGTTACAGAGGAGTAAAGATGTTCAATGATCCTATCATGACCAACGGAAAAAAAGACCCGGTGACCGGGTTCTTCGCCAAAGAGGAACTTCTCCCTTTCCTGGACAGGGCCAGGGCGGCTGCGGACGGCTCGGGGAAGCCGATGGCCGTCTTCACGTTCACTCTCGATCAGCTCAGGCGCAGCAGCAGATGGGATTCCACCGAGGACCTGATGATCAACTTCTTCGCCTCGGCGATGAGGCTGGCGTGTCCGTTCAAGGACGAGTATGCTGTCTTCGTATCCGGGTCGGACAAATACGTGGCGGTCTTCCCGGGCAAGGCCTCGGCCCAGCTTTACCGGGCAGGCAAGTCGATGGAAAGGAAGATGCTGAAGACCCCCTTTGTCTGGAACAAGTGGGTGCACAAGCTGAGCTTCAGCGGCGGGATCTGCGCGTTCCCGGGCGACGGGCGCGATCCTCAGGAACTGCTGGACAATTCTGAGAGAGCCATGAATACAGCGATACGCCTTGGAAGGGGGAGGGTCTGCCAGTTCTCGCAGCAGTGGCATGAATCCCTGAAGCCCTACCTGATCCCTATACCGGTAGTTTTGCTTGCGCTGATGTTCGCGGTGTTCCTGACATACAAGCCGGCGCACAAGCCTTCACAGGCAAAGCCTGTGCCGGTGCTGATGCGCAAATGAACGCACGAATGTAAGGAGGAGCGATGATCCCGTTGAAGCTGAAATCCCTCGAAGACGCTTCGGTTCTGAGGAAATTCTCGGTCCTGTTCGCCCTGACCGCTGTTTTCCCGCTGGTCGTCCTCGCCATCCTGTATTACCTGATCTACGTCAGGCATGTCTTCCCGCTCGGAGCGAACCTTTTCTTCGCGGCGGTTTACCTGGCAGCGGTCTTCGCCCTGATCGGGTTCATCTACATGCGCCAGACCCTGTCCTCGATAGGAAGGCTGTCAGGAAGGTTCAGCGAAGTCGTGCACGACAATAAGCCCCGGCAGGTGGAAGTTACCATCCAGGGTGAGAACGAAGTGACCGAGATAGCGAGTTCCTTCAACGTGGTGGTCAAGAGGCTGGACGACAGCCTGACCGAAGTGGACCGGTTCCGCGACCTGCTCTCGAGGTCCCTGGAGCGCGAGCTGGCTATGCACCGGACAGATTTCCTGACGGGTATGTTCAACAGGCGCGTGTTCTACGAACAGCTCGAGCTGGAGATAAAGAAGGCCCGCAGGTACCATCATATCTTCACCGTCCTGATACTCGACGTCGATGATTTCGACATGCTCAACGAAGCCCAGGGCCATCTGAGGGGGGATTTTCTCCTGTGCGCGACAGGCACCACCATAAGGGATAATCTCCGCGGGACCGACGTGGCTGCCAGGCTCGAAGCCGACAAGTTCGCCATCCTTCTCACAGAGACCGGGGAGCAGTCACACGCCACAGGTATCCCGCGTCTGAGGGACAAGATCGTCGAAGCCCTCAAGAACAACGGGTATATAGTCACGTTCAGTGTCGGAGCGGTCACCTTCAATGCGCCTCCCGCCGACGCCGAAGAGGTCATCAGGAAAGTCGAAGGCCTCGTGAAAGCGGTCAAAAAGGAGGGTAAGAACGGTTTCAAGTACGAGATCTTCTCCTGATCCGGAGCCGCCTCGGGGGCTCAATAAAAGTCAGCTAAAAGTAGCGCCGCGTCATTCCCGCCTTTGTCCGCCTGCCGTATAATCTAATTCTGACCTTTCGGTACGTCTTTTTCCCCTGCGAGGAGGATGCATGTCCACCGTACGGTCCATCGCGTGGCTGTCCGTTTTCTGCATACTTTGCTGGTTCCCTGTGCCTGGACGCTGTCAGCAGCCGCCTCAGCAGAAAACGGGGGTGGAGGAGACCACGGCAGTAGAAGACCTCATGCGGGAGCATGGGGTGCTGGACCGGCTTTTGCTGATCTATCAGGAGATCGGCTGGCGGCTGGCCAAGCGCAAGCATCTTCCGGTCCATGCCCTCAAGACCGCTACCGGTATCATCCGCTCATTCATACAGGACTATCACGAAAAGCTCGAGGAGGAGTATGTCTTCAGCGCCCTTAAAAAATCTGGCAGGATCGTGCCGGTTGTCGATACGCTCCAGAAACAGCATGAGGCAGGGCGCAAGACGATCGACCGGATAATGGAACTGGAGCAGGGCGGTCCGGAAACCGATCCTGCTGAAGTGATACAGACCATGGCAGTTTTCAGCAGGATGTACCGGCCTCATAAGGCCCGGGAGGATACCGTGGTATTCCCCGAGTTCAAGAAGATACTCGTTCCCTCAGAGTACAAGGCTGCGGGAGATAAGTTTGAGGACAAGGAACACCAGCTTTTCGGCGGGAACGGCTTTGAGAAGATCGTCGCGCAGGTCGAGGAGCTGGAGAAGGAGCTGGATATCTATGAGCTTTCCCAGTATACCCCCAAGCCGCAGAGCTGACGGCTATAGTCTTGTCGATGTCATCGAAAAGGATCGGGCGGTGCTGCGCAGGGTGGAAGAGTGGATCAGTGACGAGACCTATGCGGGTTCGGTGTGCGGGTACGGCGTGCTGGAGAGGCACAGGCCGTATCTCAACGGGGAGATGAGCCGGCGGCCGACCTACACAGACATGATGCTTTTTATGAGCTCGATGCTGAAAAAGGACATACGGTATCTGGAGATCGGCGTTTCGGTGGGGAAGAACTTCCTGGTCGCCGCCGACTTCTTCCATGACAGTTTCCTTGCCGGTTTTGACATCGAACGCATAAACCCGGTGCTCAGGGGGTTTTTCAGGGAAGAGCGGGTGCTGGAGGAATGGGAGACACAAGCTTTTTCTCCCAAAAAGACTGCTTCGACCCTCGCCGAATTCCGCTATGCACCGCGCAACAACCGGATACGCTATCTGTGCGCCGACCTGATGGACCCCGCATCCTGGGAGAGGCTCAAAGGGGAGACTTTCAACCTTATATTCTCGGACGCCGTCCATTCCCCCCACGCTGTGCTCCATGAGTTCCGGATGATCGAGCGCTGCGGACTGCTGGACAGGGATGAGTTCATCCTGGTCTGGGACGACCTGTCAGGGCCAATGGTCATGGCTTTCGACGAGATCTGGGATATGCTCAGAGGGCGCGGCGCTATCCGCCGGGTCCTTTCTCTTAACGGCTGGTTCGGAGACCATGAACCGGCCCACCGCGTCGGTTTTATCCTGCAGCCCGGCACGTAAGGCCATCCTGATGTCCGCTCGGTTCCTGCTGCTGTTACTGATCATCCCTTCGGCCGTCCTGGCAGATGATACCGGGACGCCGCCATTGTCGTTTTCCGAATGCTACCGGCTGGCCCTTGCCCGCAGCGAGATCATCGCGATGGACGCCGAAGCCATCGCCCAGTCCAGGGCCCGTTTCATCCAGGCGCTCGGGACAGCTCTTCCTCAGGTCTCGTTCTCTGTACTTGAGACCAGGCAGGAGTCTTCTACCCAGTCCGTTTCCACCGGCACATCCACTACCGGTTTCTTCGGAGGGAGTACCCGCGTCTCCACCCGTAATTTCGTCTTTACCCAGACGCTTTTTTCCGGTTTTCGTGAGTTCGCGGCTATGGCAGGCAGCAGGAAGGAGACCGCCCAGCGCGCGCAGGAACTGGAGCGCGCCCGGCAGCTCCTTTATTCCGATGTAGCCGACGCGTTCTATCTGCTTATCGAGCAAAGGCAGGACCTGCGGATCCTCTGCGAGAGCCGCAAGGCCCTTGAGGACCGGGCAGCGGAGATAAGGCGGCGGGAGCAGATCGGCCGTTCGCGTCCCAGTGAAGAAGCGAGCACTCTTGCCCAGCTGTACGCCGTGGATGCGGATATAGAGTCCGCCCGGACACAGGAAGCGGTAGCCCGTGACCTGCTTGAATATCTTATCGGCAGGCCGGTCGGTGAACTTGTGGACTATCCTGACGGAACGCGGCTGGCGGGGACGCGGGAGGATTATCTGAAAAAAGCGCGGTCCAGGGCGGATGTCAGGGCGGCGCGTCTGGCCTGGGAGGCCGCGGGAAAAAGCGTAGCGGTCGCCCGCGCCGGTCTTATGCCCACGGTAAGCGTTGAGGGAGATCTTTTCACCCGCAGGACATCCCTGCCGGGCAGCAACTGGTCCGGTCTGTTCAGGATCGATGTTCCCATCTTTGAGGGAACGACCGTTTACGGACAGATCATGGAAGCCCGGTCGAGGCAGAGGGTGGCGGAACTCCAGTTGTCACAGGTCGAACGGATAGCCGAACAGAACGTCAAGGACGCCTATTCCAGGGTGGACCTGAGCCTCAGGCGGGAGGAGTCGTTGAGAAAGGCGTACATCGCCTCGGAACGCAACTTTACGCTCCAGGCACAGGATTACGAGTCGAGCCTGGTGAGCAACCTTGATGTCCTCTCCGCGCTCCTGACACTCAGCGACAGCCGGCGCAGCTATACATTCGCCCTGTATGAGAGCAAGCGGCTGTTCATCCAGCTGCAGGTCGCGGCGGGAGAGTCCGGGTCTGGGGGCAAGCCATGAGCTTATCCGATGTCTCGATAAAGAACCCTGTCTTCGCGTGGATGCTGATGGCGGCGCTGATCATCTTCGGCTATGTCGGTTACATCCGCCTGGGAGTCAGCCAGCTGCCCGACGTCGATTTTCCCGTTGTATCCGTGAGCCTTTCCTGGCAGGGCGCCGCGCCGGAGGTCATGGAGACCGACGTGGTAGACCCTGTTGAAAGCGCGATCATGGGGATCCAGGGGCTGCGAGATGTTTCCTCGACGATCAATCAGGGAGCGGCGACGGTGACGATCGAGTTCGACCTGGGCCGCAACATCGATTTCGCCGTGCAGGAGGTGCAGACCAAGATAAGCCAGGCGCAGCGGTCCCTCCCGAAGGACATGGACCCGCCGATCGTGACCAAGGTGAACCCTGAAGACCAGCCGATCATCTGGATATCTGTGACGGGCGGAAAGTCACTGAGAGACCTGATCGGCTACGTGGACGACAGCCTCAGGGATAATTTCACCACGATCTCGGGGGTGGGTGATGTTTTCCTCGGCGGATTCGTTGACCGCAATCTGCGCATATGGGTCGACCAGAATAAACTGCGCCAGCTGGAGCTGACGGCCAACGACATCATACAGACAGTGGCCCAGCAGCATGAAGAGGTGCCCGCGGGCCTGATCGAGACGCCGCGGCAGGAGTTCAACGTGCGCGTGATGGGAGAGGCGCCGTCACCCGAGAAGTTCGGAGATCTGGTTATCCAGACCAGGTCGGGACAGCCGGTGTACAAGCCGATCTATATGAAGGACGTGGCGACGATAGAGAACGGCCTTGAGGATATCCGCCGCCTGTCCCGCACAGAAGGCAAGGTGGCGGTTGGGCTGGGGATCCGTAAACAGAGGGGTGCCAACGAGGTCGCGGTGGCGCAGCGTGTGCTCAAGCGGCTTGAGGAGATACGGCCTTCTGTTCCCCGGGATATCCACGTCGACGTGGCGTTCAACCGTTCGAAGTTCATCGAAGATTCGGTGCGGGAGCTTATCTTCACCCTGGTCCTTTCCGCGCTGGTGACTTCCCTGGTGTGCTGGCTGTTCCTCGGTTCATGGAGTGCCACGCTCAACATCCTCCTTGCGATCCCCACCTCGGTCCTGGGCACCTTCCTGGTGATATATTTCCTCGGGTTCACGCTCAACACGTTCACCGTGCTCGGGCTGACCCTGGCAGTCGGCATCGTCGTCGACGATTCGATCATGGTGCTGGAGAACATCGTGCGCCGGCGCGAGGGAGGGGAGGACAGGGTCGTCGCGGCGTTGAACGGGTCGAACCAGATCTCTCTGGCCGCATTTGCCTCGACGCTGGCACTGGTGGCCATCTTCCTCCCCGTCGCGCTGATGTCGGGGATAATGGGCGCTTTCTTTTTCCAGTACGGCGTGACGATCTCGATCGCGGTGCTGCTTTCGCTCCTTGAGGCGCTGACCCTGACCCCGATGCGATGTTCCCAGTTCCTGTCCATAGGGAAGCGGCATACGGGGCTCGGGAAAGCGGTCGACGACGCGTTCAGCGGCGCGGCGCGGGGGTACAGGAAATGGCTGGGGAGGGTGCTTGAACATGCGGGTCTGGTGCTGACGGTGAGCCTTGTGCTGTTCTTCCTGTCGCTGTCGTTCATCGGTTTCCTGCGCAAGGAGTTCCTGCCTTCGCAGGACCAGAGCCTGGTGCTTGCGCGCATCGAGACCCCCGCGGGATCCTCGATGACCTTTACCAACACCAAGTTCGAACAGATAGAGAAACTGGTGATGTCAAGGCCCGAAGTGCAGAGGTATTTTTCGGCGATCGGCGGTTTCACGTCTGGAACGGTGAATACGGGATTCATATTCATCACGCTTAAAGACCCCGCGCAGCGGCCGGTCGCGCCTCCTTTCAAAAAACGGCCCTCGCAGGTCGATGTGATGGCGTTCTTCAGGAAAGAATTCAATTCGGTCCCGGACGTCAAGGCGATCATCCAGGACCTTTCACTGGCGGGGTTCTCCGCACAGAGGGGTTTTCCCGTCGAATTCTCGCTCCGCGGCACCGATTGGACCGAACTGGCAAGGTATACGCGCGCGATGATGGCAGGGATGGCCCAGAGCGGGCTGATGACCGATATAGATACCGATTACCAGGAGAACGTGCAGGAGATCCGTGTCGTACCGGACAGGGTGAAGGCCTCTCAGCGGGGAGTGGACATCGATGCTATCGGCAATACCGTTCAGGCACTTGTCGGCGGCATGCCGATCGGCAAGTTCACCCAGAAAGGGAGGCGGTACGATGTGCGCATACGCCTCCTTCCCACGGAGAGGGCCCAGGCGGAACAGATAGCGCAGCTGCAGGCCTGGAACAACCGGGGGGAATTGGTGAACCTGAGCGATGTCGTCTCCATCTGTTCCAGCCCGGCTTCACTGACGATCACGCGGCGCAACAGGGAAAGGGCTATTTCGGTCTTTGCCAACGTCGCCGCGGGTAAATCGCAGACGGCGGCTCTGGACGAGATCAACAGCCTGGCTAAGAAGATCCTCCCGCCCGGTTACCGCGTCATCTTCACCGGGAGCGCCCAGGCGTTCCAGGAATCATTCCTCAGCCTCATCGCCGTATTTTTCCTGGGTATCCTTGTCTCGTACATGGTGCTGGCCTCGCAGTACAACAGTTACCTCCAGCCGCTGTTCATCCTGCTGGCGCTGCCGTTCAGCATCACCGGCGCGTTCATCGCGCTCTGGTCAGGGCGCCAGTCCATCAATATCTACAGCCTGATCGGTATAATCCTGCTGATGGGTATCGTAAAGAAGAATTCTATCCTGCTGGTGGATTTCACCAACCAGCGCAGGAGGGAAGGGCTGGAGGTGAGGGAGGCTCTGCTTGAGGCCTGTCCGATACGCCT
>JBLMZF010000158.1:0-2882 GCA_050258655.1 Deltaproteobacteria bacterium | reverse complement strand
CCGAAAGTCTGCGTGAACGGTCGAGCTCCTTCTGCGTCTCCAGAAGCCTGTGACTGCGGTCGGTCACAAGCCGGTCAAGCGAGTCCCTGTCCCTCCTGAGGATATCCTCCGCCCGCTTCTGTTCGGTTATATCGAGCACGATCCCGATGTAACGCGTCACCGTGCCGTTTTCATCCCTGACCGCACGGCCGCGCGAAAGCAGCCATCTCTCCCCTCCCTCATCGCGCACGCGCCACTCGACGCTCAGCTCAGTCCCTTCTGTGGCCGCCTTGCGCACGGTATCCCCTACCCGCCGCCGGTCCTCGCCGGCGATCGAATTCAGCCAGGCATCATACGAAGGCTCGCAGCAATGGGGTTTCAGCCCGTACAGCCTCCACATCTGCTCCGACCAGACATTCTTATCCGTGCGCAGGTCCCATTCCCATGAACCGGCGTGGGCGGCGTCCAGGGCCAGTCGCAGCCGCTCTTCGCTCCCGCGCAGCTTCTCTTCAGTATTCTTCCGGTCGGTGATGTTATTGAGGGCCATGATCGCATGGCGTTCGCCTGCGAGGTCGACGAGATCGACACTGATATCGAACCATACGGTGCTCATCTTCCCGCCCGTGACCAGCGAAGCCTCCGCCTCAAGGTTGTGTAGCGCTCTCCCTGTTCTAAACGCCTCCCCGAAAGCTTTCCTGATCGGACAGGAGATGCACTTGGCGGTCATACCGCATCCTTTCCCGTCGTTGCCGGCATTGGCGCAGCCGATCACACTGCCCGGCGTCCCGCCGCAGCAGTTGAAAAGGTCTTTGCCGACCCATGAGGTGACGATGCTGTTGACCCTCTTCACCGTCCCCTTCGAATCCAGGAGCAGCATGCCGACGTTTACCGCGTCAAAGACAGCGTTCAGGTTGGCCCTTTCCCTGGCCAGCTGCTGCTCGATGGTCTTGCGCTGGGTTATATCCGTGTTTATCCCGATGAACCGGTAGGCCCGGCGTTGTCCGTTTTCCGTCCTGAAATATCCCTGCCCCCTCGCGTATACCCATCTGATGGAGCCGTCAGGCATGAGCAGCCGGTATTCAATGTTATACTCGCCGTCGCCGGAAGGATCGAAGGCGGCATTTACCGCCCGATCCACCCTTTCCCTGTCGTCGGGATGGATCCGGTCCACTAATTTCCGGTAGGGCACCTCTTCGTCCTTGGAAAAACCGAATATCCTCCTGCTTCTTACTCCGAGCACGAGTTTATCCGTGATAAGATCATAATCCCATGTCCCCTCGTTTCCCGCCTCCAGAGCGAACCGCAGACGCTCTTCGCTCCGGCGCAGCTGATCCTCTTTGCGTCTTGCTTCGGTGATATCACGGGCCGCGCCCGCCCTCAAGCGGCGGCCCTGGAAGATCATATCCTTACCCCTTAATTCAGCCAGGATCTGAGACCCGTCCTTTCGGATAAGCGTCACCTCATACGGCTCGCTGGTCCCCGAATCCCAATGCTCCTTGACCAGCCGGTATGACCCTGCCGTGATCACCTCGACCCATGGTTTCCCGGTCAATTCCCCCTTCTTGTATCCGAGCATCTGATACATTGCATTATTACAATCAACCAACCTTATCCCGTCGTGGATGTAGATACCTTCAAAGGCGGCATCTGAGATGGTCTTAAGCCATTCCTCTTCTTCCCGCAGCAGCCGCTCGTACCGTTTCCGGCTGATAAGGAATCCTGAGACGATCCAGATGGTTATTATCCCGGATATACGGTTGAACAACGCGAAAACAGGGACTTCTCCGGGCCTTGGCAGAAGGAAACCCGCGATGACATAGACGGTCGACAGGACGGCCAGCGTGATTATTTTCGAAGGCTCGAGAGCGAACATGGTCAGCAGGACCGCGACGTCGATGAGCCAGACCGAATACCCGTAGGGAAGGCTGATATTGATGAGGAAAACTGCGGTAAGGAGCGCGAAGCCAAGGAGGAACAGCAGATTTTTGCGCAACGGGGATCCCATGATGAGACAGGGGGACGGATGACGGAAAAAGAGGGATGACTCTTACTTATATTTTATCATAGGAACCGGAAGGAAATGATTCTTCTCTTATTCAGTCTTCTCATCGGCTTATTTTTTTATGCCGAAGGAACCCAGCAGGTTATTGACATCGGCAGCAGTCTGGTTCACGTTCGCCTTTACCTGGTCCGCCTTTGCCTGGCTTGACTGGGCAGCGGCGGGCGCCTGGGTCTGGTTCAGCTTGTCCTGCGCGTATTTGGCCAATCCCGCTTTGGCATCGGCGATGATCTTATCGGCGCTGGCGGACTTCGGGTCTATGTTCGATTTGATGTAATTCGCCAGTTCCAAAGCGGTCTCGTAGTTCTTGGTCCCGAGGAATTCCTTCGCTTTGGTTACCAGGAAGTTCTCCTTTTGCTGCTGCGTGGCCAGCCCGTTCGCCTGGTCAACGACAGCCTTGGCCTGCGGGTTGAGCGACTGGACCCCTGCATCGAGAGCTGCCCTGCCCATGTTCTTGAGCCACGACCCGCCGGTCGTGTTCTGCGCCCAGCAGTTGCTTGAAGTGATGAGGACGAATACCGCGATCAGTGCTTTTTTCATTGCTTCTCCTTTTTTGTACGATGTCGCTCTATTTTACTAAAAGACCCGCGGCCTGACAACTGTTTTGACCTTTTTACCTGAACGGCGGATCCCGATGAACGCGAAAAGCAGCGTGCACAGGCTCACCGCGGCGAACAATCCGACGCAGGCAGGCCACCCGCCTGTCATCCAGAACCAGCCTGCGACCATAGTCCCCACAAAACCTCCGCCATAATAGAAAGTAACGTACAATCCCGCGGCCGCCGAACGCGCCCGCCCGGTCACCTTGCCTGTCAGGACGGTCGCGCAGGATTGTGATACGAAG
>JBLMZF010000157.1:0-31090 GCA_050258655.1 Deltaproteobacteria bacterium | reverse complement strand
AATCCACGCCGCCTTTTGCACCGGGGTTCCCACCGTCCTTAGAGGCAGCGGAGAAAAGCCCAAGCAATTCGCCGGGCTGTTTGAACCCGCCGATGATCATGTCGGGCCTCTGTCCTTCCGGCTGGGACATCAGGATGTTCTCCGCTTCCGGCGTATGCGCCACGCCGATTGCGATCGCCCCCGCCTCCCGGGCCGCGCGCATATCGGCCGCGGCATCGCCGAACATCACCGTCACGCGTCCCTTCGCCAGCGCAGCCAGCACTTTCCCTTTTGAAAAACCGACCTGCCCCGGCTCCGCGCCGTATACATCGGACTCCCTGAACCCGAGCCTGCAGGAATCCACGATCTCCCAGCTGAATTGGCGCATGCCGGCCGTGGCGACAAAAAGGGTCTTTCCGGCAGCTCTGAGGCCGGCCAGGAATTCCGTGGCACCCGGATAGACCGGCGGATACCCCCTCTCCTTTGTCGCCTGTTCCACGGCAATGGCGATCCGACGGTTGTATTCGTCCGCTATCAGGTCAGCCGCCTTCTGCCTCGCGCCAGGTCGGACAAGGTCTGCCTCCCGCAGGGGCAGGCCCCGCTCGCCAAGCCAGCGGCAGATATCCGCCGCGTGTCCGGCAGAGAACTTGTCCAGAAAAAGCAGTGCAAAGTTGCTGTCCCCGAGCCCCGCGTTATTCCTGGAAAAAACGGCCATTTCGTCCGTCCGGCCGGCGTCGCCCATCGCCTCAGCCAGGATCCCTCCGAATACCGACGGCCACATTCCCCTTGCGTAAGAAAGCGTCTCATCCCAATCGAAAACGCATACCTCCGCGGCACTTAACTTCGAGAGGGCTGAGGGATTCAATACCAGTATATTCTCGCCGAACCGGCCGCCGTCTTTAAATGCCGACCGGACGTCACCCGCCTTCATCTCCTGCGCCCAGGAGGCAAGGTGGAGTCCCGCTCCCAGGGGAACCTGCTCCTGCCTTGCGAGCTCTATGAGTTTGTCCAGCTTAACAACAAAATCTGTATCACTGGCTTCCGGGATACCCAGTCCGGACACAGGATCACCGGATATGCCCTGATTGGCATAGATACGGCTGAGAGCCTCCCTGATCCTCCTGACCCCTTCCGCGCGATCACCCGAACGGGCCGCTTTTAAGCTGAGCAGGTAAGGATAAAGCGTGTAAAGATCACGCTCCCCGTAACCTAACGCATCATTACGTTCGTATCTCGGTTTTAACACTATACTCATGATCCCTTCCCCGAACTTCTTCGCCCTCTTCACGCATAGCTCTATATCTTCGAGGAAAGCGAACTCCTTGCCCATCGGGAAGAAATGGCCGATCATGAGGGCGGTTGCGGCAAGGTTGGCGATCTCCAGATTCGAGATCCCCCGCAATCCCTTTTTCACCTCGATCAACGAAAAAGCGGGCATTTTTTCCCCGGTCTTGATCTCCCAGAGCGCCTTCAGGTTCTCCTCATCGGCGATATCATGCACCACTCTCCTGTTCGTCCTTGTCGTCTCCAGGTCATTGATCATGCCCAAAAGGCTTTCCACGTTGCTGTTGTCGTCCAGCAACTCCGAGAGCTTCGCCACCCGTTCGCCATTGACCTCCGCCCCCGGCCCTTCATTGCCGAGCGCTACCGCATGCCCCATCTCATGTATCATTGCGTTCTCGCTCAGATCAAAAAGGAAGATCCTCCTTCCCGATCCTTCTCCCAGCAGCAGCCCTCCGGCGAATCCTTCGCCATCCTTATATGTCAGCATCTTGCAGATGGAAACCGTGAGCCTTCCGGAGTGAGGGAGCTCGGTGGAGATAGACTCCCCCATCTGCTTGGCGATCACATAACTGTCCAGTCTGGGTATCGTCACCGCGATATATCCCGTGCCCACAAGCGCCAGATGCAGATTGTTTATAGCCTTGGCCACTTTAGCCTGATCTTTGGAAAAAAGGTTGGTGACAACGGCTATCAACTGCATTTTATTGAGGAAAGGTATCCCCTTATCATAATAGATCCGCTGGTTAAGGACGGCGACCTGAGCGGAAACGTCTCTGCCCGAGTCGAGCAAAGAGTTGATTTCGCCCATCGCCTGGAATACATAGTCGAACGGAGTAGGCTTTCCCGTATCGCCTACATACGATCTCACGAAGTTATAGTTCCTCTCATCCGTCTCGCCTTTCTTCCCCCGCAGCCAACCGAAGATCCCGCCGCCATCCTTGGCGGTACCATGAGCGAAGTCCTTTTCGAATCCTGTGATCCTCCCCCTGAGATCCTGCATCTGGGCCTCAAGCTGTTTTTCGTCGAAGACCGGCGGGACATTGAGCGCCCGGGACAGGGGAAGGTTAAGGGCGCGGGTTGCATCTTCGCTTACCAGATAGCGCTGGGTGGCGAATTCAGAGAGGTTCGCGGGCCTCTTGCTCACGGGAATCAGCGCTTCGCACAGTCCCTTTATCTGCGGGTCGCCGTCCGCGGCCTCTTTCCCGAAATATCCCTCGAGGAATGCCCGGTAGGGGTTACCGCCCTGTTCGATAATACGCCGCGCCGAAGGGAAAACGGCCGTATCGGAATGGATATCGCGGATCGCGCCTGCCAGTTCCGGCATCAGCTGCATCATGAAGGCCGCCTTCGCGTCCAACTGTCCCTTCAGCACAGCCGAATCAAGGTCATGGACCGTCACCGTGCCGTCTTCAGAGGCCGACCAGTTGCCCGAATGGGTGCGCAGGTGCAATATCCCCAGGTCATTGAGCCGTCGCAGGGTCTTGCCCCAA
Organism: Deltaproteobacteria bacterium; assembly: GCA_050258655.1. Classification (GTDB taxonomy): domain Bacteria; phylum Omnitrophota; class Gorgyraeia; order Gygaellales; family Profunditerraquicolaceae; genus JBLMZF01. The sequence continues at coordinate 28,337 of JBLMZF010000157.1, read as the reverse complement.
TTCCGGTAACACGATAGCAGGTATCCGGCCGGATCCCCTCTCTCTTTCAGGATATCGTCGAACCGCGCGTCGCGGATGTCCGTAAGCCCTTCGATCACGAAACCCAGATGATCGCCGTTAAAGGACATCTCCGGGTATTCCCCGTAACCGAGCGGGATGTTCACGCCGATATCGCTCTCGTTCAGGATCTTGTTGAGCAGATCGTATTCATTCCTGGCCCGCCGGAACGATAACCCTCCGGCCGGTGTCGGTTCAGGACTTACCGGGAACAGACTCCCGTTCTCATCGGCCCTCATATGGAAACCCGCAGAGGTCTCGTACTTCTGGGCGACCGGCGGAAGCGCGGTACCGTCAACGAACTCACCCATGCCCTTGATCTTCACCGCCTTTACCACAACGGTCCTTCCCTTGATATTGAAGCTGACCGGCCTGCCGAGGAAGATGATCCCCGACCTGCCCTTGCCGCGGTGAGCCTTGCGTTCCCAGGAAACCGTCTGCTGGATCAGTTTGGAGAAGCCGGCAGGCAGAGGATATCCGGCATTCCAGGAAATGCGTGCGGCCAGCGCGGGGAATTTTTCCTTTGACCTGCCGCCGTCCTTCAACGGGACATACCCGATCCCGCCCGGAGTGATAGAGAACCTGCGCGAGGTCTGAAAGACGTCGCGTTTCATGATCGTGTAATTCTGGGCGGACGCGAAGCCGTATTTCACCTTTTCCATTTTTGCCGTTTCGGTGCCCGGAGGCATGACCGCGACCGAGAACTCCGTAAGGGCCGGCAAAGGCAGATCGAGGATAAATGAATATATCTGACGCGCCCGGATATCGCTGACAGGCGAGCTCTCGTCCAGAGAAAGAATCATCTGCCTGGCTTCAGGGAAAGAAAGCGTCAGGAAAGAATCGAAACAGCCCAGATAAGGATGCCTGACCCGGAAATCCTCCACCCTGACGTGATCGGCCTCCATATACCTCTCTTTTTCACCCTGTGAAAAAGTGAAGGACTTTATCTTCTGGATCGCCCGGCATCTTTCCAGGAGGTACCTCTTGAATTCCCTGTCTGTCATCTCGACTGGATCCTGGTCCTTGTAGATCTCGAAATCCTTCATCTTCGCCTCGAGCATCGCCTTCACGAACCGGAGGAACCACTTGAATTCTTTCGCGTCCGGATCGGGAAACGTCTCGCGGACCGTGCGCACCAGCGAGACCTGGTCTTCTGAGGCAAGCGCGAGAAGGGATCCGTCCGTATCGATGTACGGCTCAAAAGACTTCACGTAGAGATTGCCCCTCTGTCCTATCGATTCCTGTATATCGGCAATAATATCGGCAGGTACCCCCAGCGAAGCCAGCATCCCTGCGGCAGCGCCGATCCATACTACATTATGTTTCTCAACGGCGTGGCGCTTCTGGAAGGGAAAGAGCTTCTCCAGGCGTTTCCAGACCTCGTCCTGGACCCCCTGCATCTCGGCGACGGCCCGTTCCGCGCGCTTGAGCGCCGCCAGCTCCCGCGCGTCCAGCGGACGCCATTTCCGGGTCATGGAATGGCCCCTTCCCCCCCCCTCTTCTTCCTGTATGATCTGATTGACATAGGTAAGGAAATCGCCGCAATTGAAAAGCCTGATATCGACCTCACCCTGCGTCGCCCAGAGCATGTCCAGGAATCTCTGAACGTAGCGCCGGACGATCTCTTCCCGCTTGCGGTCAAGTTCCTGCCGGTCGTTCCTGGGGTCGAGCGTATCAAGCGCGTATTTCTTGACGTCGTAATGGAACACATGCAGGCTGATCGTTATCGATACCCATCTCGTCAGCGCTTTCAGAGTCTCTGCCATCTCCTTGCGGCGGGCGTTGCTCCCGTGTGTGACGATGCTCATGCTTCCGAAACCCACACGAGAGGCCAGCAGCACGAAATCGGCTATCGTCGCCCCGGATATCTCATCATAATAATCGAGCGGATCGCTCTCGGCGTACGGCACGATCATCGTCCACCCCTTCTGCGCGCTCGGGAGCCCCTGCAGCAGTTTGATCGCCACGGGCAGCGGCATCTTCTTGCCGTATTTGACCTTCTGCAGCTGGCGTTCCCCGCAGAATATGCACTGGTTGCTGCAACCCTCTGAAAGGTTCAGCGTGAGGAGGTGGGTGCGCGCGTATTTGTCATCCTTTTGCGATCCGTAGCCGAGGTTACAGAACGCCTTCAACCGTTCTTCGCTTTCTCCTTCAAGGATGTCACGGAACAGCTCCAGATGCAGGTCGCGCACATCCGCGGTCACCCTGGGGATGATCTGCGCGCGGTCCACGAACTCCTTGAAGTTGCGCTCCCAGGAGAAATCCTTGCCCCTGGCCTGTTGCGCCAGGCCATCGAAATACTTCTTGGCAGCCAGCCCGTCCGCGGTCAGATACTGTTCATACGCGCCAAAGACGTAAACGGCGGCATCGAGGATGTCCTTGTACTCTTGTTCTTCGTTCCACTTGTAGTGAGAGACGGTCAGGAAGGTGATATGGGCATCCAGCGACGAACCGCGCAGGATATTATCGTCCTCGGGGACAGCCGCTTTCTGTTCCCTGGGGAAGCCCAGGCCGCCATCCGCGTAAACGGTAACGGCACTGTATCTTGACATAACGGCGGGAGAAAGTCCGCCTCCTCCCGGAACGACCTTCAGGGGCGCGGCAAATGTGATGCCGCCGGACACGAAATTGCGCATGGTCCGGCCCGAAGAAGAGAATGTCTGTTCGTTCAGGTTGTATTCCCCGTCAGAGAAAGACTTTCGGTATGCCGTAAAATAGGCCGACTTGTCCCATGCCGTCTTCGATGTCAGGCCGGTCAGATCTTTGCGGTCGATCCGGCGCGCGTATCCTCCGGCGCCGCCGATGAACTTATGCTTGAACCACTGGGCCAGTATCAGCGAATAAAAGACCTGACGCAGGGGCGCGTAACGCCGGGAGGAGTTTATCTCGCTGTTGAGCAGGGGTATGATGGTCTTCCTTATCAGCTCCGAAGAATAGGCGTTGAGCTCCTTCGCTTTCCCGTCGGCGAAGGCGTACCGCGTATCGCCTTTCAGGCGGTCCTGCTCCAGCATCACCTTTAAGGTCGCCTTGTAGACATACGCCGACCCGCCGGACTCGCGCACGATGATCTCATCGGGGACTATCCAGGGTCTGGTGAGCGTGGGAACGGTGATCTTCCCATCCCCGTAGAGTTCCTCCGCCTTGCGCCATACCTTGTCCCAGTATTCCCGGCCTTCTTTTGTGGCGGGAGAGGTGTGGCGGGCAGTATCCTTTTTGAGCTGGAGGTCGGCCTCGAGCATGATCCTGCCCACGTCCGTCCGGGCAAGGTCGTCCGCGATCATGCGGTCGGGCGAATCAGGCCTGAGGTTGACCCAGAAATCCGAGTCCGGCAGGTTAAGCCCGATCAGGAAGTAGTCAAGCAGTTCCCCTGTCGTCTTCCGGAGCGCGTCTTCCGACAACTGGCTGGTCTTTTCCTTATCCAGGAGGAGATCAAGCCTCCCGTTGGCGGACTGGTACGACAGGTACCTGAGATGGACAGGACGGAACCTGTCGGCAGCCGCCTGCTGAACAAAGCCGTTGCCTGGAACAGGCAGAGCGGAGACCTGTGCAAAGGTCCCCGGAGGGAATGCGAAGCTGAGCGCGATCAGTAATGTGATAAGCTTCCTGGCCATAAAGATTTTTAAATTGTTACTTAATATAGGAAAAAAATACTCCCCCTTTCGGAAGTTATGCAGCATTTCCTACTATCTTATTAAAATATAAATTATTTAGAGCGGGTTTTCAATGGCAGGATGCCGGATGGAAGAAAACGCTTTCAATGCACTGAGCAGGAGAAACAGGGATCGTAGGCCCTTACCAGCTTCTCGCAGAGCTGCCTGATCGTATCGCGCCCTTTCCCCCTGTTCTCATCCACCAGTTTGAGCAGGTCCTTTTCCAGGTTGAGGGAATTATGGGAGGTCGGAGTGACGATATCCGACTCCTGGATCACGCCTTTTCGATCGATCTTATACCGGTAATAAAGAAGGCCGCGGGGAGCCTCGGTGATGGCGCACCCTTCCCCCGGCCTGACCGTGACAGGGGACGCCGGCCCCTCGTCACCGCGATACGCGCCGATCGACCCGATCAGCGATGCCGCTCCGTCGAATATCTCCAGCGCCTGCGCGAGGTTGTTCATGAAAGGGTTATCGCAGGGGACGGTAAAGCTCATCTTGCGTGCCAGGCTTTTTGTCTCTTCTCCCAGCTTATCGTATTTGATGTTGAGCCTGGCCAGCGCGCCGACCATGATCGAGGAGCGCCCCCTGACCCTCGTCTGTTTCGCGAACGCGTGGCGTACCTGCGACTCCTGGAAATTGTCCTCATACTCTTCCACGGAAATATCCAGCCCGCGGGTCGAACGGATCCTGCCCCCGCTTATGGCATATTCATCCGGAGCGTCCAGGGCGACGTATTCGGTCCCGGAACGGAACTGCGGCACCTCCAGCCGGGCGATATCACTGACCACATCCCGCGCGTCCTCCTTCGCTGTTTTCAGCCGTTCGAGTAACGGGACGAATTCCTCCTTCTCCGGCATCCGGGTAAAGCCGCCGGGAAGATGAGTCACCGGATGCAGCGCCCGGCCGCCGATAAGGCCGGTTATATCGTTCATCAGCTCCTTCATCCTCATCAACCGCCCGACCTGCCCCTTCTGCCTCCCTGAGATCATATCCGGGATCCCGTTCAAACCGTAATAATCAGGCATCGCCAGCATATACAGGTGGAGCAGGTGGCTTGCGCATATCTGGCTGACGGTCATTATCTTCCTCAGGAGCCTTGTCTGGACGCTGACCTCGATCCCCATCGCACGCTCGACCGCCTGGATCGCGGTGCTCATATGCGATACGGGGCAGATGCCGCAGATCCGGGAGACAATATCGCCGGCCTCATCGAATTTCCTGCCGACCAGGAATCCCTCGAAGAACCGCGGCGGCTCAAATATCCTCAGTTCGATCGAAGGAGCCCCATCCAGATCGACGGAGACCGCGGTCTCCCCTTCTACCCTTGCCAGGTAATCTATCCCGAGATGTTCTTTATGGCTCATCTCTTCCTCGCCCCCGCCCTGAATTCCTCTTCCGGCTGGCCGAATTCGGTGAATCTCCTGCGGATATCAGCCGTCTCAAGCCCCATCTCAGCGAACTCATCGGAAAGGGCGCGCGCGTTGGCGTCCTTCATCGGCCCCCAGCAGGAATAACATGCCCGGTTGTTGGAAGGACACAGTGCCCCGCAGCCGGCGTTGGTCACCGGCCCCATGCAGGGCTGGTTGTACGCGACCAGAACGCAGATATTCCCTTTGATCTTGCACTCGACGCATACGCTGTATCCGGTGAAATCCGGTTTCTTCTTCAACAGCAGCGAGACGACCAGCTCGCTCAGGTCTTTTTCTCCCATCGGGCATCCCTTGACGTAACCGTCCACCTTCACATGGCGGTCGATGGGTGACGCCTTGACGGAGTGAAGCACGGACACATCGCGGTAGACCCGTTTCTCCACATCCAGCTCCCACGAGGTGTTCTTTATCGCGGGCACCCCGCCGCAGACGGCGCACGAGCCGATAGGGATAAGCGATCGGCTTTCCTCCCGGACCTTGCGCAGCTGCCCGGCCTGCCAGCACTCGGTGACCGCGCCTTCGATCAGCGCCACGTCGAAGGGCCCTTCGGGCATCCCGCCGGACTCGAGCATCGGACAGTAGACGATATCGACCGCTTCGAACGTCTCCATCAGATGCTTCTGGAAATAGATCAGCTGGAACTCGCATCCGGCGCAGCAGCTGAATTTGAACACTCCTATCCTGGGTTTTCTTTTTCTCATTTTGCCTGGAACGGATTGTCGACGGAATGTTTTATCACATCGTACGGGAAGACCGGCCCGTCTTTGCATACAAAATGCGGCCCTGTCTGGCAGTGTCCGCAGTGGCCGATCCCGCACTTCATCCTGGCGTGCAATGAAACGAATATCTCCCGCGGATCATGGCCTTTCCCGATCAGCCTGCCCGCGGCGGCATCCATCATCCTCGCCGGACCGCACAGGAAAGTGACGGCATTCCCGAAGGGAAGATCTATCCTGTCCAGCCCTCCGGTCACCGGACCCTGCAGGATCCCGAGCGGACCTTTTCCCGGCCCTTTATCGCATGAGACCAGGAGCGTGCAGACATCCGACGCCCGCCACTCCAGCAGGTCGCTCCTGAACAGCAGGTCTTTTTCGCTCCTCGCCCCGTACAACACAGTCAGGCTCCTGATCTTCCCCGGATCCTTTGCAAGCAGATTGATGAACGGCCGCAACGGGGCGATACCGATGCCGCCCGCGACGATCATCACGTCCCTGCCCAGGGCCTTTTCCAGCGGCCACCCGTTCCCCAAAGGCCCCCGGACCTGCACGATGTCCCCGCGTTCGAGCCTGCTCAAAGCCCTGGTCACATTTCCCGCCAATCGCAGGGTGTGGAAGAAGGACCTGCCGTAGGGCATGGAACTGAAGGAGAACGGGGCTTCGCCTGTTCCCGGCAGCCCCAGCATGGTGAACTGTCCGGGGCGAAAAGAGAAACCGCGGTCCCTGACCGATAATCTCAGCGAGAACACGTCATCGGTCTCCCAGGTCTTTTCTTCGACCACCGCCTCCCTGGGCAGCAGCGGATTCTCCGGCCCGCCGGCCCCCGGCCCGTGCGTAACGGGTGCCGGAACGGCAACAGAAGGTCTATGCCGCCTCTTATCGTAGATGCGTATCGCCTTGGCGATCCCGGTCAGGTCGATATGCGTCGGGCACCAGAGCATGCACCTGCCGCAGCCGATACAGCCAAGACAGCCGAACTGCTCGACCCAGGTCCCCAGCTTATGGAAGATGAACTGCCTGAGCCGTGCCCCGCGGGATGGGCGCAGGTTCGACCCGTCAAGTTTCGCGAAGTTGAGCTCCTGGCATGAGTCCCACCGCCGGCTTCTTTTCGTCTTGGCCAGATCGAACGACGTGATGTCGTCCACATCGTAACAGTAGCAGGTCGGGCAGACCATCGTGCAGTTGGTGCAGTTCAGGCACCTGGCGTCGGCGGTGAAACGGTAGACCGGATGGCCGGTGTTGCGCGCCATGATCTCCGGCAGTCCTTTGATGTCCAGTTTCTTGATGAACGTGCCCTTCGCCTTTTCCTCAAGGGCTTTTTTTGCGTTCAGATCGGCGCTTCCCGCGGCCCTGGCACCCTTCACCCTGTTCATCAGTTTCCCGGCCCTCTTCGAGCCGGCTTCCATCAGGAACATCCCGTCCGGGAGGACCGTGATCTCCATGTCGTACCCGTCAGAGATGCGCAGGAACGGCCCTGTGCCCATAGAGTCACAGAATCCCCTGAACATGAACTGCGGGTACTTTTTCTCGCAGGCCCGGTTACAGTTCAACACCACGGTAAAGGTCTCTTCCCGCGCTTTGCGGTAATACAGGTCCCGGTAATCCCCCAGAAAAGTCCTGTCCAGCACCCGTACGGCGTGCATATCGCAGGGGTGGATGCCGAAGACCACCCGGCTTTGCTCAGGGGACACGGTCCTGACTGAAGCGGCGGACCGCTCGATATCGAAGAGTTCCTGCCTCGATGGATAGATGAAGCTGCGCGGGCTGCGCATCGTGGTGATGTAATCGATATCCATCTTTCCGGCAGAGTCTATCTTCTCAAATACCGTCTCTCCCCCGTTCCGGGTGACCGGACCGAAAACGGGCATATCACGTCCAAGGCGGTCTATCCATTCAAGAAGACCGTCCTGTGGAACGACCAGTGTATCCATATAACCATTATAGATTAAAAAGGGCGGGCGGTAGAATTGTCTGGCAGGCTCTACGGATAAAAAACAGAAAAAAAGGGAAGGAGATCAGCAGGAGAGGCCGGAAAAACAAAAACGAGGGGATAAACCCCTCGTTTTTTAATGGTGCCGAAGGAGGGAATCGGACCCCCTACGCCGGCCTTTTCAGGGCCGCGCTCTACCAATGAGCTACTTCGGCAGGAATCTACGCCTTAAAGAGTTAAATTATACTCCGCGGCCGGGGACAAGACAAGTTATTTGTACCTGTCGTACCTCTCGTTCTTTTCCACGCTCGGGGACTTCGACGAGTCCAGGCACTTGGTGTAGACCAGCTGGGCCAGGTCAAGGTTAGGCATCTTGTACTTCCGGCTGGCGACTTTAAGGCGCGTGGTGGAGGAAGTCAATCTGTCGAGCGTTATCCAGACCTTGGCCTTGCCTTCAGAATACTGGATCGAACCCTTATCGAAATCCTGTTTCTCTATCGTGCCGCGGTATTTCGCCACGTTGCATGCTGAATCCCAGACCACATCGTAGGGGATATCCGTTTCGCCCTGTATGGTATCCTTGCTCGCCGCGTAAACACCCGCGCCTCCCGCACCTGCGAAAAGCAGCGGAACGCAGCCCACGCAAGCAAGCAGACACGGAACGATCCCGATAAGCACAAGAAGTCTTTTCATCGAAGCTCCTTTTTTTTGGACGGTGCTAGGGATATTATATTCACCGGGGCGGATTAGTCAATACGTTACGCAAAGGAAGCCCGAGGGCTTTTACCTTGACTTCCCCGCAGAGACGCGGCCCTTCCCCTGTAGTCATCCCTTTCTTCCGGGCGAAAAAGGTCACCGTCCGGCAGGCTGCCACACAGCGGCCGAGGATTTTGCCGGTATCGGCATCGAGGCCGGAGGGTATATCGACCGCAAGCACCCGCGCGCCGGAAGCGTTGACCGAGCCGATCACGGAAGCATACAGGCCTTCGACTTCGCCCCGGATGCCCGTTCCCAGCAATGCGTCGATGACCAGGGAACTGGCCTTCAGGGACCGGCGAAGACCGGGGATCGAGGACGAAGACAATTCCTTCAGGGGACAGCCCAGTTTTCTGAGTACCGAGAGGTTGACCGCGGCCTCGCCGCGTACCTGAGCGGCCGGGGAAGCGAGGAAGACCTCGACTCTGGCGCCCCGGGCCAATAGATGGCGGGTCGCGACGAACCCGTCCCCCCCGTTGTTACCCTTGCCGCAGACCACCGCGACCCTGCCTCTCGGGCACAGGTCAAGGGCTTCGTCGGCTGCCGCCGCCCCCGCGTTCTCCATCAGCACCAGTGTCGAAAGCCCGAACCTTTCCCGCGCCCTGCGGTCGATGGCCCTCGCCTGCCGGGCAGTGATGTTCATTTCTTCCCTTCCACGGAATCAAGCTGGATATCCACCTTCTTCGACCTGAGCTTTCTGTCCAGAGAATCGAACAGCTTCTGCGCGACCATGTCCTTCGCGTAGGTGCTGGGGGAGGAGACCTCCACCCTGGTCTTGTCCTCACCCACGGCGGTGACAAAGACGCCGACGGGAGTCGTGTCCCTCTCCGAGACGTAGACAGCTGTCAGGTCGCCTTCGGTCGCGTACGTATAGGCTCCCATCTCGTCGAGGCTTTTCCTGACCTTTTCCCGGCAATCCTGACTGCTGCAGGCGAACTCCCTGGCCGCCGCCCCGGGCCTGGTATCGGTGAGTATCCTGGTCGATTTCCCCTCGACGCCCCTGACCGCCTCGTGGAATCCGCCGGGGACGCACCCGGAAAGCAGGAACGCGAGAAATATCACAGAAGACAGTTTCTTCATCGAGAAGCTCCTTTTGTTATTCGTTGATGACCTTCCAGATCCTGTCGAGGTTGCGGCGCGCCTCCTCCTCGCCTTTGCGGGCGAACTCGGCGGACCGGTGGAGTTCCAGCCAGTGCATCCCTGTCAGGTCGGGGTGCAGCACCACATCGGCAAGCAGCGCCTCCTTGCGCGCCACCTCCGACTGCATGATCTCGAAACTGCTGAAGATGGAATCCAGCAGGTTGTTCTTGAACTTATCCTTCAGGTAATCCTTGATCCTGAACCATGAGGCCGGCTTCTTCCCCGAGAGGCTCTCCTTAAGTTCCTCGTAATGGCTGAGGATGTCCTCGCGGGACGGGGTGACATTGACGGCGATGATCTTCTTCGCCCCCGCCTCGAGAAGCGGCTCGGTGGGGAGCGGGTTGATCACGCCCCCGTCGAAAAGCATCTCCTGGTTGAGCCGGAAGGGAGTGAAGACGCCGGGCATGGCACAGCTGGCCATGACCGCGTCGACGATCGTCCCCTGGTCGAGGACGCGGCTTTCCTTGCGTTTGACCTCGCTGGCGACGATCTTAAGCGGGACCTTCACGTCGCGGAACGTGGCGTTCCCGATCTGGCGCTTCAGGAACCGGTACAGCTTGTCGCCTTTGACAAAACCGAGGAGCGGGAAGGTGAAATCCAGCAGGCTCCAGATGTGTGTGGGCTCCCTGAACTCTTTGGTCAGCCTCTGCTGTATCTCGGCGCTTGAGTTACCCGTCGCCCAGAGCGCGGCGATCACGGCTCCCATGCTGGAGCCCGAGACGATGTCTATCGGTATCTTCTCCTCCTCGATCACTTTGAGGACGCCGATATGGCAGAACCCGTAGGCGACGCCCACTCCGAGGGCCAGGCCGATCAGCCTGTCCCCCTCCTGCCTCGAGATACGCTTTATCACCCGCGAATAGTCCGCGGCCGGCTTCTCGAGTACGAGCCTCCCCGAAGCGGCGGCCGCCATAGGAGGCAGGGTGGCGAAGACGGGATGCCCCAGCGCCTCATCCCGCTGTCCGCTGTCCGTACGCCTGGTCTTTTTCTGGTTCACGATCACCTTGATCTTCCCCCGCGGGAAACGGAACTCGCCCTCGAGCTTCCTGATCAGGCGGGCGGTGCTCTTGAGATCGGCGGTGCGGGGGCTGGTAAGGATATGGATGATGTCGGCCTGGTTAAGGATGGACAGGACCGTCTGTTCCCTGCAACAGGGCAGGTCGAGGATGATGTAGTGGTAATCGTTGACCAGGGAACTCAGGATGTCGACGACGTTGCGCGGCCAGGCCTGGTTGGACTTGCTGTATGTCAGGTAGGCAAGGTCTATACCGTAACGGTCCCTGAAGAGGATGCGGGAAAAACCGGGCAACCGGGCCTTGCCTGTCAGTTCGCAGACCTTATAGCCGCCGTGAGTCAGTATCCCGGGCATGCGGTGTATCTTTTCCTTCGGACAGATGTCGAGGATGACGATGGATTTATGGGTCTCCTTGCTCAGGCTGAAAGCAAGGTTGGAGGCGTAAAGGGTCTTGCCGACCTGCGGCAGGGAGCTCATCACGGCGATGATGGTGGATTCGAAGATGCTCTTCGGATGGGAGTCCTTGCGCTTGAGCCTGCGTGAAAGCGTCCTGCTCAGGTCGACGGCGATAGGGGGTATCTTCTTGAGGAGGAGGTCGAAATCCTTCCTGCCGATAGTCAGCAGGGCGCAGTCGTTGAGGGCTTTGGCGGTCACTGAATGCGGCTCAGACGTAAGCATCGAGATGATGCCGAAATATTTGCCGCGGTGGAGATATTCGAGGACGTTCTGTCTGCCTTCGGCGTCGAGGGCGGAGATCACCACCCTTCCCCGCAGGATCAGATAGAAGAACGAAGGGTCAGACCCTTCCTTGTAGATGGTCTGACCCTTCTTGAACTCGACGGTCTGGGAGCGTTCCCGGATAAACCGCAGGTCCCTGTCGGCAAGCCCCGCGAAGAGCGGGACATCCTTGAGGATCGATCTGTAGTCGTAAAGGCTCATCCGCTAGACCTCAAGCACGCCGGTACGGCATACCTGTGCGTATCTGCGGGCGCTTTCCCGGACGGTACGCCGCTGGGTGGCGAAGTCGACTTCCACGATGCCGAAACGCGGGCGAAAACCCTTGTCCCATTCGAAATTATCGAGCAGCGACCAGTAGCAGTAGCCTTCGACATGCGACCCCTCGCCGATGGCCTGGTGCACTTTCTCGAGGTGGTCCCTGATGTACGCCCACCGCTGTGTATCGTCGTCGGTGCAGATACCGTTCTCGAGGATGAACACGGGCAGGCGGTAGCGCCTGAGCTGGCGCAGTATCTTGAGGATCCCCTCGGGATAGATCTCCCACCCCATCACGTTGAGGGGAAGGCGCGGGCAATCGTTCCGGCAGACCTCGACCATCAGTTCGTTGAACGAGCATTTCTGCGCGTGGATGCGGTTGCGTGTGTAGTAGTTGAGGCCGATATAGTCGAGCGTCCGCCTGCGGCAGAGCGACGTGAGGATATCCATGTTATAGAGCTTGTTGCGGGTGGCGGCCGCGCACCTGTCAATGATCGTATCGGTGCAGGGCTCGAAACAGACCATATTGTGCGCTATGCTGACCTTCGGCTGCCCGAATCCCTTCTTTTTATAGATAGAATGGATGAGGCGGTAGGCATGGACGTGGGCCCGGATGAAGTTGGCGTGAGCGTGGCGGCTTTTCGGGATGGAGGTGCCGAACGGCGGCCACCAGCCGCGGATATAGCCGTAATAGAAAAGGACCATCGGCTCGTTGATGGTGATCCAGTACTTCACCTTGTCCCCGAGCGCCTCGACCACCTTCTCGCAGTACCTGACGAAAAGATCGGCCGCTTTCGGGTTATACCACGAACCAAGCTTGTCGAACCAGACCGGGCTGGTGAAATGGTGAAGCGTCACCACCGGCTCGATGCCTCTTTGACGGAGGCCGTCGACCAGAGAGCGGTAATGGGCGATCTCTTTGTCGGAAAAGGTGTGCTGGTCGGGCTGGATACGCGCCCACTCGACGGAGAAACGGTAGCAGTTCTGATCGAGAGACTTGATCAGATCAAGGTCCTGGGGATACAGCTCGTACTGGCCGCAGGCGCGTCCCGAAGGCTGTGTGCCTCCTGACTGCTCCCACATCCACCAGTCCGAATTGGTGTTGTTACCTTCTACCTGATGTGCGGCCGTCGCGCTGCCCCAGAGAAAACCGGGCGGGAAGACTAGCTTTTTCATATCATTCACCTCTTGTTCTCGTCTATCTTACCAATTAACGGCCGTGTTGTCAACCACACCCAGTGACACAAAAAAAACCCAACAGGGTATCTGTTGGGTTTATAAGGAAAGCCGATAAAGGCGTTGGTCGCCTTCGGCAGCCCAGCCACCGTGTCAGCCCGCCCCGCGCGAATGCGCGGATCGATAAGGTACACCCTTAAGCGGCAACTGAGTTAGGTCTGCGGCTTTGCCCCGGAGATCTCGTCCCCGGGGTCCCCTCGCGGGGACGCCCCCCGGTTTCCCGGGGTTTGCCTTTATCGGCTACGAAAAGAATAACACATCGCGCGGGGTTTTTCAACCCCGCGCGCGGATATTTATTGCTTTGCGTCCTGTGAAACGGTCGCCGCCGGGGGAACGGGGGTCAGGTGCGTGCTCAGCGCCGCCCACGTCTTCGGGCCTACTTTGCCGTCAGCGTTGAGGCCGTTGGCCTTCTGGAAATCCTCGATCGCCTTCTTGCTCATCGGACCGAGCTTGCCGTCAACGTTGCCGCTGTAGAAGCCGGCGTTCTTGAGCGCGAGCTGGATCTCCTTGGCCGTCGGCTTGAACGGTCCGGACGGGGGCAGGGGTTCCATCTTCTCGCCTGACGTCGAGACGATCTGCGCTTCGAGCGCGGGCATCTGCGCCGTCACGTTCACTGTCTCTGTGGTCTGGGTCTTGAGCCTGGTAAGGTCTTCGGGGGACATCGGCTGCTGCATCTCCTCGAGCGCCTGCTGCTTTTTCTGGCAGCCGGCGAACAGGGCGACTGCGGCCAGTGTCACGATAAGATAAGTCTTCATGGGTCTGGGGGCCCTCCTTTCTGATTTTTTTTATTGTAGTACGGGCATGCGAAAAAGCAAGAGCAATCTTTTAATGCTTTTATAAACTCTTTTCACGTCTGAGGAAACCGCTGAAAAAAATAGGCACGCGAGCGCCACACCGGCCGGATCCGATCCGGCCGGGTGCCCGGGGGACGTCAAGCGGGTTTCGAAAGACGTTCCTTGACCTTGTCGCTGACGGTCTTGCTGTCGGCCTTGCCGCCCGTCTTCGCCATCACTTCTTTCATCACCTTGCCCATGTCCTTCATCCCGGCGGCCCCGGTAGACGTGATGACCTCCTCGATCACCGCCGACAGTTCCTCGGGCGGCATCTCCTTTGGCAGATAGCTCTTGAGGACGGCCAGTTCCCTCTCTTCCTTCTCGACGAGGTCCTGGCGTCCGCCCTTGGCGAACTGCTCGATCGAATCCTGGTGCTGTTTCACCAGCTTCTTGATAACAGCGATGATCTCGCCGTCGTCGAGCGCCGCCTTCTTCTTTTCGAGGGCGGCGTAGCTCATCTGGGCCCTCAAGAAGCTCAGGACCGACACCTTGATCGAATCCTTGCTCTTCATCGCATCCTTGAAATCCTGAAGCACCTTGTCAGAAAGCGGCATCTCCAAGCCTCCTTAGTATGGTTCCGGGGGTTGCTTTTACAGACGTATCACCGTCTTGAAATCCCTTATTCTTTTCTCGAGGTCGCGGCGGCAGAGCGCGGCCGTCCGTTCCACCCCGAACCGTTCGACATTGAAAGAAGCGGCCACCGTGCCGTAGGCGATCGCGTTCCTGACCGCCTTACCGTCGAGCCTGCTGCGGGCGCACAGATACCCCATGAAACCTCCCGCGAAGGTGTCGCCCGCCCCCGTGGGGTCGATGACCGTCTCGACCGGATAAGCGGGGAGCGAAAAGATGAAGCTGTCGCAGTAAAAAAGGACCCCGTGCTCACCCTTCTTTATCAGCACCATCTTCGCGCCGAGCCGGCGCAGCCCCTTGGCCGCCTTGATCAGGTTGCTCTCGCCCGAAAGGTCCTTGGCCTCCTGTTCGTTTGCGACGTAGATATCAACCCGGGGAAGAAGACCGACCAGCTCGCGCCGCCTGGTGTGTATCCAGTAGTTCATGCTGTCGAGCCCGACCAGACGCGGCGAGCGCATGCATTCAAGGAGCCTCAGCTGTATCGAGGGGTCGACGTTGGCGAGGAAGACGTTGCGTATGCCCCGCTGGCCGGCGCTGACCTGGGGACAGAACGAGAGAAGGACGCCCAGCTCCGTCTTCTTCGTGATCGCGGAATTGAGGTCGCCCTTGTACTCACCCTCCCAGTGGAAGGTCTTGCCTTCCGAACGTATCAGCGACGTCAGGACCAGCCCTTTGCCTTCGAGGAAATCGATATGGCGGGCGGGAAAATCGCGGCCCACGACCGCGACCAGATGCACCTCGGTGAACAGGCGGCAGGACATCGAGAAATGGACCGCTGAACCGCCGAGCAGACGTTTCCGGGCGCCGTACGGGGTCTTGACGCTGTCCAAAGCCACGGTACCCAGGACGATTATGCTCATGAGTCTCCTCGCGTTATCAGTGTCTAAAAAGCCATCAGTGACAGGACAATGCCCATCGCCAGGCAGTAATATCCGAAATAATGGAACTTGTCCCTGGCCAGCATCCTCTTGAGCAGGAACAAGGCAGCGATGCCGGACACAAGGCTGAACACGAAACCGATCAGTAGGTTGAAGGCATCGACATGCGCGGCCTGGCGGATATCCTTGAACTCCAGCAGCGACGCCCCGAGCACCGCGGGGACCGATATCAGGAAGGAGAACGTGAACGCGCTCGCCTTGTCGGCCTTCCTCAGCAGCAGCGATGAGATGGTCATGCCCGAGCGGGAGATGCCGGGGATGATGGCCAGCGACTGGGCCAGCCCCGCCCAGACGGAATCACGCAGCCCGATGCGCTCTCGGGACGTCACGGAAGCCGTCCGGGAGCGGGTGAACAGGAGCACCAGACCCGTGAAGATCATACCCGGCGCCACGACCCCGGGACGCAGGAACAGCCCCTCGAAGAACTTCTTACCCGCCACGCCTATCAGCGCGGTGATCAGCGTCGGCACCAGCACCAGCACCAGCAGCTGCCGGTCGGAGAAAAGCTGCTTGAGCTCGCGCCTGAGGAACACGATGACCGCCGCAAGCGTCCCGAGATGCAGGACGACGGGCAGGACGATCTCTTCGCCCTGCATGTGCAGCGCGTGCTGCAGGAAGACCAGGTGACCCTTGCTGCTGACAGGGAAGAACTCGGTCAGCCCCTGCACTATGCCCAGAAAAACGTATTTGATCATCCCTTCTTTTCCCCGTTCTGACGGAGCGCCGCGTCGACCACCGTGACGTCCCAGTTATTGCGTAACGCCTCTTCGCGTATCCGCCCGGGCGCCTCCCCTTCCGAAAGGCGTTCCCTGACGAAGGAACCGAGCACCTCAAGGTCGAACTTCTGGGTGGAGGTGAAGAGCATCTCCGGCTGCTTCTCCTCTTCCGGCCGGTTCTTCAGGAAAGCGATCAGCCCGAGCGCGGCAGGCAGGGCGAGCACGAACAGCGATCCGGCAAGAAGGCTCGGCGAGCTCTTGCCGAGGATATAGGGCGAAACGCCCCAGAAGACATCGAAAAGATAATGCGCGATGATAAGCGGGATGACGCCGTAACGGAGGAAGACATAGCCGTACGCCAGGCCGATCAGGGTCACCTCGATCCCGCGGAACCAGACCGGGAAGATCGCGTACTGCGTATGGCCGAAACCCCAGGCAAGCGACGTGAACACCACGGCGGCTATCACGTTCCTGAAGACCTTACGTCCCCAGGGGATCGCGAACATCCTGAACACCGACTCCTCGGTCAGGCTGGCGGTGATGCCGATCGCGAACGCGCCGAAGAACGGCAGGTACGAGGACGAGAACTGGGTCAGCTTGATCCATTGCTTCCAGACACCCAGGTATTTCTGGCCGAAGAAGAAGATGACCGCCTGCATGCCGAGCAGGATGAAGAAGAAAAGGTATCCCAGCAGGACTGTGCGGGAAAAGCTGCGCACCCAGAACGAGGAGAGCACGTAATGGCTGATGGAACGGCCGTGCGCCGCGGGATCGACCTCCTCCTGCATCGACTCGCCGACGAAGGCGGGCACCGCGAAGAAGAAGCCCGTGAAGAACAGCCCCAGGAGAGACTGGAGGAAATAGATCCCAAGGTACGAGCCGAGGGAAGTGCTGGTCGGATAGTCCGACATGGCGCTCTGCAGCTCGTTGAAAAGCGAAAGGAAATTGACGATGATAAGCAGCCCCGCCGCGTAGAGCAGCCTCTTGCGCACGACGCGGGTTATGAACGTGCTTTTGCGGTTGAAGATCGCCACGGAAGCGAGGATGATCAGCAGGGCGAATATCAGCTGTGAAAAACTCGAGATATAGGCGCCGAAATACATCTGGCGCTCGGTGTAGCGGTAGAAGCTCTGGGGGAGGTCAAGCTCATTGACGGAGAAGGCGAGGACCTCGGGTCCGGAGACGGTAGCTCCCGAAAGGATCTTGGCCGTCCCCTTCCCGCCCTTCCAGGGGATGTTGACCCCCTTCTTCTGCCAGTAGAACGAATAGTCCGTCCTGTTATCGTAGCGCTTTGCTTTCTCCTCGTGGAAATCGTACGCGGAGAAATCCAGGCCCATGTCCTTGAGGGAACCGAGAGCGGCCGCGGAAGCGGCCTCTTTGGAGACTGCGGGACGCTGCTCCACGTCGGGGATCTTGTGATGGAAGGCGATGATGGCGCCGGTGCGGGGGCTGATTTCGAAAACGTATTCCTCAGGCTCGAACTGCCTGAAGAACCTGACCCTCCAGCGGAACATCTCATAGTTCTGCTCGCGGGCGAACTGCTCTTCCTTTGCCAGCCCCATCGTCTGCTGAAGATAGGTATCGGCCCACTGATCAGAGTCGAAGATCACGCTGGTAAGGTAGGTGCGGTAGGGGACGTTGCGCCTGGCGAGGAAATCCTGCGCGGTGCGCAGGGCCGTGCTCTTGCCGACAGAAAGGTCGACGGCCGAGAACTGGGAGTAACCGAGCTTGAACCACGCGCAGAAGAAGATAAGGGCGAGCGCGAAGAAGGCAAGCCATTCGGTGCGGCCGGGTCTGAGCGGTCGAGCTTCAGTCATGTTCTTCCAGGAAACGCTGCATGTCGGCCGGCAGCGGGGCTGTCAGCCTCAGTGGTCTCTTGGTCACGGGGTGTTCGAACTCAAGGGATTCCGCGTGGAGCATCACACGCTTGGCCTTGAGAGCGTAATCCTTCCTGAACGCGAATTTTGTCTCGCCTACGAGCGGATGGCCGATGGCCTTGAAATGTATCCTGATCTGGTTCGTCCTGCCGGTCTCAGGGAAGACCTTGAGCACGGTGAAATCCCGCCGGTCCCCGACCGCATGGTACCTGGTCGCCGCCGGAACTCCGTCTACGGGACGGGCGATCCTGCCGTGGCCGGCTACCCTGCCCTGGGCGAAAGCGATATAGGTCTTCTTGACCCTGCGCGCGCGGAACAGGTCCGCCATCAGCTCTTCCGTCTCTTTGCCTTTGGCGAACACGATCAGGCCCGATGTCTCGCGGTCCAGCCTGTGGCAGGGCAACAGCGGCGGCGTTTCAGGAGGGCGCGCCTCCTCGTTGAGTATCGATACCAGCGTCCGGCGTCCTTTCCCGGGGGCGGGGACGCTCAACAGGCCTGAAGGCTTGTCTACGACCATCAGCCAGTTGTCGTCATAGATGACGGGGATGTTCACACGATCTCCAGCATGCGGGTGATCGCCTTTGCCGCCTTCCGGCGCACCTCGTCGGAGACTCGCACTTCCTCCCGCATCGTCTCAAGGGACCGCAGGACTTTTTCCCTGGTGATGCGCTTCATGTTCGGGCAGACGGCCTTTTCGGAAGCCGCATAGAACTTTTTGCCCGGGTTGTCCCTGGCAAGCCGCCAGACCATGCCCGCCTCGGTGCCGATGATAAGCTCTTTCGCCTTTGTCTCCTTCGCGTATTTCCCCATGCCGCTGGTCGAGAGGACACGGTCGGCCATCGCGGAGACCGCGGGAAGGCATTCCGGGTGGACCATCACTTCGGCCTGGGGATGCGCCTTCTTCTGGCGCTCGATGTCCTCGGGGAGGATCTTCAGGTGCGTGGGACAAAAGCCGTTCCAGGAGATAAGCTTGCGGCCGGTGGACTTCGAGACGAAATCCCCCAGGTACTTGTCGGGGACAAAGATGATCTCTTTGGCGTCCTTCAGCGCGTTGACGACAGCGACCGCGTTGGTGGACGTGCAGCAGACATCGAGAAGGGCCTTGATATCCGACGAGGTGTTGACGTAGCCGACGACCGTCGCCTGCGGATGCTTCTCTTTGAGCTCACACAGCTGCTGCGGTGTGATCATGTCGGCCAGCGGACAGGCCGCCGCGCTATCGGGCAGGAGGATCTTTTTCCCGGGGCAGAGGATCGAAGCGGTCTCCGCCATGAAATGGACCCCGCAGAAGACGATCACTTCCGCCTCGGTCGCCGCGGCCTTCCTGCTCAGCTCGAGCGAGTCGCCGGTGAAATCGGCCAGTTCCTGGACTTCCGGGAGCTGATAATTATGCGCGAGTATGACGGCGTTGCGCTCTTTCTTCAAAGCCCGGATCCTATCGGCACACCTGTCATCTGATCTATTGTCCATGGTACCTTCCATTCTCCTATTGTTTTTCTTTTACGGGCGGCCGGTAAGCGGACATGAACATCGTGTAACCAAGCCCGCTGGTCCCCTTTATCTTCACCGGTATCTTCGCGGTATCTTTGGTCATCCAGACCTCGAATTTTTCCGGCTGACTGGTGAAATGGTAGGTGTCGAACTCGCCGCCCGGCACCCGCACACGTTCCGTTCCGACGAGCGTCACCTCGAACTTCTGTGTCGGGAGGTTGACCCTGATCTTCCAGCCGGCCCGCAGGTCCGGGTTTTCCCTGATCGAGAACGGCAGGAGCACGGCGTTGTTCAGGTGATCGTCGCTTTTGATCTCCTGCGTCTGGCCGTTCTTGCTGATCGTCACCTGCAGGTTCTTCTGGTCATACCGCTCGACGATCCTCTCCTTCCTGGGCCACATCGATATATCCCGGTCGACCCGTAACGGCAGCAGGGTCTCGGGGTCGGCGTATATCCGCTCGGTATCGGTGAATCGCACTACCCTGGTCTCAAAAACGAACACGTCCTGCTCTTTCCCGTTGATCGTCGCCGGTTCTTCCCTGGTGAAGACGGCGGAGCCTATCTTCAGGGCCCCCATCTTCACCTCGTATTCGATGCGTTCGCCGACGTATGAAGGCCGGGCCGGCCTGACAGGACACTCCGCGGGAGGAGGCACAGAACGCCTGGCCTCTTCGAGCCTTCTCTTGAAGACCCGGCCGGCGATCTCCAGCGCGGCGACGAGCAGGAACGCCAGGACAAGCAGGACCGCGAGCAGCCTTTTCGCCATCATCCTACCCTGAGCAGATTAAGGCCTGTCCGGGGGTCTATGTCCTTCGATGCCTTCACGCCCGTGATCTCGAATACAACGGCCTCAAGGACCAGGAAGACGTTCGAGTCCTTGCGTACGCATCCGGTCAGCACCCGTTCCTTCTTCCCCATCGAGGAGTGGACGTGCACCTGCGGCCCCCTGCGGCCGGTGAAGACGGTGGCTATCGCCATGGTCTCCCAGCCTCCCCTGAACGGGACCCAGTTGGGTTCCGGCGGGACGACAGGCTTTTTCGGACCGGCAGCCAGGTCGCCGTCCTTCAGCGCGCCGATGAAAAAACAGACGGCGGTACGCACCTTTTTCCTGGCGCAGAAAGAAGCCAGCTCTTTGAGCAATACATCCCCGTCCTCGAAACGGAGGACAAAGACACGGCCGAGCTTCCCGGATGTGTATTTCATTTCTTTTTCTCTATCTCCTGCAGCCTGCGCTCGCATTCATCGGTCTTGACCTGAAGGTTGTGGAGCGCCAGCTCGTAATCCTCGATCTTCTTCTTTATCGCGGGGAAATGGTCGTATATCTCATTCTGCACTACCCTTCGTATCTGCAGCTTGAACTGATAGAACAGGCCGATCAGCAGCAGTATGACGAAGACGATGATAAGCCAGAAGATGTGCTGCTGGATGACGGAACTCAGCTCATTCATAGCACCTCCCTCTTCACTACCTTATGTTACGCGGTTGACTCCCGCTGTCTCTGTCACCGTATGTGGACTATGTCACCGGCAAGGAACTTCTGCACGATGCCGGATTCCCTGCGCACCATCAGCCCCCCGTCCGAGTCGATATCCACCGCCTCGCCTTCAATATGCTGGTTGAAGCAGTCGACCTTGACCTTCCTGCCGAGGGTGACGCTGTGCGACTTCCACTTTTCAAGTACCGGCCCGATGCCCTGGTCCCGGAACGTCAGATAATCCCGTTCGATACTGCGCAGCACGGCCTTAAGCAGCTCGACCCTGTTGACGGGTTCCTGCGCCGCCTGTTTCAGCGATACCGCGCCCTCTACCAGCTCGTCGCGCTCGTTGTTCACGTTAAGGCCGAACCCGATCACGAGGAAAAGGACCTTATCCAGCTCGGCCTTGAGCTCGGTGAGAATACCCCCCAGCTTCTTGCCGTCAAGTAAGATATCGTTCGGCCATTTGATGCCGGGGCGCAGTCCTGTCGTCTCGCTGATGCCCTCGCAGATGCCTACCGCGGCCAGCAGGGCCAGCGACGGCGCGGCTGCCGGCGGTATATCCGGCTTGAGGACTATCGAGACATAAATGCCCTTGTATTTCGGGGAGGACCAGGAGCGTCCCAGACGGCCCCTTCCCCTGCTCTGGCTTTCGGAAGCTACCACCGTCCCCTCGGGCTCGGCAACGCCCAGGCGCATCGCTTCGTCCATCGTGGAAGCCGTCTTCTCGAAATAATGGGCCTTGCGGCCGATGAACCTGGTCCCCGCGCCCTCGATCTCCTCGGGGTACAGCCTGTCGGGGGAAGCGATGAGCTTGTACCCCAGATGGGGCACGGCCTCGATCGAATAACCCTTCTCCCTCAGTTCGTGGATATGTTTCCACAGCGCCTGCCGGCTGATCTTCAGGTGCCTGCTGATCTCCTCTCCGGAGACAAAATCCTGTTTTTTCCTGAGAAACTCGAGGATCATGCGGTGAAGTCAATCTTCATGGCGTGGGATGGACAGATCCGGACACACATCTCACAGGCGATACACTTGTCCTCATGGAAGACGACTTTCCTGCTCTTGGAGTCCACCTCAAGCGCTTTGGCCGGACAGATGGGGACGCACAGGCCGCAGTCGGTGCATTTCGAGGGATCGCGCACCACATCTTCGCTGAGCAGCTGCAGCCTCAGACCCGAGGATTTGAGGTATTCTATGCCGCGGTTGAAATCCTCCTCTGACCCGCTCAGTTCAAGCACCATCAGCCCCTCTTCTTCGGGCGTGACGCGGGCCTTGAGGATATTGAAGCTCAGGTTGAAGTCCTTGACGAGCTTGAAGACGATAGGCTGTTCGACAAGCCGTCCCGGAAAATGCAGCACCATCCGTTTCGACGTCATACGGCGACTACCTCTTTTACTTCCGGCACTTCCTTCTTAAGATATCTTTCGACGCCATTCTTCAGCGTCATCTGGCTCATCGGGCAGCAGCCGCACGCTCCCTTAAGGCGGACCTTGACGGTACCCTCAGGCGTGACGTCGACCAGCTCGATATCGCCGCCGTCGGCTGCGAGCATCTTCCTGACTTCCTGGATGGCTTTCTCGACCTTTTCCTTCATCATATCCTCCTAAAGGATGGGCCGCTCCTTGAGCGGCTTGAACGCGTAACCGGAATCAGCGCCGGGAAGCGGCGCGACCGCCTCGGTCAGGGTGAACTCCCCTTTGGCGATCCGTGACTTGAGCTCCTCCGATATCTCCTTCGCGCGCGAATAGCTGGAAAGAGCGCCGGTGGGGACCTGCTTGCCGTTGACCGTGATCTCCCCCGACTTGAGCTGAGCGTAGCTGACCTCGCCCAGCGTCTTCGATAGGGACTGGGGATAATCGCGCGAGTAATCGACGACGGCAGCGAAAAGCTCCTCGTCCCGCGAGGCGGCATTGAGGCATATCTCGTCCGAGAGGAGCGGTATCGGCACGCCTATCCCGACCGAAAGGCTCGTCCCGTAACCGATCATGCTCACCCCCCTGAGCCATCTTGAGTTCATCTGCTTGAGATCCCCGATGACGGAAAGCGTCCCCGCGCCGCATGCCGGGACGCCGTTCTCCTTCCGGGGGACGCAGGGATTATGCTGCGTGCCGTGCCAGGCGACGTAACCGGTGCCGCCGCCGAGGAATATCCTGGTGCCGACGCCGATGGTACGGTAGAGCGGGTCCTTGAGCAGGGGCGAAAGCTGGCCGGCGGAACAGTAGTTGGCATTGCCGAGACCGGGCTTCAGGGCGCCCATGTAGGTGTAAATGATCTTGTCGGAAAGGTTGACCGCGACGTTGTAGTTCTGATAGCAGTTCCTCATGTTGAAGAGGACCGCCTCGTTGAGGTCCTTGAGGCTGATATAGGTCTCAAGCTTCTTGCGCGGGTAACAGTCCGTGCCGTAGGTCAGGGCCTCGAACCGTATGTCCTTGCCTTCGACGAGCTCCTGGATGACGTGCGCCCCGCCGTACTTGAAATCTCCGGGATAGACCTTGTTGCGCGGGTCGTCATCGGGAAGAGCGGTGGCCCCCAGATAGACATCGGCGGCGGCGAAGGCCGCGTACGCGGGCACATCGTTGAACTTGCAGATCCCTCCCCCGAGCTTGATGCGGGGGGTGGAATGACCGATATTGAAGAAGGCGCCGGAAGAGCACATCGGGCCGAAGGTGCCGGTAGTGACGACATCGACCTCCTGCGCGGCCTTTTTTACGCCTTTCCTGGCCACAATGTCGATGATCTCTTCCGCGGTCACCACGACCACGCTGCCCTTCTTTATCTTCTCGTTTATTTCCGCTATCGTCTTCATGGGAAGCCTTTCATAACGGCCAAAAAGCCATTTATATCAATATATTATACCCTGTTTTGCGATAAATTGAATTGTTTTTGCCGCAGATACCCGTTATTTCTGGATTTTTGCCCGGAAATCGGAGATCTCCTGCCGGAGGGAGTCAAAACTGTTCTGCAGCTTCTGCATTTCGCCGATCATCGCGTGGTTGGATTCGACGATCGACTGCGCCTGCGGGTTCTGGCTCATCACCTCAAGGGAGGCGTGGATCTTGACGAGCGTCCCAAGGATGAAGAACAGGAGTACGGCGACAATGGCGAGGAAAACGTTAAGTACTTTCATAGGAATTATTGTATTACGGAAGGACAACGACAGCAAGCAGAATAAAGAGGGACGTTTCCCGCGGGACATCTCTTTAGAGGTGTCCCAAAGGGAAACGTCCCACTGCTGTCATCCTGAGAACCCGTCCCCCTGCTGTCGCTATTTGCTCTCCGCTTCTTTCTCTTTCTGCTTCGCTTCGAGTATCTTCAGCGCGATCTCCTTGGGCACAGGGACGTACTTGTCGAACTCCATGACCGCGGAGGCCCTGCCGCTTGAGAGCGAACGGAAGGCGGTGGCGTAGCCGAACATCTCTGAGAGCGGGGCTTCGGCCGATACGACCTTCTGGTTCCCCTTCATCTCCATGTTCAGCACCTTGCCGCGCTTCTGGCAGATGTAGCCAATGACCGCGTTGACGTATTCCTCGGGCGTGATCACCTGCAGCTTCATCGAGGGTTCCAGCAGGATCGGGCCGCACATCATGAACACCTTCTTGAAGCACTGAATGGTGGCGAGCTTGAAAGCCAGTTCCGAGGAGTCGACCTCGTGGAAGGAACCATCCAGCAGTCCGATCTTCAGGTCCACTACAGGGTATCCGGCATAGGCGCCTGTCTTCATCGCCTCCGCAAGCCCCTTCTCTATGGCGGGGAAGAAATTGCGCGGGATGGCGCCGCCCTTGATGTTGTTAGTGAACTCGTATCCTTTACCCGGTTCGTTGGGTTCCATCTTGAGCACGACGTGGCCGTACTGGCCGCGTCCGCCGGACTGCTTGACGTGCTTATATTCATCCTCAGCGGAGGCAGTGACCGTCTCGCGATAGGCGACCTTGGGCTGGCCCACCACCGCCTCGACGCCGAACTCATGCTTGAGGCGGTCGACGATGATCTCCAGGTGCAGCTCGCCCATGCCGGTAAGCACAGTCTCCTTGGTCTCCTCATCAGTGTTGACCATGAAGGTGGGGTCTTCCTCGGTCAGCTTGGCCAGCCCCTTGCCGAGCTTGTCCTGATCGGCCCGGCTCTTAGGCACTATGCTCAGCGAGACGACGGGGACGGGGAAGCTGATCGCCTCCAGCAGCAGCGGCGTCTCCTGTTCGCAGAGCGTATCGCCGGTAAGGGTGCTTGAAAGGCCGACCACGGCGACGATATCGCCGGGGAAGGCGCGCTCGATCGGTTCGCGCTGGTTGGCGTGCATGCGCACGATCCTTCCGATGCGCTCACGCTTGTCCTTTGTCGCGTTGTAAACGTAGGTGCTGTTCTCGAGCACGCCCGAATACACGCGCAGGTAGACCAGCTTGCCCATATGCGGGTCGGACTGCACCTTGAACGCCAGCGCGCTCAGCGGCTGACAGGATTCCGGCTTGCATTCTATCGGTGCATCCGGCTTTTCGGGCTCGTGGGCGTGCGCGGGCGGAAGGTCGAGCGGCGAAGGCAGGAACATCGTCACGGCGTCAAGCAGCTTCTGCACGCCCTTGTTCTTGAACGAGGCGCCGCAGAGCACGCACAGGAGCTGATTGGCGATCGTCCCTTTCCTCAGCGCGGCGACCAGCTCCTCTTTCGTTATCGTCTCGGGAGCGCCGAGGACCTTCTGCATCAGCCCGTCATCGAAAGAGGACGCCTTCTCCAGCATCGCGCGGCGGTACTCCTTCGCCTTCTCGAGCATGTCCGCGGGGATCTCTTCGACCGTGTACTCCTTGCCGAGGGTCTCATCCTTGTAGAGGACGGCCTTCATCTCTATCAGATCCACGACCCCGCGGAAGGTATCTTCGGCCCCGATCGGCAGCTCGATCGCGCAGGCGTTGGCCCCGAGATGTTTCTCTATCTGCCCGAGCACGGCGTAGAAATCGGCGCCGGTGCGGTCCATCTTATTGACGAAAGCGATCTTGGCGACGTTGTATTTGTTCGACTGGCGCCAGACCGTCTCCGACTGCGGTTCCACGCCTCCGACCGCGCAGAAAAGGGCGACCGCCCCGTCCAGCACGCGCAGGCTGCGCTCCACCTCGACCGTGAAATCGACGTGGCCGGGCGTATCGATGATGTTGATGCGGCAGCCGTTCCAATGGCAGGTGGTGGCGGCGGCGGTGATGGTGATACCGCGCTCCTGTTCCTGTTTCATCCAGTCCATCTGTGCCTTGCCGTCATGCACCTCGCCGATCTTGTGCGAGCGGCCGGTATAATAAAGGATACGTTCAGTGGTCGTGGTCTTGCCGGCGTCGATGTGCGCCATGATACCGATGTTGCGGATCTTCGCCAGATCGAAGTCGGGCTGGACACGGGTCCGTCCCGCCGCCTCCGCTTGCGCCCCAGCGCATCCCGCCCCTTCCGATGAGGGCGGGGATTGCGGCGGTGGCTGAGGGCCCTCCTCGGCTTTAGCCGGCTCCACCGCTTCCGCTGGCTCGGGCGCAGTTTCAACCGGTTTTTCCTCCTCGGAAGGCGCAGTCTGTTCCGGCGCCTTCGGTTCGACAGGCGGCGCGGGCTCAGGAGCTTTTTCTTCCGCGGCAGCCGGATCGACCGGCGGCGCGGCTGGTTCAGGCGCTTTCTCTTCTGCGGGCAGCTCGGTGGTCTTCTCCGCTTCTGGAGCAGATGGGATCTCCGGCGTATTCTCTTCGACCGGAACAGAAGCTGCGGGAACGGCAGGTGTTTCGACAGCAGGAGCAGCCGGCCTGGACGCCGGCGCCTGAGCGGCCGCTGTTTCCTGTGCCGCTTTCAGCTTAGCGTAAAGCTGACGGATGGTATCCTCTTTCTTCTCGAGCTCCTGCATCTTCTCGTCCAGCTCGGTCTCCAGCGCGCTGTACTCATCGTTGAGCTTGCGAAACTCGCGTTTCGGCACCCATTCGCTCTCCTCGAGCTCCTTCTTCTTCCTGGCTATCTCCGCGGAAAGTTCGGCTATCTTACCGTCCCTCTCCTTGAGCGTCGCCTGAAGCTTCTCGAGGATATGCCTCTGCCTCTCGATCTCCTGGGTCTTGTCCCTGCTCTGACTGTCGAAACCGTCCCTCTGGGCGGTCATCTCGCGCAGGTCACGCACCAGATCCACGTTCTTGGTGAACTCCTCGCTGAGCTCCTTTTCCTTGGCAAGCAGCTGGTTCTTGATATCAAAGGCGTCCTTCTTGAGCTTGACCAGCACTTCCTCGTTGGTGGAGACGAATTTGTCCCTGCGCGCCAGCTCTTCTTCGAGCGAGGTCTTACGGGCAGTGTAATCCCGCACCTCGGCGGCAAGCTTGTCGGCCTCCTCCTTTTTCAGCTCGAACCCGGAACGCAGCTCCGCGATCTCCGCCTGCAAAGCGGATATCTTCTGGTCACGCGAAGCTACCATCTGCTGAAGAGACTCGGCAGGGTTCTTTATCCTTCTGGGTTGAGGCTGAATGGGAACGTTCGGTGAGGACGCGGGCGTGGTGAAGAAAAGCACCAGGCACACCAGGATGAAGACGACCAGTCCTCCGGCGACTAAAACTATCATCGGGTCTCCTTACACATAATGAAGAATACCATATAAGAAGAATATACTTCACGAAAGAGTCTTTTTCAACCTCCCGGCGGGCGGCATATGAAAGCGTTTTCGCGCTACGAAGCGCGTACCGGCGCAAATCCGATAAGCGCCGGGTACCACGTGAGCCGTAAAATGAAAACGGCTGCCATTTTCATGACAGCCGTTTTCCTGAAAATACCTGTTTCGCCGGTGTTACGCGCCCTGCATCGCGCTGATAACCTTCTGGCTGACGCCTTTCTGCTTGAGCATGTCGACCTGCGCCGCGGTCAGGGAGAACCGGGAGTTGGTAAGGTGGATCCTGTCGACAATCACATCGTCGCCTACACCCTGGCCGGTCATCGTCACGATCTCATCCACTGAAAGCTGGGTGTTCGATGACTGCTGCACTGCCGGGGCCGCCTGCGCCTGCTGCTCGGCAGGAGCTGCCTGCTGCTGCCCCTGCTGTTCCTTGGGCATCTTGTTACCCACGAAAGCTCCCGTCAACGCGCCCAGCGCGCCGCCGATAAGTGCTCCGCCGCCCGCGTGGCCGCTCTGGTGGCCGATGATAGCTCCCGCGCCCGCGCCGACCAACCCGCCGACAGCCGCGCCTTCGACCGTATGGTTCTGTTGAGTTCCCGCGCACCCGCAGACGACGAGGGCCGCCGAAGCCAGTACCGCGAAAAGTCTGTTCACCGCTCCTCCTTTTTAATCAAGCCTTTATGATTGGAGAGTATATCACAAAAAGGGATTTTTGCAACGGGAGGGACTTCAGGCGGGGCGGTTCCTGCGCCTGAGATTCAAGGCGATCACGGCGAGGGCGGTGATGAAAAGGACGACGCTGACCACCTGCCCGACGGTGAAAGGTCCGGTGAGGAAATTCTCCT
>JBLMZF010000156.1:0-2895 GCA_050258655.1 Deltaproteobacteria bacterium | reverse complement strand
AGTGTAAGGACATAGATCATCCCTCCGACCATTGCGTAGACCAGGAGGTAGGCGAAACCGATCAGCGACAGCGCGAACGCCGCGTTGCGGGCGACGCCTACCTTGGCGAAAAAGAAAACGGTCATCACGTCCCTCAAGCCCAGCCCTCCCGTCGAGATCGGCAGAAGCGTGATCGCCGAGATGATGGGCAGGAACACCAGGAAACAGAGTATGTTGATCTTGAGGCCAAGGGCGAGCGAGGTCAGGTACGCAGCCACGGGACCGACGATCTGGACGACTATGGAGAGCGCCAGGGTGTTGATCACCAGGCGCTTCTGGCTGCGGAAGAAATAGACCTCTTCGTGGACACGCTGGATCGCCCGCCGGACCCTGCCCAGGCGGCCGGTATCGGAAGTGCCCAGCATCGCATTGACCTTGTTGAATATGGCGTCGTTGAAGAGCACGACGACGATGAGGGCCAGCGCAAGCGTCAGCCCGGCGACAGACAGGACCACCAGCCTGTCCCCGCCGATAAGCTGGGCGCCGGCGAACACGCCGAACAGCGTCACCACCATCATCCCGGCGTAGCCGCTGAGCCTGTCCATGATGACGGTAGCCGCGACCTCATGCCCCTTCTGCGTCCTCTGGGCGAGGTCGAACGTGCGCACGAAATCCCCCCCCACCGTGGAAGGCAGGAAGGTGTTGAAGAATATGCCGCCGGAAAAAGAGGAGATGAGCTTCCTGTGCGAGGGGAAAACCCCCACGCCGTTCAAAAGCATCTTCCACCGGTAATAGCAGGCGACGTAGATAAGGAGATTGACGGCAAGCGCCAGGAACAGGTAGAACTTATCCACCTGACGTATGGTCTGAAGGACGTGGACAGCGTCTATCCTGGTGAAGAGGAACGCGAGCAAAGCGATGCTGACGCCGATCCTGAGAACGGTGGCACCTAGGTTCTTTAATTTTTCCATTCTTTCCTTGGGGGGGAAGTTATGGAGTAAACTGCTTGCCCGTGAGCCGCTTGTACGCTTCGAGATACTTCTCGGATGTCTTGAGGATTATATCCTCGGGGAGGTTCGGGGCCGGGGGGTTCTTGTCCCAGTCGAGTCCCTCGAGGTAATCCCTGACAAACTGCTTGTCGAAGCTCGGCTGGGGGGCGCCGGGCTTGTACGTGTCTTTCGGCCAGAAACGGGACGAATCGGGGGTGAGCACTTCGTCGATGAGGATCAGGTCGTTGCCGAGGAAACCGAACTCGAACTTGGAGTCGGCAAGAATGATCCCCTTGTTGAACGCGTAATCGCGGGCGCGCGCGTAGATGCGCACCGAATATTCCCTGAGCATGGAGGATGCGTTCTCCCCCATCTGCTTGATGACCTGTTCGTAGGAGATGTTCACGTCGTGCCCGGTCTCCTCTTTGGTGGACGGGGTGAAGATCGGCAGGCCGAGCATCGACGATTCCTCGAGCCCCTTGGGCAGGAGGACGCCGCTGACCGAGCCTTTCTCCCTGTACTCCTTGAGCCCCGAGCCGGTAAGGTAGCCGCGGACCACGCATTCGACAGGTATCGACCGTGTCTTCTTGACCAGCATCGACCTGCCCCGGAGCACGTCGGCGTATTTTTTGAGCTGTTCCGGGTACTGCTCGACGTCGGCGGTGATCAGATGGTTCTGTATGGCGTCCTTCAGGTATTCGAACCAGAACAGAGACATCGCGGTAAGGATCTTCCCTTTGTACGGGATCCCGTCCGGCAGGACGACATCGAAACAGGAGATACGGTCGGTGGCGATGAACAGGAGGGTATCCCCCATGTCGTACACGTCGCGCACCTTGCCGCGCCTGAACAGCGTAAGTTCAGGAAAATGGGTCTTCAGAAGGACTTGCTCAGCCATCAGCGTCATCTCCATCGTTAAGCCGTTCCTCGAGCGCGGTCAGTTCGTCCCACAGCTCTTTCGGCAGGTCTTTCTTGAACTGCTTGAAAAACGCTTTTACCCCCTCCGCTTCGGTCTTCCATTCGCCGGCGTCGACAGCGAAAAGCTTCTCCATCGTTCCGGGAGCAAGCTGAAGACCGGTCATATCCAGGTCCTTCGGGTCCGGCACATACCCTATGGGGGTCTTTACCGCTCCCACCTTATCGCTGCACCGGTCCAATATCCATTCTATCACACGCAGGTTCTCCCGGTAGCCGGGCCAGATGAACTTCCCGCTTTCGTCGGTCCTGAACCAGTTCACGTGGAAGACCTTCGGCTGCTTCTTCATCCTCGTGCCCATAGACAGCCAGTGCGAGAAATACCCCGCCATGTTGTAGCCGCAGAACGGGATCATGGCCATCGGATCCCGCCTGACCTCGCCCTGTTTGCCGTACTGGGCGGCGGTGCGCTCGGATGCCATCGTGGCGCCGACAAAGACGCCGTGCTCCCAGTTGAACGATTCGTAGACCAGCGGGGCAAGACGGGCCCTCCTTCCGCCGAAGACGATCGCCGAGATCGGCACTCCGTGGTGCTGTTCAAGACGGAACGAGGCCGAGGCGCACTGAGAGATCGGCGCGGTGAAACGGCTGTTGGCATTGGCACCCAGTATCCTGGCGCCCTGCGCGTCCGTAAGCCCGGGCCGCCACTGCCGCCCCTGCCAGTCGATGCCGCGCGGCGGGACTTCCCCGTCGGCGCCTTCCCACCACACCGTACCGTCCGGCTTGAGCAGGACGTTGGTGTAGATGGTGTTTTTCCTGATCGTCTCGACCATGGTCGGGTTGGTCAGCGAGTTCGTCCCGGGCGCGACGCCGAAAAATCCGGTCTCGGGGTTGATCGCCCACAGGGAACCGTCCGAATCTATGCGCATCCAGGCGATGTCGTCGCCGACCGTCCAGATGCGGTAGCCTTTCTTCTTCAATCCCTCGGGAGGCAGGAGCATGGCCAGGTTCG
>JBLMZF010000155.1:0-3889 GCA_050258655.1 Deltaproteobacteria bacterium | reverse complement strand
TGCAATAGGCATCATCGATGTCCACGAACGAGAATTCTTTCGACGCCCAGAGGACCATGTCCTCGGCAAACCGCGAAAGATGGGTAGCCGCGAGTGAAAGTGCCGAGATGATCTCGATGACGAAATCCCTGTCGCTGACCGTATCGAGGGAATTGTCGGGGGCCGAAATGCTTTCGACCCCGATATCCTTGAGCTCGGGGATATCCAGTTTCAGCGCGTATTTCCGGGAAGACACCGGCGTACCGGCCAGAGCTCCGGAACCCATCGTCATCCGGATCGAGTTCTTTATCTGCTGGAGCCGCTGGTTGTCCCGCTTGAGCATCTCCACGTACGCGCCCAGATAATCCTTCAGGTACACCGGCTGGGCGTGCTGGAGATGGGTAAAGCCGGGGATGATGAGTCCTTTGTTGCGCGAAGCCAGGTCGAGGAAAGACTTCTCGAGCCTGAGGATGCCCACCCCAAGCTCAGTCAGCATGTCCTTGCAGTAGAGCTTGACCGCGAAGACCACCTGGTCGTTGCGCGACCGGGCGGTATGGAGCTTGAGAGCGGCCTTGCCAGCGGTCCTGATCAGCTCGTTCTGCACAAAGGTATGGATATCCTCTTCCTTTTCGTGAACAGGCATACCGCTGCCGATCCGTTTCAGGAGCGACCGCAGCCCTTTCTCCAGCTTGGCGTATTCAGACGGGGAAAGCAGGCCGGCGCCCTTGAGCACCCGGATATGCACCAGCGAACCGAGGACGTCGTAGACGGCCAGTTTCTTGTCATAGTGGATCGAGGTGGTGAACTTCTCGACCAGAGGGTCTGTTCCCTTGGCGAACCTTCCTCCCCACAGTTTCTTTCCCATAGCTGTCTCCTTGGCCACGAGGCCAACACTTCGCCACGAGGCGAACACCCGCGCAATACCATATAGGCGCGGGGTGCACGTTAACGCCGGGTGTTATCGCTTATAAGGCATTCCCCAGAGCCTGATGAACCCTTCGGCCAGCTTCTGGTCGAAGGTATCCTCCTTGCCGTACGTTGCCAGCTCTTTCTTGTACAGCGAGTACGGGGACTGCCTGCCCGCCACTATGCAGGCGCCGGGAACCAGCCTCATGCGGATGGAACCGGTCACGTATTTCTGCGTCGATTCGACGAACGCATCGAGCGCTTTCTTGAGCTCGGAATACCAGAGCCCGTAATAGCAGAGCTCAGCGTACCGGAGCGATACGATCTCCTTGAAATGCTGCACCTCCCTGTCCAGGACGACGCATTCAAGCTCCCTGTGCGCGGACAGGATGACGGTCGCGCCCGGCGCTTCATAGATCTCGCGCGACTTGATGCCGACAAGCCTGTTCTCGACCATGTCGCTCCTGCCGATACCGTAGGCGCCGGCCTTCTTATTGAGCTCGGTTATGATCGACTTCAGGGACATCTTCTTCCCGTTAAGGGCGGCCGGGACTCCTTTCTCGAACATGATCTCGACGTACGCCGGCTTCTTCGGAGCGGTCAGCGGGTTCTTCGTCATCATGTAGGCGTCCTCGGGCGGTTCCTGCTCGAGGTCCTCGAGGATCCCCGCCTCTATGGCCAGCCCCCAGATATTCTTGTCGATGCTGTAGATCTTCTTCCTGGTCACGTCGATCGGGATCTTGTTCTTTATCGCGTACTCGATCTCATCCTCGCGGCACTTGAACTCCCAGTCGCGCAGGGGCGCCAGGATCTTGAGCTTCGGGTCAAGGATGTTGGCGGTGACCTCCAGACGGACCTGGTCATTGCCCTTGCCGGTGCAGCCGTGCGCGATGTAATCCGCTTTCTCCTTGTGCGCGACCTCGACAAGGTACTTGGCGATCAGCGGCCTGCCCAGCGCGGTGGCCAGGACATACTTGCCCTCATAGACGGCGTTCGCCTTTATCGCCGGAACGATGAAATCCCTGATGAACTCGTCTTCGAGGTCCTTGATGTAGACCTTGGAAGCGCCGGCCTTGAGGCCGCGTTCCTCTATCGCCTGGAAGTCCTCACCCTGGCCGAGGGCAGCGATGAAACAGACCACGTCGAATCCCTTGTCCTTGAACCACTTTATGGCGCAGGACGTGTCAAGACCGCCCGAATACGCGAGAACAATCTTCTTCATTGTTTAACCTCTTATCAGTTTGATGAGTATCGCCTTCTGCACGTGCAGCCTGTTCTCCGCCTGATCGAACACGATGGAATGGTCGCTGTCGATCACGTCATCGATCTCCTCGCCGCGATGGGCGGGAAGGCAATGCATGATCAGATAGTCCTTGTCCGCCAGCGAGGCCAGCCCCTTGCTCACCTGGAAATCCTTGAAATCCTTTTTGCGCTTCTGCGCCTCCTGCTCCTGCCCCATCGAGGCCCAGACGTCGGTGTAGATGACGTCGACGCCCTTGACCGCCTTTTTCGGATCGGTAAAGAGCTGTATGCGGGACCCGGATTCCTTTGCCGCCTTAAGCGCCCCTTCCACCATGCCCTTGTCCGGTTCGTACCCGGCCGGGGTGGCGATATTGATGTTCAGCCCCACTTTCGCGCAGCAGAACATCAGTGAATGGCAGACGTTGTTCCCGTCGCCTATATAGGCCACATCGACGTCTTTGAACTTGCCGTACTTCTCCTTGATCGTGAACACGTCTGCGAGCGCCTGGCAGGGATGGGCGAAATCGGAAAGTCCGTTGATGACCGGGACGCCCGCGTTCTTCGCCATATCCAGCACCTTGTCATGGCCGAAGGTGCGCAGCATGATCCCGTCGACGAAACGGGAAAGCGTCTTGGCCACGTCGTGGATCGTCTCCCTTACGCCCAGCTTGATCTGTTCGGGGCCGAGGTAGATCGAATTGCCTCCCAGCTCGAACATGCCCACCTGGAAAGAGACGTAGGTCCTGTTCGACGGCTTCTCGAAGATCAACGCCAGGGATTTGCCCTTGAGCGCGGAGGAATGCTTCTCCGGCGACTTCTTGAGGTCCGCGGTCAGCGCGAACAGCTCGTTTATCTCCTTTGTGCTCATTTCAGCGATGGTCAACAGGTCTTTTTTCATCTCTTACCCGCCTCTTAGTGCCTTTCCCAGGAGAGAGACCGCTTTGTCGATCTCTTTTTTGTTGGTAGTCAGCGCAGGCATGATCCTCAGTACCTTATCATGCGTGCAGTTGATCAACAGCCCGTTCTCCCGCGCCCTGGCGAGGACATCGGCGCCGGGAGACGAAAGCTCGACGCCGCACATCAGGCCTATTCCCCGGACGTCGGTGATACCTTTGCATTCAGCCTGAAGCCCCTTCAGTTTCCCGATAAGATAGGCACCCAGTTCGGAACACTTCGAAAGCAATTTATCCTTGCGGATGGCGCCCAGGACCGCCAGCCCCGCCTTGCACACCACCGGCCCTCCGCCGAAAGTCGATGCGTGGGTCCCCGGCGGCAGGCAATCAGCGAGTTCCGCCCGGCACATCATGATGCCCATCGGAAGGCCGCCAGCGATAGCCTTGGCGAGGGTGAAACAATCCGGGACTATACCGTAGTTCTGCCAGCAGAACATCGTGCCCGTCCTGCCGATGCCCGTCTGCACTTCGTCGACGATGAGCATGAGCTTCTTCTCGTCGCAGAGCTTGCGCAGCCCCTGCACGAATTCTTTACGTGCGATGTTGATCCCGCCCTCTCCCTGGACGAGCTCGATCAGAACGGCTGCCGTCTTATCGGTTACCGCGGCCTTTACCGCCTCCAGGTCGTTGAACCTGACCTGCTTGAACCCCTCAGGCAAGGGCTTGAAACCTTCCTGATACTTCGCCTGTCCGGTAGCGGTGATCATCGCCAGCGTCCTGCCGTGGAAAGCGTTCTCGAAGGTGATCACCTCGTACCGGCCTTTGCCGAACCGGCGGGCAAGCTTTATCGCCGCCTCATTGGCCTCGGC
>JBLMZF010000154.1:0-17459 GCA_050258655.1 Deltaproteobacteria bacterium | reverse complement strand
TTTTTTCGGTTATGAACAGCAGGAACTGCTGGGAAAGGATGTGAGTATCCTTGTGCCGTCAAGGGAATCGACCGGACGGAACCTGGAACGGTTGACTGATGACATACTGAAAGAACCGGAGAAATACGCGAACTCGCTCAATGAGAACATAACAAAAGATGGCCAGCGGGTATGGGTAGCCTGGTCGAACAAGGCCCTGGTAGACAGGGACGGAAGGCGTGAGGTCATCGCGATAGGCAATGATGTGACCCCGATGGTGAGGGCGGAGAACGCGCTCAGGCGGCGGGAGCAGGAATTCCAGACCCTTGTGGAGAACTCGACCGATATCATCGCGCGCTGGAACAGGGAGCTTCGATTCATATACGCTAACCCCTCAAGCCGGTCCATAAGGGGTAATCCTCCTTCCTGGTACGTAGGCAAGACCATCGATGAGCTTCACCTGAAGGACGGGGAAAAGCTTAAGTCGTGCATCCTGCGGGCGTTTCGGACAGACCAGATCGAGAGGGAAGAGCTGGTGCTTGACACCCCCCACGGCCAGATGTTCCTTGACCAGATAATCATCCCGGAATTCATCGACGATAAAGTGACTACCGTGATGGGAGTCGCCCGCGACATAACGCGTCTGAGGATAGGGCAGAAGACGCTTGAGGAGGATAAGCAGGCGCTGGAACGGATGGTCGAGGAACGGACGAGGAAACTGCTCAAGACCGAGCATGACCTCGACCAGGCAAGCAGGCTGTCCGATCTCGGGAAGCTCGCGGCGACCGTCGCCCATGAACTGCGCAATCCCCTGGCTTCGATCCAGCTGGCGAACTTCAACATGCGCCGCAAGTCGCAGGACCCGCGTTTCCAGCGCCAGTTCGAGACGATCGACAAGAAGATCAGCGAGAGCAACCAGATCATCGACGATATACTTTTCTACTCGCGTATCAAGCCTCCGAGCTGGAAGGAGGTCGAGATCGCTCCTTTGCTCAAGGAATGCGTCGATACCGCGCGGATGAAGAACAAGGGATGCGAGACAAGGATACATCTCGACGCCGAAAGTATAAACGGCCTCCGGATACAGGCTGACCCCGTGCAGTTGAAGGAAATATTCAACAATCTTATCAATAACTCCTGTGACGCGATCAAAGGGATAACCGGCAGGGAGGGCAAGATATTGGTCCGCGCGGTAAGATCCGCCAGCGAAGTCGAGATCGCGGTCATCGATAACGGGACAGGTATGTCACCCGATGTCCTCGAAAAGATCAGGAAACCTTTCTTCACCACTAAATCACAGGGCACTGGCCTGGGTCTTACGGTCGCCCAGCAGGTCGTCTCGCTCCACAACGGCAGCATCGATTTCCAAAGCGAGCAGGACAAAGGAACAGCCGTGACCGTCCGCCTTCCCATTGTCCAATAATCCGGGGACGTGTTCCACGGTTCCAAGCATTTTATAAAAACGACCTTATCGCTTAAACGCTTAAAAAGTTAAATCCGTAACTTAATATTCCACAGTTAGTTAAATTCGTATAGCGTGTCCCCAATTAACACGTCCCCGTACTTAGAAGAAAGTCAATAGAAAGCGGCGCGGGGATATTGGCCCATGGCTGGAAATAGAGTAAAGTAAAGAGCAATTGTTGTCGCTGCGCTACGACCTTATTGATGAAAATAATAAACGCTTCTTTGCTTTGTTTCCTGTTACCGTTCCTCTTGGTCCCGCCCGCGTCAGCCGAGGACGTCCCTGCCGAAGAACTGCATGGTTTCTACGGAGGCTATCCGCTAGGCCGCGAATCCTCCGGCACCAGCTGGCAGCCCCAGACCACTCCCGTCGCCGGCATCTCCAGCAGGCGCGATGACCTTACCTTCCTTTATCACGGCTTTGCCAACGGTGGATATATCATCCAGCAGGGCAAAAGGGGGGATGACGGCTTCTTTACGACCAGCATGATCTCGCTGGCTTCGCAGTACCCTGTTGAGGATGGGATCCTGGGTACGCATTTTAGGTTCTCTTTAGACCCTTATAACGGCAGCGAAGGCTACCCGCTCCTCCTGCGCACAGGCGGCACTGATAACGGGAGGGACCGTCTCCTGGACCATCAGCAGCCCAACGACCTTTTTTCCGAGCTTGCCGCAAGCTACAGCTTCCCGCTTTCGGAGGCAAGCTGGGGATTCGTCTACGCCGGTTATCCCGGAGAACCGGCCCTGGGACCGCCGCTTTATACCGAAAGGTTCTCAAGCCGGGATATTCCGGTCGCGCCTCTTTCCTACAACTGGATGGACCGAAGCCATTCCAGAGCACCGACAGTCACCGCCGGATATACCAACGAATTTATGAAGCTCGACGCTTCCGTTTTCAACGGCCGTGAGCCCGACAAGAACCATTGGAACCTGAATTTCAATCCCGAGCAGGTCAAGTTCAAATCGTACTCAGGGCGAGTTGCGTTCAACCTTTCGCCCGTACTGACTTGGGATCTCAGTCTGGGGCGGCTGGAGAAACCTCTGGAGCCGAGGGACATGACCGATATAATACGCGCGACCTCTTTCGTCAGCCTCAACAGCATCGGGGACGGCTATGTCACTCAGATCTCAGGCGGGTACGGATGGAACAATAAACAGCCGGGTCCCGTGACCGCCGCGTACCTGCTCGAACTGACGACGGTCATCAACAAGCAGCACACGTATTTCGGCCGGGTCGAACGCGTGGACCAGGATGAGCTCTTCCCGGGCGGGCCGATGGCGGAGAAGGTCTTTACCGTCTACGAGGTCCAGGCGGGGTATATCCGCGATTTTCCCATATATAAAGAGGCGCAGTGGGGGGTCGGCTGGATGCTGATCGTCGATATCCTGCCTTCCTCACTCGAGGATGCCTACGGTTCGCGCCAGCCACTGTCGGCGATAGTCTTCGCCCGGGTAAAATTATAGGTAGAAACTGGATAGCAAGTCAGGGAACCGCACGATGTACAGCTTTTCCAGTCAGCGCTACCATTATGGTAAGGAGTTTCGATGGCAGAGCAGAAACTGGAAAAGGCCACGTTTGGAGCAGGGTGCTTCTGGGGTGTGCAGGAGGCGTACCGGAAGATGAAGGGTGTGGTCGCCACCCGTGTGGGATATCTTGGCGGCGAGAAGGACAGCCCCACCTATGAGGAGGTCTGCTCGGGCAAGACCGGCCATACCGAAGTCGTTGAGGTCGAATATGATCCTTCTCTAATCTCTTACGACGACCTTCTGCATGTCTTCTGGAACGTCCACGACCCGACATTTCCGGCCAAGACCCAGTACCAGTCGGTCATCTTCTATCACAGCCCCAAACAGGAGGCGGCGGCACGGGCGTCCAAAGAGAGGATCGAGAAAAGCGACTTCTTCCAGCGTGACATCCTCACCAAGATACTCCCCGTACAGAAATTCCACGAGGCGGAGGAGTATCACCAGTATTTCCTGCAGAAACGGGCGCCTCAGAACTTTCCCCGGAGCATATCCAAGAAAACATAATTGAAAATAACGGGCCTTATGCTATAATAACTGACATTGTTTTTCTTATGCGCCCATAGCTCAATTGGATAGAGCACTTGCCTACGGAGCAAGTTGTTGCTGGTTCGACTCCAGCTGGGCGCATTTTTTTTTATTCCCCGCATGAGACCTGACGAACTCTACATGGCCGAAGCGCTCAAAGAGGCGCGCAAGGCCGCCGAGAACGGTGACGTACCCGTGGGCTGTGTTGTCGTCGTCGGCGGCGACGTGATCGCGCGCGGCCATAATCAGGTCGAGCTCCTCAGGGACCCTACCGCCCATGCCGAGATGATCGCCATCACCAGCGCCTGCGAGCGGATGGGGTCTAAGTGGTTGATTGACGCTTCGGTATATGTTACAATTGAACCTTGCAGCATGTGTTCCGGTGCTCTAGTCCTCGCCCGCGTCAAAGAGCTGGTATACGGCGCCGATGACCCCAAGACCGGCGCCTGCGGCTCTGTTTTCAACATAATAGATAACAAGTGCTTGAACCACCGGGTGCATGTCAGGAAGGGCGTCCTTCAGGAACAATGCGCTTTCGTGGTCTCGGAATTCTTCAAGAAGAAAAGAGCTGCCGGCAACAAATAGATCTGGAGAGGTGGCAGAGTGGTCGAATGCAACTCACTGCTAATGAGTTGTCTGGGGAAACCTGGACCCTGGGTTCAAATCCCAGCCTCTCCGAAATTCAACCAATTCGAACCTTTGCGCTCGTCATCTAAGAGCGCGAGGGTTCGAATTTTACTTTTAGCCGCAAAATGAGCGATAAAAAGCAAAATATTCACGACTTTGATATTGCATTAATTTGCGAATATTTTTCCAGTATGGATCGCCAGGGTCCAGGAAGCCGGGAAGCAACACTAAGGGCATTAAGCTTTATTGGTAATATGCGCGAAGGATCACGCATTGCTGACCTTGGTTGTGGTACTGGAGGTCAAACTATAGTTTTGGCTCAAAACACCCCGGGGAATATTACGGCCATTGATCTATTCCCCGGTTTTATCGACAAACTAAATGACAATGCGCAAAAACTGGATCTTCAAGGCAGAGTTAAAGGCGTTATTGGTTCAATGGATAAGCTTGATTTTCAATTAAATGAATTAGACCTTATTTGGAGTGAAGGGGCAATATATAATATTGGTTTTGAAAAAGGCATGAATTATTGGAATAAGTTCTTGAAAAAAGGCGGCTCTATCGCTGTTACTGATGCATCATGGTTTACAGAAGAGCGGCCAAAGGAAATATTTGATTTCTGGAATGAAGCCTATCCTGAAATAGACACCATTCCAAATAAAATCGCTCAAATGCAAAAAGCAGGCTATGTTGTTACAGCATCATTCATATTGCCTGAGACTTGCTGGATCGATAACTTTTTTGTTCCGGAAATAACAGCACAAAAATTATTTCTGGATAAATACAAAGGTAATAAATCTGCCGAAGAATTCGTGAGATATGAAAAGCATGGAGCTGAACTTTATAATAAGTATAAAGAATATTACGGGTATGTATTTTATGTTGGAAAGAAAATATAGAAGTTCCGACCGGGGAGATTAGCGGAAGGTTTTTACGATGGAAAAACGCGCGCTTCTGGTCATCGACGTGCAGAACGTGTACTTCTCGGGGAAGATGAAGATAACGTATCCCCCGGGGAGTCTTGAGAACATCCTCAAGGCGATGGACCATGCCGCCAAGGCCGGTATACCCATCGTCGTGGTCCAGCATTCTTCGTCCGCCATGGCGTCGTTCACGCGCGGAAGCGAGGCATGGAAGCTGCACCCTGAAGTCGAGAAGCGGCCCCGCGACGTGCTGATCGAGAAGGCGATGCCGGGGAGTTTTACCGGGACCGGATTGGCCTCCTGGCTGCGGGAGAGGGGTATCGGGACGATCACTATCGCCGGCTACATGGTCCAGATGTGCTGCGATACGACTTCCCGCCAGGCTCTCGAGCTCGGTTTCGCCGTCGAGTTCCTTTCGGACGCCACGGGGACGTTCCCGCTTTCGAATGCAGGAGGGACGGTCACCGCTGAAGAGATGCACCGCGCCATACTTGTCACCCAGGCGATGAGGTTCAGCAGGGTCATGACCGCCGCGGAATGGATCGCAGCTGCCGGCGGCAGGGAGGGGACGTGATGAGGAAGACCGCGGAGGAATTGCGCAAGAGCGCACTGAAGCTGGGCGCCCGACAGGCCAAGGTGATAAAGGCCTCGACGATCAAGACTGCCGGATGGGTGCGCAGGAAATGCCAGTTCGGCTGCTCGGGGTACGGCCAGTGCCTGACCTGTCCGCCGCGTTCTCCCAAGCCCGAAGAGACCCGGCAGATGCTCGAGGATTACAAAAAAGCGATCATGGTCCAGGTCACCGACAGGGAGCACGCCCACGTCTCCGGCATAGTCTCAAAGCTGGAGAGGGAGGCTTTCCTTGCCGGTTACCACAAGGCTTTCGGCATGGGAGCCGGCCCCTGCACGATCTGCAATACCTGTGATTTTGAGGGGGGCTGCCGCCATCCCGAAAAAGCGCGTCCGGCGCTGGAGGCGTGCGGTATCGACGTCTTCACCACCGCCCGCGCCAACGGTCTTCCTATTGAGACCCTCGACGATCAGGACAGCTCAAAAGCGCATTATTACGGGATCGTGCTCCTGGAATAACCTCACCTGTTTCCCGGTTCCGCGGTCCTGCGATCGAACGTCGTCCCTCCTGTCATTGTACATTGTGAAAAAAGTCAATAAACCGCAAATCCCCCCTAATTACAGACGCTTTTCCCCGCTCTACAATATTAATAAGGCTTTTTTGAACAGATAAAGAAGTGAAAAAAGACTTCCTGGAGAAAAACTGGGGCTTGCTCGCTGCGGCCGCCATCTATACGGTCACGTTCATCTCGGATTTATTCACGCCCCTGGGGCTGAGCGACTGGATCTTTTATTATCTTCCCATCCTGCTGAATTTTCCCCTCACCGGCCCTCAGATCCGCCGTCTTGCCGCGCTCGCCACTCTGTTCATTATCCTGGCGATGTTCACATCCGCGACGGCTGTACCGATCGGCTTCTCGGTCTTCAACCGTTTGACCGGCATCCTGATGCTGTGGCTTGCGTCTTTTTCCATGGAGAGACGCAAACAGGCTGAGGTGGCTATCCAGGAGAGCCATGCCAAGCTCGAGGCGGCGCTTGAGAGCATGCAGGACGCCCTTTTTATCTCCGATGCCGACGGAAAACTCGTCGAGGTCAATCAGGCGGCGGTGACCTATTACAGGTTAGGGAGCAAGCAGGAAGCGTACCGGAAGCTCCCGCAGTACGACGAGTTCCTCGATGTCCTCTCCCCTGACGGCGCCCCTGTCCCTTTGGAAATGTGGCCTTTGCGGCGCGCATTGAGGGGAGAGACGACAGCAAACGCCCACTATATCCTGAGAAGGAAGGATACAGGTCAACGGTGGTGGGGCAGCTACAGTTTCGGGCCGATCAGGGATAAGGAAGGGAGGATCGCCGGCGCCGTCGTATCCGCGCGGGATATCACAGAAAACAAACGGGCCGAACAAGTCCTCAGGAAAAGCGAAGAAAAAGCGAGATTGAGGGCTGAGGAGCTGGAAAAACTGATGGACCTTGTCCCTGCCGCGATCTGGATCTGCAATGACCCGCGGTGCGAGAACATCACCGGTAACAGGCAGGCTAACCGTTTTTACGAGGCGGCAGCGGGAGAAAATGTTTCCGCTGGACCGGCTGTCGGCGGCAGACAGGTGACGAAACGGAGATTTTTCCTCAATGGAAAAGAGCTCGGGCCCGATGAACAGCCGATGCAGACGGCGGTTGCCACAGCCAGACCGGTCCTGGATCATGAGCTCCAGGTCCTCCTGCCGAGCGGGAAATGGATCACTATCCTTGGCAGCGCGGTTCCGCTCTTCGAAGACAGCAGGGTGCGCGGATGCCTGGGGATCTTCGTCGACATCACCGCCCGCAAACGGACCGAAGAAGAGCTGCGCAGAAGTCAGGAGCAGCTCAAGTACACGTTCGAGCAGTACCGCAGGGCCCTGGAAGCCGCAGACCTGGGGACAGTGATCTATTATCCTCTGACCAAGGAGCTGGTGATCGACGAGCGGGCGCGCATGCTTTTCGGATTGGCAGCCGATGAGCCGGTGGATATGGAGAGGTTGATAGCTGCCGCAGCGCCAAACGAGCGGGCGCGGCTGGGTAACGCCCTGCTCGGGGTAATGACGCCTTTTTCAAAGGGGGAACTTGATCTGGAATTCAAGACCGTCCGGCAGAGATGGATAAGCATGAAAGGGAAGCTCTACCCGCCGGAACACGGGGAACAGTCACAGAGCCCGCGTTTCGCGGGGACAGTGATGGAGATAACGAAAAGGAAAGAGGCCGAAGAAGTATTAAGAAGGGACAAGGACCTGCTCGATGACCTGGTCACGGAACGCAGCTATCGCCTGCTCGAGACCCAGCGCGAGCTGGACCGTGCCCGAAGGCTTTCGGATATCGGCACTCTTGCCGCAACCGTCGCCCATGAACTGCGCAATCCTCTGGCGTTCATCAGGCTGGCGGGGACCAACATCAAAAGAAAGGCTCGTGATCCGGAGATCGAGGAGAAAGCGGAGAATATCGAGCGCAAGGTCGACGATGGCAACCGGATAATCGATAACCTGCTCTTTTATGCCCGGCTGAAGGCCCCCCAGATACAGAAGATCGAACTGCGCCCGCTCCTCGAAGAGATCGTGACGATCGCGAAAGCGAGGTACGCGGGAAAGCAGCTGGAACTGCGGACGGAGACCGACGGGATAAAGGAGAAAGCTATCGAAGCCGATCCTCTCCAGCTCAGGGAGATAGTCGACAACCTGCTCAATAACGCGGTCGAGGCGATCCCTGAGGGCAGGCAGGGGGAGGTCGTGTTCGCGGCGCGGCTGCAGGACGGTTCGGTGGAGATACGGATAAGCGATAACGGGACCGGCATAGAGCAGGCCGACCTCAAGCGGCTCTTCGAACCGTTCTTCACTACAAAGAAAGGCGGGTCTGGACTCGGCCTTTCTGTGGTCAGGCAGCTGGTCAGGATGCACAAAGGCGACATTTCGATAGAATCGGAAGCCGGGAGGGGGACGACCGTCGTCGTGCGGCTCCCGTTGATACAGGGAGAAAAGTGATGGCCCTCTTCCCGAAACCCGAACGACTGGTTTACATCGACGTGCCGGCACGCAGGGCGATCGATGCCGGGGAGACGGACGTTCTGGTGGTCGGATCAGGATGCGCCGGGCTTGCCGCCGCGTGGGCAGCCGCGCAGTCGGGTGTTGACGTCACGCTCGCGGAACGCGGCGGTTTTCTGGGAGGTGACGCCACCATATCCCTGGTGACGGTGCTCATGTCCTACCGGTCCC
This sequence comes from Deltaproteobacteria bacterium, assembly GCA_050258655.1. GTDB lineage: Bacteria > Omnitrophota > Gorgyraeia > Gygaellales > Profunditerraquicolaceae > JBLMZF01. The sequence goes on along the minus strand of JBLMZF010000154.1, from coordinate 8,611 downwards.
AGCGTCCTCTTTTCCCTGAGAAAGGACGAGTGCATCTGCTCCCAAGGGATGCGGGAGGTAAGCCGGCGGTGGAAGGATTTTTCCGGGTATTGGTGGAAAGGCTTGTGAAAGCCGGCGGCGCGATCCCGCCATCCGAGGAGACCGGGTACACCCTTTCGATCGATCCCGAGATATACAAGCTGGTTACGCTTGAGCTCATGCAGGAAGCGGGAGTCAAACTCTTCCTGTACGCTAACGCCTTCGCTGTGCTCGGGGGCGGGTTCGTGAGCGGGGTCGTATTCGACACCAAATCAGGGCCTGTCGCCATCCGCGCTAAGGCGGTCGTTGACTGCACCGGGGACGGGGATATCTGCGCACTTGCCGGTGCCCCGTTCGAACTGGGACGGGAGTCGGATCATTTTACCCAGCCGCTCACGCTTTTCTTCCTCATCGATGGTTTTGACAGGGAAGGGTTCGCCGGATACGTGCGCGAGCATCCCGACCAGTGGATGGACGTCTACGGCCTGTGGGACCTTATCAGGAAAGCGGAGGAGGCGGGCGACCTGAAGATGTGCAGGGAGAATATACTTATGTTCGGCATGCCGCACAGGGACAAGATCCTGGTCGACTCGACACGCGTGATCAAGAGCAACGGGACCGACGCCTGGGACCTCACGCGGGCTGCAGTGGAAAGCCAGATGCAGTTGAAAGAGCTGGCGTTCTTCCTCAGGAAATACGTGCCCGGTTTCGAGCGCAGCCGCGTAGACCAGAGCGCGCCCGAGTTGTACGTGCGGGAATCACGCCGTATCACGGGCGATTACGTGCTCACGGCTGACGATGTGCTGTCCGGGAGGACTTTCGATGATGTCGTCGCGCGCGGCGCCTATTGCATCGATCTTCATAATCCGGCAGGTAAAGGGACCCTGGTTCTCCACCTGCCGCCTGATTCGGTGTATGACATCCCGTTGAGATGTCTGATCCCCAGGGATACCGAGAACCTTCTGGTCGCGGACAGGGCCATCTCGGGGACGCATATGGCACTGGCTTCCTACAGGATAGAAGCGATCGGCAGCGCGACCGGCCAGGCCGCAGGCGTATGCGCGGCTCTGGCCGTCAAAGAGGGGAAGAGCCCCCGGCAGGTCGATATAAGGGATATCCAGCGCGTCCTCCTTGAGCAGGGAGCCGATCTCGGCCATACCGGCCCCGCCGCAAAAAACAGGGTCTTTCCTCCTTCATATTTACCCTAAATTATAGTATAATGGCACTCAATGAGAAGACTCCCCTTGCTAGCCAAACACACTCAAGACAAAAGGGGGGACGATGGCAGATGATCGTCCGGCGGTACAATGGTATTTCAAGACCTCGATCCTTGTCTTCGCGCTGCTTTCCGTGGGGCCGGTCGCCCTGCCCCTGCTCTGGTTCAACCCGCGTTTCACTCCCGCCAGGAAAGCACTCGTCACGCTGATCGTCCTTGCGGCCAGTTATCTTCTGATGGTATTCCTCACTGAGGCACAACGGATGCTTCAGGAGCAGCTCAAACTTCTTTCAGGATGACCGACGTGAAAAACGACACCAAAGGACTTTCGGAAAAAGAAGCCGACCTCAGGCTGCGCAAAGAGGGCTTCAACGAACTGCCGTCCCAGAAGAGCAAGAACGCACTCGGGATAATGCTCGAGGTGCTCAGCGAGCCGATGCTGCTCCTGCTCCTCGGCGCCGGCGCGATCTATCTGCTCCTGGGAAGCCCCAAGGACGCCCTGATGCTGATGACGTTCGTGTTCGTGGTCATCGGTATCACCTTTTATCAGGAACGCAAGACCGAGCGGGCGCTCGAAGCGCTCAGGTCGCTCTCAAGCCCCCGCGCGCTGGTCATAAGGGACGGGCGGCAGAAGAGGATCGCAGGCCGTGACGTCGTCCGCGGCGATATCATCATCCTGAGGGAGGGTGACCGCGTGCCCGCCGATGGCGTAGTCCTTTTCGCTTCTAACCTTGAGGTCGACGAATCCCTGCTGACCGGCGAGTCCGTTCCGGTGCGTAAGGCTGAGTGGGACGGCAGTAAGGAGCAGGTCCGTCCGGGCGGGGATGATCTTCCGTTCGTGTTCTCCGGCACGCTCGTCGTCCAGGGCAGGGGAGTGGCGCGTGTGACGGGCATCGGCAGCGGTACCGAGATGGGCAAGATCGGCCAGGCGCTTGGCGCGATCAAGCCCGAGAAGACCCTGCTTCAGAAAGAGACGGCGAGGCTGGTGAGGAAGTTCTCTATAACCGGCCTTGCGTTGTGCGCCGTGATCGTCGTCGTCTTCGGTATCACCCGCGGCAACTGGCTCAACGGCCTGCTTTCCGGGCTGACCCTGAGCATGGCGGTGCTCCCCGAAGAGTTCCCGGTCGTTCTGGTCATCTTCCTTACCCTGGGTGCCTGGAGGATATCCCGGAACAAGGTCCTCGCGCGCCAGAACAACGCCGTCGAAGCTCTGGGTGCCGCGACCGTCCTGTGCACCGATAAGACCGGGACGTTGACCATGAACGCCATGCAGCTTACCGCTGTCTGCGCGAAGAGCTCCTGCCAGGAGCTCAGTTCGCTGGACCCGCACCGCCTTTCTGAGGATATCCACAGCCTTATCGAATACGCTATCCTCGCCAGCCAGAAAGACCCTTTTGATCCCATTGAAAGGGAGATAAAGCGCGTGGGGGAGAAGTGCCTGGCCGGGACCGAGCACCTGCACAAGGATTGGAAGCTGGTGAAGGAGTATCCTCTCTCGAAGCATCTGCTGGCGCTTTCTCATGTCTGGGAATCCCCCGACAAGACGCAGTTCGTCATCGCCGCCAAGGGCTCGCCTGAAGCCATCGCCGACCTCTGTCATCTCGACGAGGCCAGACACAAGGAGCTGGAGGCGTCGATCGCGGAGCTGGCGCGAAAGGGGCTGCGTATCCTCGGGGTGGCCAAAGCCCTTTTCAGCAAGAGCGGTCTTCCCGCGGGACAGCATGATTTCCCGTTCAAGCTCGTCGGTCTTCTCGGTTTTATCGACCCTGTCCGGCCGGCCGTGCCGGCAGCGATACAGGAAGCCTACAGCGCCGGCATCCGCGTGATCATGATCACCGGCGATTATCCCGGTACCGCTATGCATATCGCCCGGGAGATAGGCATCACTGATCCCGGCCAGTACATTTCGGGGCCGGAACTGTCACGCATGAGCCATGAGGAACTGCGCCGGCGCATCAAGACCACCAACGTCTTCGCCCGCGTGGTCCCCGAACAGAAGCTGGCCATCGTCAACGCGCTCAAGGCCAACGGCGAGATAGTCGCGATGACCGGTGACGGCGTGAACGACGCCCCCGCCCTGAAAGCGGCTAACATCGGCATAGCCATGGGCGAGCGCGGCACGGACGTCGCCCGCGAGGCCTCCGGGCTGGTCCTGCTCAACGACGACTTCTCATCGATAGTCCACGCGGTCCGGCTGGGACGGCGCATATTCGACAATCTCAAGAAAGCAATGTCGTTCCTGCTGGCGGTGCACGTCCCGATCGCCGGGATGGCGCTTCTGCCGGTGCTGCTCGGCATGCCGCTGGTGCTTTTGCCTGCCCATATCGCGTTCCTGGAACTGATCATCGACCCGGCCTGCTCGACGGTGTTCGAGGCGGTGGAAGAGGAGCCCAACGTGATGAGGCGCCCGCCCCGAAAGCTGCGCGAACCCCTCATTAACCGCCGCGCGTTCGTCTTCAGCCTGCTGCAGGGGGTAAGCATACTGGCAGTCGTGTTCACGATCTTCCTGCTCACGCTTGCGTCAGGGGAGGGATCGGTCCAGGCCAGGACTCTGGCGTTCGCCACCCTGGTCTTCGCCAACCTGATGCTGATAGTCACCAATCTTTCGTGGACGAGCTCGGTCTTCGCGATCCTTAAGGTCCGTAATATTCCCCTTGCGGTCGTGCTCGCGATCACCCTTTCCGCGCTTGCGGCGATCATTTATGTGCCTTCGCTGCGCGGCCTTTTCCATTTTTCCGTGCTGAGGCAGCATGACGTGATCGTCGCGGTCTCGGCGGGTATCCTGAGCCTGACCTGGTTCGAGGTGCTTAAGGTGGTCGACAGGAAGAGGAACCTCAAGAAAGCGGTGGCTGAGGCGTAGTCTACAGTCTGTGGAGGGAACCATGAGTCTTATCTTCAGTGTCGTTGTCCCGTGTTCGATCGTCATCGGTGCGCTCCTGGCGGGATTCCTCGTCAGGAACTTCGTGTTCCGGCGGCTTCTGCACTGGGGCAAGATCTCCAGGAGGCCGCTCGACGACATCGTCATCGCGGCGATCAGCAAGCCGTTCCTCTTCTGGTGGGCGCTCTTCGGCGCGTACGTCGCGCTGGAGACGTCTGTGGTGCCGGCCAGGGTGGCTTTCATCGGCAGCAAGGCTCTGCTGGTCCTGGCCATCGCTTCGGTCACGGTCACCCTGGCGCGCATAGCCACAGGGATGATACGCGCCAACGCCGAACGCCTGGAGACTACCGTCACCATAACATCTCTTACTGACAACGCGACCAGGGTGATCATTTTCCTCATCGGGTCGCTGCTGATCGTCAATTCGCTGGGCATCTCGGTAGTCCCCATCCTGGCTACCCTCGGCGTGGCCGGCCTTGCCGTGGGCCTGGCGCTCCAGGACACGTTCGGGAATTTCTTTGCCGGGTTCCATATCATCCTGTCCAAGCAGATCAGGATCAACGATTACGTCCGCCTTGATTCCGGGGTCGAAGGCTATGTCTATGACATCAACTGGAGGACGACCCAGATAAAGACTCTTGCCGGGAACCTTGTCCTGGTCCCCAACCTGAAGCTCACCCAGGCGGTGATCACTGATTTCTGCCTTCCGCAGAAGGAGGTGGCGGTCACAGTGGAGGTCTCCGTGCGCCCCGAGAGCGACCTGGAGAAGGTGCAGATGGCCACCGAGGCGGTGGCGTCGGAAACAGCTTCCTCCATGCCGGGGAGCCTCCCGGGTCAGCAGCCGAAGGCCCTCTTTACCGAATTCTCGGAGTACGGCGTGAAGCTCTCGGTCACCCTTAAGTGCCGGGAGTTCACCGACCAGTATTCCATCCGCCACGAGCTGATCAAGCGCCTCCACGCTCGCTATAATAAGGAAGGTATATTCATCGCATTCGCCCCGTTCCCTGTCGGGGTGACCCGAAAGTAATTGCCTTTGGACACCGTTGGTGCTATCATCTTCGCATGGACCGCGAACGCATCGAGATAGAGAACGAAATACTCGACAAGCTGAAGGGCAAGATATTCCTGCTCCAGGATATCAACGCCAAGCGTGAGATCATCTTCCAGGCTTTCATCGAGGTATACAATTCACCCCGCTGCCAGAAGTTCGTCCGCAAATCGAAGGGGCTTGAGCTCGAGAGCTTTTTCGCCGAGTTCATGGCCTACGGCATCGTAGAGCCGTTCCTCGCCGACCCCGAGGTCGAGGACATCATGATCAACTACCTTTCCAATATCTATACCCATAAGGTCAAGGTCGGGCTCGTCAAGACCGACGTGAAATTCGAGACGCGCGAGGAGCTCGACCTGCTGATAAAGAAGCTTATAGTCTTTTCGGGCAGGAGGGAGATCAAGAGCATCAACAACGTCGAGCTTGCCGAGATCAAGGGGCGCGCGAATATCGTCTTCTCACCGTTCGGCCCCCAGGTGACCATCACCAGGGCGAAGGAGAAGGCGCTGAGCATCGTCGAGCTGATCAAGACGGGTGCGCTGACGCCTCAGATGGCCGCGCTCCTGTGGCTCTATGTCGAGGGGCTCGGGATCAAGTGCGCGAATATATTGATCTCGGGGGGGCCGGGCACCGGTAAGACCACACTGCTCAATTCCCTGCTCAATTTCATGTCTGAAAGCGACCGCATGGTGGTCATCGAGGATACGCTTGAGCTCAATACCGAGGTCGAGGACAACTGCTCGCGCCTTGAGTGCGACGAGGAGCTGACCCTCGCCGACCTGGTGAAGAACTCGCTGCGCATGAGGCCCGACAGGATCGTCGTCGGCGAGGTCCGCGGCCGCGAGGCGCAGGACCTGATGACCGCCATGAACGTGGGCAAATACTGCCTGGGGACGCTCCATGCCTCGACCGCGCGCGAGACTATCATACGCCTTTCCAATGAGCCGATGAACGTCCCCCAGATGCTGATCAACCTGATCGACGTGATCATCATCCAGCGCAGGTACGTCCTGAACGGCCAGGTGCGAAGGGTGATTGGCGAGATAGTGGAGACCGCCGGTATGGAGCGCGAGACGGTATTGCTTTCCACCTACGGAACGTTCAACCCCGCTCAGGGCGTTTTCCAGGAGACGGGCGTCAGCAGCATCTTCCGCGACAAGCTGGCGAATCTGAGCGGCAGGTCTCCCAAAGAAATACTCGACGAGCTGGACCGCAGGGCCCTGGTGCTCAGGAACCTGGCCGAGAAGAACGTCACGGATTTCAAGGAAGTCACCGGCTTCTGCAGGGAGTATATCAAGAACCCCGCGGGGGTCTTAGAGCGTCTTAAGATCAAGGAACACCGGTAATACCATGTCATACACGGTCCTCGCCATCAAATGGCGGCCGAAAGGATTCGAAGAAGTAGTCGGCCAGCCGCACGTCGTCGCCACCCTCAAGAACGCGATCGAGAAGAACAAGGTGGCCCATGCCTACATGTTCTCCGGTCCGCGCGGAGTGGGGAAGACTTCCTGCGCGCGCATCCTGGCACGGGCCCTGAACTGCAAGAAGGGGGCCACGAGCCAGCCCTGCGGCGAGTGTCCCTCGTGCCTTGACATCACTGCGGGCAGGAGCCTGGACGTCATCGAAATAGACGGCGCCTCCAACCGCGGCATCGACGAGATCCGTACCCTCAGAGAGAACGTTAAGTTCTCGCCCGCTTCGGGAAGGTACAAGGTCTACATCATCGACGAAGTCCACCAGATCACTCCCGACGGCTTCAACGCCCTGCTCAAGACGCTCGAGGAACCGCCGGAATTCGTCAAGTTCATCCTCGCTACCACCGCGCCCCAGAAGGTCCCCTCTACGATACTTTCACGCTGCCAGAGAATGGATTTCCGCAGGATCTCCGTGATGGAGATAATCTCCCAGTTGGAAAGGATCATCGCCGCCGAGGGCGGGAGCGTCGACAGGGAGGTGCTTTTCGCGGTGGCCAGGGCGAGCGACGGCGCACTGCGCGACGCGGAGTCGATCCTTGACCAGCTCCTGTCGTTCTCAAAGGGGAAGGTCTCTCTGGAGGATGTCGGTTCCATGCTGGGTACCGTGCAGTTGGATACACTGTTCCAGATCGCCGCCTGCGCCCAGGCCGGAGACAGCCGCGGGGCGCTGGCGCTGGTGAACGAGATCATAGACAAGGGAAAGGACGCGGATGTCCTGCTCCAGGACCTCATCGGCCATTTCCGCAACCTGATGGTGGCGCGGGTAGCCGGACCGGACACGAAACTGATAGACCTGCCCGAGGATATCTGCGGCAGGCTCGCCGAGCAGGCGAAAGGGTTCTCCCTTGAGGAGCTGTTCTCCGCTTTCAACGTCCTGGTCGAGACTCAGGAGATGAGCCGCCGGATGGAATCGGTGCGCATACCTCTTGAAGTGAGTCTTGTGCGCATGTGCAGGCGAGGTGAGGAAAAACCGGTCGTCAAGCCCGTGGCTGAGACGACCCGGACCTACCCGAAGGTCCACCAGCCCAAACCTCCGGTCCAGCCAAAACCACAGTCAGCCCGGGCACCTGTGCCTCCGGCCGTTGATATCCCGCCTGCCTCCAGAGCGGTCTCTATCGAAGAGGTCAAGAACGGTTTTGAGGAGGTCGTACGCGAGGTGGCCAAGAGCAGGATGTCGGTGGCGACGTATCTCAGGGAGGGGGCGGCGGACAGCATCGAGGGGAATCTGCTTACCATCGCATTCGGCCGCAACCGCCAGTTCCATAAGGAATTCCTCGAAAAGAAGGAGAACAAGGCGCTGATCGAGAAATGTTTCTCGGGGCACCTCCGGTCGGTCATCAGGATAGTGTTCCGCCTGCTCGATGAGGATGCTCCGCCCCCCAAGGAAGATTCGGCGAGCAACCCCGAGGTCAAGTCCGCGATGGACATGTTCAACGGGAGGTTGATATAAGAATATGGTAAGGATCGAATCTATTGAGCGGCTTATCGCAAGGCTCACCAGGCTTCCGGGTATCGGCAGGAGGAGCGCCGAGCGGATCGTCAATTATATCCTTTCCGCGAGCGCAGACGACGTCAAGGAGCTTTCGGCCGCGATCACCGCGGTCAAGGAGTCCATCGGAAAGTGCCGGGTCTGCCGCACGCTCTGCGAGCAGGAAGTGTGCCCGCTGTGCAGCGACGCCCGCCGGGTCCGCACCACCCTCTGCGTGGTCGAGAAACCGACCGACGTGACGCTGATCGAGAGAACGGGCATCTTCAGCGGCCTTTACCACGTCCTCCAGGGTTCCATCGCGCCGCTTGAAGGCCGCGGCCCCGCCGAACTCGAGATCGACAGCCTGCTCAAGCGCGTGAAGGAGGAGGGCATCAGCGAGATCATCATCGCGACCGATGCAGACACGGAAGGGGAGGCTACCGCCCTGTATCTTACGAAGGTCCTCAAGCCGCTTAACGTATCCGTCATGCGTATCGGACTGGGGCTT
>JBLMZF010000153.1:0-8537 GCA_050258655.1 Deltaproteobacteria bacterium | reverse complement strand
CTTGAAGGAACTGTCTTCAGGGATCAGGTCAAGGATAAGCTGGCGAGACTGCACCTGCATATGTGCGAGGTCCATCCACAGAAACGCATGATCAGCCCCAGGGACCTGATCGACGTCATTGCGATGCTGAGAGAGAACGGGGCCGCGGACGAAAAGTCCGTCTACACCGCGGTGAGCGTCAATTACCTGGAGGGCCTGCTCGAGCCCGAGGAGATCAAGACGGCGGAACAGGCGGTCAGGGATGTTTTCCCGGATTTCAGCCGTCCCGATTATTCCGATGTCTCATTCAGCCGGCACGGCGTTTCCAATCTGGACGCGGGTGAGATCGAGCACCTCCGGGCCTCGACGACCATGATGAGCAAGGCCGCGGCGCTGGAAAAGATACTGTCGACAACCGGAAGGCAGGTGCTGATCTGCGAGGAACGCGGCGGGATGGGCGTCGAGCTGGTCAAACTGCTCTGCAGTCTCACCGGGCGTGACCTGGATATCTTCGAAGGCCATCCTTTCGTTACCGCAAAGATGCTGCTCTCCGGCGAGTCTTTCAAGTTCAACGGCGAGTTCGAGGCTGCCGGCCGCCGGACGGCGAGCGGTGAATTCGGGGTGACCCGCGGCGGCATCGGCAGGTACATGGTCAGGGAGGATAAGCTCGCGCTCGTACCTCCCGAGAAACGCAAGCCCGTTATCATCGCCATACCGAACGTGGACAGCATCCCTACCGCCGAGCTGGTGAAGCTCAACGAGCTGGTCACCACGCGCTCGGCGCCGATGCAGGACGACGACGGGAAGCTGGCGACATTCGTTTTGCCCGATTGGGTGACGATCGTCCCGATCACTTCGGAGATGGACTCTTTGAGCTCGCCGTTTGCCAACCGTTTCCGCAAAGTAGGCCTGCCTTTCTTGCGTTCGTCAGAGGAGTGGCATGAGGTGCTGACCCGGCTTTATCCGGACATATCCGGCCAGGAAACGGCGCTTCTTTACGATATCGCCCGCCGTGCTTCCGAGGCCTGCCGCCAGGACCGGTTTGAGATAGGCTATGAGTTCTGCCCCCGCGACCTCTTCGAGCTTGCCCTGCGCGTCCAGATGTTTAAACAGAACGACGGCGCATCGGCGCAGAACGCAAACCCCGCCTGGTATGCCTTCAAGGCGGTCTATTACGTCTACCTGCGCGCGATGGCTCCCGAGGACCGGGCAAAATTCATCGACGAAGTGCTTGCCCCCGCGCTTTCGGCAAAGGCGGCGCAGGATGTGCCGGCCGCCCAGGTCCGCGCCTACTGCCGCTTCCTCTTGGACGAAATAGCAAAGGTCTCCCGCGATATCGTGACCGAGGACTTCACGGTCGACATCCCCGAAGGGAAGCTAACCGGGCAATTCTATTACCTGGACAACGGGATCGCCGTAAGTATAAAGGACGGCAAGCTCAACGTCGTGACCAGCCACGTCTATTCTGTTGATATGGAGAACGTGCCGCGTGCGGGCGATGAACCGTATCCCCTTTCGGACGGGATCGGTGTCAGCCGCAACGGCAAAGGCATCCGTTTGACGCTCAAGCTGCTTTCAAAGGTCGGGGGGATACCGCTTAACAACGGTCCGGAGAACAAGCGCTATTCGGTCCCTATCGGCGAGGCGGGCAGCGATGAGTACCTGCACCTTGCCGATCCGCTGAAGGACGCGCTGATCGCCCTTTTCCAGGCCCAGACTCCTGTAAAGGCAGCGAACGGCAAGTACGTTATGCCGAGGATGATATTGATGCCCGGCGAGACGGGGACAGGGAAGACGACCATCCCCAAATGGATCGGCAGGGTGGCCGGCATCCCTCTGGTGCGCATCAACCCGCATAAGAAGATGCACGGCTCGGAGATGACCTTCAGCTATTCTCTCGGCGAGACCATCGAGCTGGACATCTCCGAGTTCCTGCTTGCCTGCGGCAAGGTCAACGGCAGGAGGATCGTCTCCGGGATGCCCACTTCCGACCGCCTGATCATCTTCATCGACGAGGCGAACATCACCCGCGACGTGTGGTACCTGCTCGACGCGATTGCCAGGGGCGAGACGAGCTTCCGCGTGGAGACGCCCGCGGGCGAGGCGGTCACGGTCGAGCTTGACCGGCAGATATGCGTGATCCTCAACTACAATCCTCCCGAGCATTACGGCGGAACGGGGAAACACGGCAACCGGTATCTCTTCCCTGAGGGGGTGCAGGCGCGCAGCGTCAAGGTCTACGTGGATGAGCCGCTGGCGACTTATACCGGCAAGGAGATGCAGGCGATACTTGAGGGGATCTACAGCCGCGGCGAGGCTTATGCCGAGCGGCAGGAACTGCTGGAAGGGACGAAGCCGCCGGCAAGAGCGGGAGGATTTACCGCCGTAAAGCCCGAACCGTTCCATGTCGGGAGCCTTGGCCTGCCCGGTCAGCAGCCTCTGGACTCGCTCAAAGAAGATATCGTCCGGCAGAATGTCCCGTCGCAAGACGACGGCAAGGGCGGGCCGAAGAAGAAAGCGCTGAGCGCCGACGAGATCGCGAAACGCAAGGAAGAGTTCCTGAAGCGGCATTCCTTCGATCCCGCTGCGCTCGACAACGCGCTTGCCGAGACCGCCTCTTTCTTCGCCACGGAAAAGAAGACATCGCTCAGATATCTTTATCTGTCGGCAAAAGTCCTGCGGCCCCTTTTCACCGGCCTTGCTCTTGGCGCTGTCCCGTCCAAGTCGATGGAAAAAGCGCTGGTATTGTGCGCCCAGGTATCCGGGAAGCTGCCGGATATCATCCAGAGCTTCACTAAAGAGATAGCCTCTGAGACGGTCAGCCGGCGCCGGATCGAGATATTGCTTGGCCAGTTGGACAACGCAAGCCAGGAGCTGGACGTCTTCCTGGAGCACATGGGGGTGGAGGTGCTCGGAGGTAAGCCTTTCATTGCTTTTGCGCCTTGCGCCATCGCGGGGAGAAAGGATATCGACCGGGGGCGGCTCAAGGCTTTGCTGGGCGGCGACTACGCTAAGATATTCGCCGACGATATGGTCCCTTCGGGCCTGGTCCTGGGCCGGGTCTCGCAAGACGGTATCGTCGGGTACAAGACAGGTAAATTCGTGGTGATCACCTTTGTCGGCGATGAAAAGCAGGAAGATGATATCTTTTTCCATGAGTTCGGCCACCTGACGACCAACCGCCTGGCCAAGTTCGACCGGAGGTTCCGCGAGCGCCTGCATAAGAACATAGAGCTTTACTCCGTTTTCTTCCCGCTTATCTTCTCCGCCGACCCGGCCGGATACCTGCAGGGGGACCTGAGAGCCGATCTGGGAAGGATAAGCGCAGAGAGAGCGCGCGACGCCTATGCGCTCGCCGCAAAGGCCGCCCTTAACGCCTTCGCCGTAGATTTGAACCTTGACCGCATCGACAATTTCGAGCCTGACAGGATAGAGCGCATCATCAGTGAGGTCTCGAAATACGAACCCGAACGTATCAGGGAGATGGCCGTGAAACTCTTCCGCGACCCGGAAAAGTATTTCAAGGACGTCGAGGCCGGCGTCTATTACGCCAAGACACTCACGGCCAATATCGGGGGCGTCTCTATGGCATTTTCCTACGCCCAGACCACGGAAGACGATATCGTGCGGCCGCGGGTCGAATATCAGGAGATTGAGGGCGCCGACCAGGGTGAAGCTGAAGAGAAGCCCGACAACAGCGGGTTCCTCGATGACCGCGAAAGGGGATCAGGGAAAGAGGCAGAGCTTCCTGGGTCCTCCGCGTTCTGGGAAAAGAAATACAGGGAACTCTTCGCCCCCGACATCGACGACAGTTCCGAGGTCGTTTTCGTCCCCACTGGCGGGCCCGACATCAATCCTGAAGCGGTTGCGGGTAACGATTCCAGCCGTCTTTTTGTCCTGCCTGCTTATGAGGATGAGACGAAGGGGTTGGCGCAGAATATCTTCTTCATCGTCGACGTCAGCGGCAGTATCCAGGGCGATTATGAGCAGCAGCAGCTTCTGGAAGAGATAATCAGCCGACATAGCGCTTTCCTCCTGAGCCTTTCCAAAAGCAACCCGGACCTGAACATCGCTATCGGAGCCATCAGCTCCAAGATGGATATCCTGTTCGATTTCCGTGCCTGGAAGAACGCCGGGACCCAGGACGCCAAGCGGCGCCTGCTCAAGAAAGCGCTGGCCGATATGTGGCATGTCGGCAACGGGAGCGGTATCGAGACCGGCTCGATCCTTGACACCCTGTCGAAGACCGACTTCCCCAGGGCCAGCGGGAAGGACACCAAGAACCTGGTCGTGGTCTACACCGACGGCGAGGAGACCGGGCCGCGCGGGGAATCGCTGAGAAAGAAGATCGAGGAGTTCAGCGATGGCAGGCGCAGGGAGGGAGGGTCGAAGAGGGGAGGACGGATCGATTTCGTGTTCATGGGCGGCAATCTCGGGAACTACGGTCAGGCGCTCAGGGACAGCTATCCGGCCTGGTTGCATCTGGAAGGCTCCGATATAACCCCCGACACGTTCCTCGAGGCGCTGTGCAAGATCTCGTATCTTCAGACCAGGAATAAGCTGGAAGGGGACCTGTCCCGGATATCGTTCAAGGGCGGGGCAAAGGACGGCGGCCAGCAGGATATCGGCCTGTTGATCGAGGATATGAAGAATTCCAGTGTCAATGACACGAAGTATCAAAGAGCCCTGAGACTTTTCCGGATCGACGTCCGTGACAGGCCCGGTAGTAAAATTACTCGTGAACAAATGGACGGCCTTTTTACCGTCTTAAAAAAGAGTGATCCCAATGGGCCGGTATCACGGATGGAACTGCTGGAAATTATTGGCGCCTTGCTAGGGAGGGATATCGGTTTCCAGGTGACGAAGGAACAGGCAGGGATATTGCTGGAGTCGTTCATGGAGGAGGGGTTAGTGCGCAGGGTCTGGGGAGATACTGTTGGAGCGGCTCTCATCAGTAACCCGGCGCTGCTGGAAATTGTCATCTCAGCGATAAAGGAAACTTATTCGACCGCGGTCAGGAGTGATCTTTCTTTCTCCGTGAGCATGGCTCTGGCAGCAGGACTTAAATTATCACAGGAACAGCTGGATATCCTCTTCGGTCTTTTTAACCCCGGGGAAGACCAGGGATCATACCACAGAGAGTTCTCATGTCTCCTTGCATGCGCGCTGCGTAATGACCGTACACTTAAAGTGCAGCCCGGGAATATGGATCTTCTGCTGGCGGCGCTTTTCATTGATTTCTATAATAGTGATGGCGTGGAAAAGGCCATCGGAGAAGCGGCATCGACCGATCCGGGCCTGATGGAACAAGTCTTTAAGGCCTTGAATAATGCCGGAAGCGAGTATCGCCGGATAAATCTCCTTTCAGCCATCCATACGGCGTTGGAAAATCACAAGGACCTTAAGTTGTCAGCTGCCCAGCATGATTCATTGACAGCGTTATTGGACGGGCAAAAAGATCAGTATTTCAACGGCAAGGTGGGAAAGACTCTCTCCCAGGCGCTTATCAATGATCCGGCTTTCGTCGAACGAGTTTTCGACATCCTGGATAAGGCTGAACCGGGGACTCGCCGGAACGAATTGATCCAGGTGCTGGTCCGTGTTTCCGATAAGCTGCAGTATGCCCATCGGTTCATAACTCCTACCCAGCAGACTGACCGTACACTGATCCTTAATTCGATCCCCGATCCTCTCCTTGACCCGTTCTTCTCTCAGACAGACGGCAAAGCGTACGCGGACATCATGCTTCCTGTTGACAAAACGGAAGCTACCGTTGCGGCGATGGGCCTGAAAAAGGCCATTTACAGAAGATACATCAAAAAGGAACTGGGCAGTGACCCCGGTGAACAGGCTATTGACCCGATGAAAGAGGGATTCGCGCTCCTGGTCGCCCTTTACAAGATGCCGTGGGATAAGTTCATGGCGAAGATGAACGCCTGCGGCGGCTACGCGAAAGTGCACGCAGATCCGCTGCTTTTGAGATCGAAGGCCGCGGCGGACGGGGGGGAGAGCTGGAGAGATAAGAAATTTGCCGGGATACTCGATATTTACCTGGAGTCTGAAGCCGAGGAAAGCGCGTATGCCTGGAGGCTGGGTCAGATGCTGAAGGATGAACCGGGGCTGCTGGAGGATTTCTTCACCGTGCATTTCGGGAAAGCGGATTCGGACATCGCTAGAGGCAGGCTTGCCAATGTGGTCAAGGAATTATACCGGCTCGATTTCATGCAGAAGTCGGAGCTTGCCAGGCTTAAGCCCGCGCAGGTAAATGTGCTTGTTTCCGCCCTTGCCCAGGTCGAGTCGGACAGCGCGCGAAGCGCGCTTTCAGAAAGCATCGGCAAATCTCTTGAGAACAATCCCCAGTTACTGGACGGGATCCTGGACCGTATCGCTGAACCGTCGCTTACAGAGCCTCTTGCCAGTGTCGTGGCCGGCGTTTTGAGGAGGAACCGTTCCCTTATCCTGTCGGCCGTCCGTTTTGACGGGATCCTGGAGCTTGCGATCGCGGCTGAAAACGGCCTGTACGGGGCCGGGAGGGGCCTGGAAAATATCCTTTCCGAAGCGATCATCAACGATCCGGGATCATTGATCAACCACGTGTTCAGCTTGCTCAGGAAAGGGGATCAGCAGACGCAGGCATGTCTCGCCAAGGCCCTTGCCGATACCGTCCAACCCATCCGGCAGCGTGTCCATCTTTCATCGGTCGAGGTGAACACCCTTCTCAATGTCGCCCTCGATCAGCCGCCCTTCTTCATCCGGAAAGAGGATTGGGATTCGGGCAAGTTAGTTGAGGCGTTAAAGACCGCAATGCTTTCCCAGACGATACAGACCAATGCCTTTGGGGCTATCGCAGGCGCTCTTGCCGGCGACCCTGAGCTTTCCCTGTCGGGGGGACAGGTGGATACGCTTCTCCTGGTCTTTGATAAAGAGAACGAGTATAGCGCCGTCAGGCGCGCGATCGTAGATGTTCTGAGCGCATCTCTGATCAACAGGCCTTCCGCTCTGGGCGCCATCATGGCTCATATCAAGGCAAATAAATCCGATGATGGCCGGGCGGGGCTGGTATGGGCTGTCCGCAAGGCCCTTGTCGGATCCTTCTCATTGCGCCTGTCCCCGGAATACCTGAATGACCTGATCGATCTGATGGGTGAAACAAAGTCGGACCGAGCGCTGGAAGCTTTCAGCGAAACGATCAGGATCGCGAAGAGAGAAGCGCCTTTCGGGCTTACTCCCGCCCGCGCGGATATCGTTTTTGACTGTTTCGGGCGCACCGCTTCGGATGAGGCGGGTGAAAATCTCTGCGGGATCCTCCTGAACGCGTTTTTCAACGAGCTTTTTGTTTATACGGTAACTCCCGACAGGATAGAAAAGTTTTTCGCCTGGTTTGTGAGAACAAGGTCGGATAAAGCCAAAGAGACTGCCGCGGCATTGATCCGGCAGGTCCTTTCGAAGACAGACGGAAGGTTGACGCACTCTCAGACCGGAAGTCTTATTGACGCTTTGTTCGCGGCCCAATCCTCAAGTGAGATGGGGCTCTTCAGGGATTGTATCGAATGGGCTGTCGAAAAAGACCCTGCTCTTATTGGCGCTGTCCTAAAGAGACTGGATATGCAGGGGCTGGGCAGGTCCTTTCTCCTTGGAGCATGCCGCAATCTTGTGGCAGGACTGGCCATTAAATTGAGCCCGGAACAACTCGAAGTCTTTGTTGGCTGCCTTTCCTCCTTACGGGCCGCGAACAACAAGGCAGATGCCGGTTTGGCGCAGCAGATCATTTCGGATGCCCTGAACGCGAACCCTGTCCTGCTGGTCGATATCGTTGAGCGTTTGAACCAGCCGGGATCAGCAGCTGTGCGGAATGATCTGGTCGCGGCCGTCCAGCTGGCTGCAACACGGATGATGTTCCGCGGGTACACCTCATCACACATGATGACCAGTTCGAAAGACCGGGACGACCCCGATGGTCTGGCCGGAGTGCATTACCCGCATCAATACTTCACTGCGCCTCGCCAGACCGACTGGTCGATCATGTTCAGCTCAATACCCGCAGATATCTGCGGAAAGGTCTTCCTGCCGCAGGGCGGCGCGGATTATTTATCCATAATGCTCGACACCGAGAAGGCACGGTCCACAGTCAATGCGATGCGTTTAAAGCAGAATGCGTACCGCGAGTATATCGGTAAGATGAACGGCAAAGACCCCGGCGAGCAGCCGATCGACCCGAAGAAGCCCGGGTTCGCGCTCCTGGTCGCGCTCTACAAGATGCCGTGGGATAAGTTCCTGGCGAAGATGGAGGCGGCGGGAGGTTATGCGGCTGTGCATCAGGACTACACCAGGTTGAGCCCGAAAATCGCCAAGGACGGAGGTATGGAAGACGCAAGTGATCTCGATAGCGTCCTCGATACCTTCAACGGTTCATTCAATCCCGGGCTTGCATCGAAAATCCTTTCCGTTTTGAAAGGCAACGACAGGTTGCGCGTGTCAGCGGCGCAGGTGGACAAAATCTTTAAGATTTTCACATTCTTTTTCGAGAAAGATCGTGGATATCCGGGATACCAAGAGGA
>JBLMZF010000152.1:0-5249 GCA_050258655.1 Deltaproteobacteria bacterium | reverse complement strand
CTCAGTATCAAGCGTGCCCCACGCTCTTTCGTTGAGCAGTCTGAAGGTGACGTCGACATTGTCAGTGAGGTTCGCATCGACCTTGACCCTGGCGATGCTGGCAACACCGGAAACGTCGGTCTTGTTGTTGCCTTTCGCCTGGTTGACATCGTTGCGGACAACACCGGCGATAGTCAGGTCGCCACCGACCTTGACATTCTGGACTTCTGCATAGGCGGTCGAGACGAAGCAGACCGTCAATGCGATAAGCGCAAAGACGAATAAGCGTTTACTCATTTTGAGCTTCCTCCTTTTAGGGAACTGGTAAATATGTGAACTAGGTTAAAGGGTTGCCTAGATAATTACTATTTATCTTATATCATCGGATCTTTGCTGACCCAGGGCTTGTTGTTGTACTCCACCTCCTTTCACGCCACCACTTGAGTCATTTCCGATGGTATAATCTTATCGCGCATCATTTAAGCACACCGCCCCCGCTTTGTCAAGTTCTTTCTGGAATCCTTACCGTAACATCTTCATTCGCAGTAAGTTGCGTAAAAACAAACTTTGCCAAATCCGATCCAATGCTTTTAATTATAATTTATAAAGTATTATACCTCTCATTAATGATGGAACAGCCTTACTTTGACTTCCTGCGGATCAGGCGGGAGACCGAATCGGCGACAGCGGCGATCCGGGTATCGGAGAGGCCCGCGGAACGGGCGATCGAAGCGGTTTGCGCGGGGGTGATGATATCGGAAGGAGCATGGCTGTCATGGTCAAGCACCAGCCCCGCCCCCCACTTAAGGGCTTTCCTGACCACTTCGCCGTTGGTGCCGCCGTGGCTTTTGCGGGTGGTCACTTCCAGCAGGACACCCTTTTTAGCGGCAAGCAAGGCGTCCTCATCAGTGATATGGCCGGGATGCGCGAGGATATCCACCTTGGCTTCGATGAAAGCGCGGTTGGTCCCTTCAAGGACCGGTTCGGATACCGTCTCGCCGTGGCCGATGACTATCTGCGCTCCGTTTTCCCTGGCGTATCTGACGAGCGCGGCTGCCTGGGAAAGAGGCACA
Organism: Deltaproteobacteria bacterium; assembly: GCA_050258655.1. Taxonomy (GTDB): domain Bacteria; phylum Omnitrophota; class Gorgyraeia; order Gygaellales; family Profunditerraquicolaceae; genus JBLMZF01. The sequence continues at coordinate 4,197 of JBLMZF010000152.1, read as the reverse complement.
TGGGTGATCTCTACTCCGGCAAGGACCTTGAGCGGAAAGTCTTTCGGCCACCGGGAGCGGAACCTGTCGATGGCGGCGATGACCGTGGCGATATTGCTGTAATCGACATGGTCGGTGATCGCGATGGCCTTGTAACCCGCGGCTGCGTAACGCACCGCGATCTCTGAGGGAAGGAGACAGCCGTCGCTGAGAAGAGAGTGGGTATGGAGGTTGTAGGGATAGTCCATGGATGCGTCCGGTTCCCGCTTTTTTGTAGCGGGGAAATTTATGCGCCTGGCAGGAATCGAACCTGCCACCCGCGGTTTAGGAAACCGCTGCTCTATCCTTATGAGCTACAGGCGCGCAATACTGAGAAATCTATGAACGAGGCGCCGCAGCGCCCTCGTAACGAAATCTAATGCCCGCCGAACTTAACCAGCGAGACCACCTTCTGCCCTTTGAGCTTCTTCTTGCCCATCAGGTCGGGAAGCTCGACCAGGAACGCGATGCCCGCGATCCTGGCGCCCAGCTTCTTGACCAGCTTCACCACGGCGCAGACGGTGCCGCCGGTAGCCAGGAGGTCATCGACGATGAGCACACGCTCGCCGCGCTTGATCGCGTCCGCATGGACCTCAAGCGTATCGGTGCCGTACTCAAGGTCGTAGCTGACCGAGACGGTCTTATGGGGCAGCTTCCCCTTCTTCCTGATCAGCACGAGCCCGGCTCCCATCCTGTACGCCATGGCGGCGCCGAACGTGAAACCGCGGGCCTCGATGGCCGCTATCTTGTCGATCTTCTTTCCCTTGAACTCCTCGCAGAGCAGGTCGACGGACTTCTTGAACGCGGCCTTATCGAGCAGCAGGGTCGTGACGTCGCGGAACAGTATCCCGGGCTTGGGGAAATCCGGGATGGTGCGGATGCACTTCTCGAGGTCTATCCTGGCCATCAGGCCTTCTCCTGTTCGCGCGCGAACTTGTGCAGCTTCTTGAGCGCCTCTTCCTCGATCTGGCGGATCCTCTCGCGTGAGACACCCATCTTCTTGGCGACCTCGGCCAGAGTGCGCTGCTTGCCGTCGACGAGACCGAACCGCATATCGAGCACCTCGCGCTCGCGGTCGGACATCTTCTCGAGCAGGTTGTCCACACGCTCCTTGTCGAACATCTTCTCGACCGCCTCGTCGGGCTGGACCGCGTTCTGGTTCTCGACGAGATCGAGGACCTGGTTCTCCTCTTCATCACCGATCGGAGCCTCGAGCGAAGAGGTCTTGGTCGAAAGCCAGAGGTTTATCTCCTCGATGCGATCCCTGGAAACGTGCATCTTCTTGGCTATCTCTTCATCCGTCGGCTGCCGGTGCAGCTTCTGCGTAAGCTCCTCCCTCGTCTTCTTCCACTTCGTCAGGAGCTCGTTGATATAGACAGGCAGGCGCACCATCTTGCCCTGCTGGGCGATCGCCCTGATGATACCCTGACGGATCCACCAGGCGCCGTACGTCGAAAATCTGAATCCCTTCTGGGGGTTGTACTTTTCCACCGCCTTCATCAGCCCCAGGTTCCCCTCCTCGATAAGGTCGAGCAGGGGGATCCCGAGATGGATATACTTCTTGGCGATATTGATGACCAGGCGCAGGTTGGCGCGGATCATCTTCTTGCGCGCCTGCTCGTCGTTCTTCCTGATGCGCTTGCTCAGCTCGATCTCTTCCTCAGCGGTGAGCAGCGGGATGGTCCTGATCTCTTTTAAGTAGGTTTTGAGGGCTTCCATCGTTCCCTTTGATTGTATCCGCCGTCGTCCGCCCCGCAGGCGTCGGCCTGCGGGGCTCGCGGCAGTGCGGATATTATTTCTTGGACTTCTTAGCCTTCTTCCCTTTAACGGGAGCGGCCTTGACGGCTGCCTGGGCAGCGGCAAGGTTGGCGATCGGTACGCGGAACGGCGAACAGCTGACGTAGTTCATGCCGATGCCGTAGCAGAACTCGACGGTCCTCGGATCGCCGCCATGCTCGCCGCAGATGCCGACTTCCAGGTCCTTGCGGGTCGAACGGCCCCGGGTGATGGCGAGCTTCATCAGCTGGCCCACGCCGGCCTGGTCGATCGTCTGGAACGGATCTTCCGGCAGGATGCCTTTCTTGACGTACTCGGGCACGAAACCGCCGATGTCGTCGCGGGAGAACCCGAACGTCATCTGGGTAAGGTCGTTGGTCCCGAACGAGAAGAACTGAGCTTCGGTAGCCATCTGATCCGCCAGGAGTGCCGCGCGCGGGATCTCGATCATCGTACCGAACATGTGCTTGATCGCCTTGAGGCCGTACTTCTTGATCACTTCGTCATAGACCCTCTTGGCGATGACCTTCTGGTCCTGGAGCTCTTTGACATCGCAGGTGACCGGGATCATGATCTCCGGATGAGGCTTCTTGCCTTCCTTGAGGAGCTCTGCCGCGGATTCAAAGATAGCCCTGATCTGCATCTCGCTGATCTCGGGATAGGTGATGCCCAGACGGACGCCGCGGTGGCCCATCATCGGGTTGGACTCGTGCAGCGCTTCGGCGCGCTTGGCGAGTTCCTCCATCGATATGTTGAGGTCCTTCGCCAGCTGCTCGAGCTTGGCCTTTTCCCTCGGGACGAATTCATGCAGCGGCGGGTCCAGGAGACGTATGATGACGGGATATCCGTCCATAGCCTCCATGGTCGCCTTGATATCCTTCTTGACGTACGGGAACAGCTCGTTGAGCGCCTTGATCCGCTCCTCGGTGGTCTTGGAGATGATCATCTTGCGCAGGATGAACAACGGCTCATCGGATCCCTTGCCGTAGAACATGTGCTCGGTCCTGAACAATCCGATGCCTTCGGCACCGAAGGAACGGGCCCTGCGGGCGTCATCCGGGGTGTCCGCGTTGGTGCGGATGCCCATCTTCCTGACGCCTGAGCAGATCTTGAGGAACGCGTCGAGGACCTTGTTCTCCTCGCCGGCATCCATCATGGGCAGTTTGCCCAGGTAAACGTTACCCTTGGTGCCGTTGAGCGTGATCCAGTCGCCTTCCTTGATGACCTTGCCGTCGATATGTATCTCCTTGTTCTCGACGTGCAGGGCGCCGGCGCCGACGATGCAGCACTTGCCCCAGCCGCGGGCGACCAGCGCCGCGTGCGAGGTCATGCCGCCGCGGGCGGTAAGGATGGCTTCCGCCGCCCTCATGCCCTCGACGTCCTCGGGATTGGTCTCCTCACGTACGAGTATGACCTTTTTGCCCTGCTTCTTCCATTCGACCGCGTCATTGGCGCTGAACACCACCTGTCCGGTGGCGCCGCCGGGTCCGGCGGGAAGTCCCTTTGCCAGCACGGACGCGTCCTTTTCGGCCTTCGGATCGATGACCGGGTGCAGCAGTTCGTCGAGCTGCGCCGGGGTCACGCGGGTAACCGCTGTAGTCTTATCGATGAATTTCTCGTTTACCATGTCAACAGCCATGCGGACCGCCGCCGGCCCGTTGCGCTTGCCCACGCGGCACTGGAGCATGAACAGACGGCCTTTTTCGATGGTGAACTCGATGTCCTGCATGTCATGGTAATGCTTCTCGAGCTTGTTCTTAAAGCTGACCAGCTCTTTATAGATGGCGGGCATGCCCTGTTCGAGCGTTACCAGCCCCTTATTGTGCTCTGACTGAGATTCCCTATTGATGGGAGCCGGGGTGCGGATACCGGCGACCACGTCCTCGCCCTGCGCGTTGACCAGGTATTCGCCGTAGAAGTAATTCTCGCCGTTACCCGGGTTCCTTGAGAACGCCACGCCGGTGGCGCAGTCATCGCCCATGTTGCCGAAGACCATGGTCTGCACGTTGACGGCGGTGCCCCACGCGTCCGGGATGTTCTCGATGCGGCGGTAGCTGATCGCGCGCTTGCCGTTCCATGAGGCGAACACTGCGCCGATCCCTCCCCACATCTGCTCCATCGGGTCATCCGGGAAATCCTTGCCCAGGACGTCCTTGACCTTCGCCTTGAACCTGTTGACCAGGTCCTTGAGGTCGCCGACCTTGAGGTCGGTGTCGGACTTGTAGCCCTTTGACTTCTTGACCTCGTCCATGATCCGCTCGAGCTGCTTGCGAATGCCCATGTCGTCCTTCGGCTCGATCCCGGCGGCCTTCTCCATCACGACGTCGGAATACATCATGATCAGACGGCGGTAGGCATCGTAGACGAAACGCTCGCTGCCGGACTGCTTGATCATGCCGGGTA
>JBLMZF010000151.1:0-23467 GCA_050258655.1 Deltaproteobacteria bacterium | reverse complement strand
ACCCTGCTGGTAATGCCATAGAAACGCGAGCCTTCCCGTCCTAAATTGCTCAACGTCTCGCCGACAGCGGCGGCAGTTGCGCTCTGCCGTACGAATTTGGAAAGTTTTCCGGCCCCCTGGAACGCTCCGAAATAGAGCGCGCCCATTTCAGCGCCTTCAATACCGACCATAAGGTCTTCCTGAGGAGAAAGGAGACGGCCATACTGCAGGTAGGACTTGGTGTTTTCTATGGCCAGGCTCGTCGCGGCCATGAACGCGGCGCTTTTGGCCATGTTCATCACAAGCATGCTGGCAGTAACTTCAGAACCCTGACCGGCCGTAGGTATGAACGACGCAACGGTAAGACCGAGCAAGGCCACATTGATCAGTTCGGGACCAGCCGCCGTCACCCTGTTCCATCCCTGCAGCTGCGCCGCTCCGTAATTATTGAGGTCGCGGCCGTCCACAAGCTTGGAATAAAGGTTCGGGATCCCCAGGGTAACACGGTTCAAGTTCCTCTGAGGGGCGAGATACCCCGGGCTGTTGATCGCGACGCCGTTCTTTCTGTAATAATCCATCCTGAACTTCAGGGTGTCGCTGTCGCCGCCGAAGATCTGCCTGAGTTGATCATCGCTGACAGGCGAAGAGGCGACTTTGTCGAGCGGCAGGAGCTCGCTCTGGACCAGGATATTACCGCTGAGCTTTGCGGGTATGTCCTCGCTGGTCAGATAATCTTCCTTGTCCTTCTCCAGGAAATAGACCCGGTCAGGGGTGATCTTGGTGACCAGAATGAAATGTTCGCCGTTGAGATGGGCGATGAAGGGAGTTATGTCGTTAAGGGCATCATTGGTGAGATCGTTGGCATTGATCTTGAGCGCCGTGGTCTGGAACCCGTATGCTCCAGCGACCTTCTGTATCGCGGACATGCTGGTCCTGAGCTGGCCCTTGAACTCCTTGAGGTTGCCGGAAAGCAGGTCGACCATGATGACCTGCAGGGTCAACTGGTCCATGACCGTTTCTTTCTGGTTGTACTTGAGGAAATTGTTCAGCGCGTAGACGCCGCAGTAGTTGCTGACCTGGGTTTCGGGACGGCGCAGCCAGTCGTAGACCTGCTTGACCTGACGCGAAGAGATGACCAGGCTTGCCTTCTTGCTTGCCTCGCGGGCGAGCTTTTCGGCGGTGGCCTTATCGGTCTTGCTGTCGATCTTGATCTGTTTGGGAGCGTTCTTCGCAGGCTCGGTTTCAACGACCAGGTTCTCGGCTATCTTGACCTGCTGAAGCGGCTTGTTGGCGAGATACTCCAGGGAGTGCTTGACGTTCTCGGCCACGAAGTTGGAGACGTAGCCTTCCTGGCCGGCGCCGAGGTACTGCTGGGGATTCCAGAGGACGGTGGGATCATAACCAAACGCCCATGAAACCTGCTCCGGCAGGAAGACCGCAACGACTATCAACGCCACGGTCTTTAACCAGGGGCTGAAGGTCGACTTTTTTATTTCGGGCGTATTTTTATCCATTTATTAAGCTTTAAAAAACTTATTATAAATGGGCAGAAAAAAAACTGAACCTTCACCGTTTCGGCAGCCCAGTTATTGATGGAGCGATGGTTTCCCGACGAGAGAAATCACTCCGTGGCTTTGCTATCCTGCTCTGTACAGGATAACCTTTTCGTTCGGCATCTTAAATATACCATATATATATTTCAGTGTCAATAAAAAACCAAAGGAATTTTGCAAACGTTTTCTAAAGTCCGGTCAGGCACGAAAGTATTGAAAATACAACCAGTTTTACTCCTGCTGAAAAAAAGAGGAACGGCCGTTTTTGAAAGAAAACGGCATTAATTGATTGACAGACAGAGAGCAAAAAGGCAGGCCGAAAAGACAAGGTTTTGTCAGGTTCGTGATGGTTTACAGAAAACCCTAGCCATACAAATTGGACATTTATAATGGTACTTTTGCATCAATTGGACATTTCACAACACAAATTGGACATTTATAACTTACTAAAACTTCATCATGCCACCCTGCGTGAACTGGATCAGGATAGGTCCAGCTACGATGATCATGACCACGGGCAGGATGAACACAAGCAAGGGGAAAAGCAGCTTAATAGGGGCTTTTAAGGCCATTTCCTCACCCCTCTGGAAACGGATGCTCCTGAGCTCCTCAGAATGCATTCTAAGGGCCGTTGTGATAGGCGTACCCATGCGGTCGGCCTGGAGAAGCGTGCGCACAAAAGAGTTAACCTCCGGGCTGTCCAGGCGTCTGGCCATGTTTTTCAAAGCATCGCGGCGCGAGACACCCATCTGCATCTCCTTACTCACCGCTCTCAGCTCGTTGACCATCAGGCAGGGCCTGAAATCCGTGATAACGTGGTTCACAGCCATCATGAAGTCAAGGCCGGCGCCGACGCAGATGTTCAGAAGGTCGATGATGTACGGAAGGTCCCTGAGGATCTCCAGCTTCTTTTTCTTCACCTGTCCGTTAAGCCACATATCCGGCAGAATAAACCCTATCGCCACAACGATAAGAAGCAGGGGCGGCTGGACCGGCATTCCCAGCTTCTCCATCGCGAACACGGCCACGAACGGCATCCCTATCGCGCAGATGAACTTCAGGGCGAAGAACTGGCTGACATTGAGGAACGTTCCGACCAGGCTCAGCCTGAACTTCATCTTCTCAAGAAGGGAGACATCGCTCTTCTTGACCAGGGGATCGGTAAAGCGGGCGGTGAAGTTGAGGATCTTTCGCGAATCGAAACCCTGTGACTGCCCGCCCGCGCCTTTGATATCCGACGGCAGGTTCACCGCCTCAAGCATCGGCTTCCTGAGAAGCTGATACACGAGGATCGCAAAGCTCACGAAAAAAAGCCCTATGACGACAAGTAATAGCATATTAGACCTCGACTCTGCTCAGTTTTTTGATAAGGATTATCCCTATGAGCTCGGACACGACCGACCAGATAAGCAGAGCACGGCCCATCTGGTTGTTCATCATGACGCTGAAACTATCGGGGCTGATGCTGTTGATAAATATGGCAAAGGCTATGGGCAGGATGCTCATGATCAGGCCCTGCAGACGGCCCTGCACGGTCAACGCGCGCACCTTGCGCTCCAGCTTGACCTTCTCCCGGATAGTGAACACAAGCTGCGAGATGATCTCGGTGAGGTCGCCGCCCGTCTCGCGGGCGACGGCTATGGCGGAAGTCACCAGCCCGACGTCGTCGAGCGGCATGCGCTTCTTAAGGTGCATGAGGCATTCCTCGATGGGCACGCCCATCTGGTTCTCGCGGGCAAGCAGGGCGAACTCCTCGCTGATGGGCGCCGGCATCTCCTCGACGATCACCTCGAACGCCTGATTGATGCTCATGCCCGCCTTGAGCGAGCTGGAGAGTATCATCAGGGCGTCCACAAGCTGCCCCTCGAATTTGTTCCTTCGCAGCTGGGCCAGCTGGGTGACGATGATCTTTGGCACAAGGAAACCGGCGATCAAACCGATGCCGAGGCCGATAAGATTATGGGTCGCGAAAAAGCCGATGGCGCCGGCGGCAAGAGGCGAGACAGTGTATATCGACTGCATCTTCTTGGACTGGGTGGCCACGAACATGCGGTCGAGCCCCTTGGCGGTCTCCTCCATGCGCTGTTTCTGCATTCCCTGGTATTTCTCCATGAAACGCGGTATCCCGATAAACGCGAAATACCCCAGCGAGATGAACGTCAGGACCAAAAACAGGACAAGCTGCATGCATCCCCCTTCTTTAAGAAAACTGTTTTACCATCCGTAATACTGCTGATCATTGCTTGAATCATCCGAACCGCTGTCGGCGGGAAGATCCGGGCCATATTGCGGCGGGGTATAATCACCGGAAGTCGCGGGGGCACCCGCATAGGTGGTCTTCAGAGAAGAAGTGACGGGAGATTTGGGATCATACTGGCGCCCGTACCCGAACGTGTCGAAACCGGCCTTCCACTTGCCTTCCAGAGACCTCCTGTAATAGACACCCATACTGATCAGCCCTATCAGTATCGCGCTGACCAGGCACGCGTATTCGAGAGTGGAAAAACCCCTGTCATTCTTCATTGGGCACCTGTCCCGAAGATCGTCAATTTGGTCTTGCCGTTCTTCTCGGTATAGAAATCTACCGGCGGGGCCGCGACCGGGGTCTTATCAGGGGTCGACGACCCCGGCAACGTGATGACGTACGTAGGGCTGGTATGAGGCCCTGTCGAGGCAGTAGTCTCGTATGCCCGGTTCCTGTCGATGATGCTCTTCCCCAGCCAGACGAAAAGGCGCGTGGCGCCTATCAGGAAAAGGACAAGCATCGTGAACGTCAGCACGAACTCGAGATTGACCTGTGCCTTTATTTTGGAGCTGACCATGTCTGGCTTCCCTCGGTCTTGACCCAGAATGTGAATTTATCTTCCGCTGTGCTCGGAGAACCCGTGCTGCCGTTCTTGCGCACGACGTGCGTGAGCCTCTCCATCTCGTTTATCTTTGCGGTAGCCGTGGTGCTGCCCGAATTATCATTGATATGCAGTGAATTCGTGTTGTCCTCGTACGTGTCCGTCGTGGAAAGCAGGCCCTGCACGTTCTGAGGAGTGACGGGAACCTCCGCAAGCCTGTCGACCTGCGTCCTCTCTTCATCGATCTGTCCCTGCTGCCGGTCAAAATAGACTACGCTGGTCACGTGACTGTCGGTCGGGCCCAGAACGCTGCCGGCATTGTCGTTAAAGGGGACCAGGATCATCTCCTGCCTCTTATCCGCGTCGACGTCAGCCTGCGCTATGGTCAGCGGCGGACAATAATGCTCCATGCACCATTTCCCGTAATCCGTCTGCTGGCCCGCCTCGGGCTGGGTCAGGAAAGACCGTATGCTCCTGCTGCTGTACATGTCGTTATTATCTATCTGCTTCATCTGGTTGCGGTACACCGTGTACGTCTGCGGAGGGATCTCATTCGACGCCTTTTGATCCATGTCGACGGATACGCTCTGGATCCCGTCCTTATAGCCATAACCGGCGGTCGTATAATTCTTGGTTATGCCGGTGTTGGTCTGGGGATTGAAGACATAGGTACTGACAGGGAGATTTTTCTGATCCTGGTTGAATTCGTCCACCCGAAGCTTGCTCTCATCGATGGCATCCTGATCCGTAGGATAAGGGAAAGGATCTTTAGTGTTCATGGGATCCATCATCGTATTGCTCCAGACGACATCCGCGCTCCCCCTTAAAGTGCTGACGCTGCCCGTGCCGAAGGGGTTGGTCGGGTCGATCATTTTGCTATCCTTGACCAGATGCACGACCGAACCAGAGTTCTGGTCGATCTCGTCTGTACGGCTGAACTCCTTGGCAAGCGCCCTGCGGAAGGCCTCCATCTGCACATCCTGCTGATAATTATACTGCAACCCGTACCTGAGCAGGTACATCGTGACCAAAAGGAGTATCGAGCCGAACGTTGCCAGCTCTGTGACGCTCTGTCCTTTCCGCCGCCGATGGTCTTCCATGCTTAAAACCCCCCGCTCGGATTGAGCGTTGCCTTCAGCGATCCATTGTCCGTGAACTCCACTATGTAATGCGACGAACCGTCGACATAGACCGATTTAACATCACTGGCCGTAAACCCGGGATATTGATAGCTCATGGAATATGTCTTGCCGTCGAGCTGGTAAGAAAAGACCGCCGCTCCGTCACCGGTAACGACAAGCCCGACATGGTCTATGCCCGCAGTGCCTGAGCCTCCGGTAAAGACCTGAGACCCTGCCGCTTCGCTTCCCGGATAGGTATACGAACCTCCGCCGCCGCCCGCGCCCCCCGCACCTCCGCCGATGGATTCATAGCCCGTCGTCTCCGAATAATCGCTGACCTTATAACTGCTCTCTATACCGGTCAGCGGAGTGCCATCGGGAGTGGAAAGCTGTCCGCCGGCTTCGCCGGTGACATCCTTCAATTCCTGTTTTACATCAGTGGTGGTATGGGAAATAAGCGTAGTATCGGAGCTTATTGCGCTATAATCGTACTGCTGGTCGGAAATACTGTCGGATGCCTGGCGGATCTTACCCTGCACCCCGCGTTTTATATAAAAATGCATTGCCACGACCGCACAGGCGATCGCAGCGATAAGGACCGATACTTCCAATGTCGACTGGCCTTTGTTCTTCATCATTCCTTCTTAGGTGTTCCGTCCTGAGGGATGCCTTTGACATCGTTCGACGTATCAAGATACGTCGCTTTCCAGGTCCCTCCGCCCTGCGTAAAATCCAGGTTTATGTACCGGTCCCGCCCTCCGTTGGGAGCGACCACGACCCTCTCGTTCTTTGAATCATAGATGCTATACGGCTGGGTCGTATCATATTTAAGCAGCTCGGGCGCCGCCGACCCGAGAGCCTGGGCGGTCGCTTTCTGTCCCGTCACGTTGAAATAGTCGTTCTGGGCTTCCTGCCCAAGCTGATCCGCAGACGATTTCACCACCCCCAGCACCTGGCGCTTGAACAGCGTGTTCATTGCCACAAGCGCCAGGCTGACAAGCCCGATCAACAGGGCATACTCAAGAGTGTTCTGGCCTTTGCGAGAACTTTTCATTTGCGTGCTGGGACCGATGAAGAGCCCTCACTCGTCGTCCAGGGATCCGTCTTCTCCAGGTCGTTCTGATTGGTCTGATGGAAAGAGCGGTACTTAGCGCCGCCCGGGTCCGTCCTTTCATTAGCGTCGCTGTTCGACGTGGACGTCAACGTCGACTTCACAGCGGCCGGTTCGTACGGCTTTACGCTTACAGAAGGAACGGCTGTGGAGACGGCCTCAGCGACATCTTTATACCTCCCCTGCAATCCGCGCCTGGTGAAAGTCACCATGGCGAAGAAAGCAAGGAAGATGACCGCCGCGCCGAAAGCGTATTCCGCGACGCTCTGGCCTCTCCCTGCCCGTTTACCCATGTTTTTACCCTTTGTTAATTCTTTCCGCCTGTCGCTTCCCACGCGGCGTTGGCTTCGGTACCGGTCTTGGTGTTCGTCTGGTCGGCCGTATGCTCGGTCCTCGAAACACCCTCCTGGAACGTCTGCCGCACCTGCGAGTTCTGATTGATCTGGAAATTGGCCGTGTATTTCCCCGGCTCGTACTGCTCGCCCATGTCATCAGAGGCGCTCTTCAGCTTACCCTGATAACCGCGCCTGACGTAATACTGCATCGCGACAAGACCGCCCACGATGACCGCGATGAGGATCGCGTATTCAAGAGTGCTCTGTCCTTTGCGTCCGCGTCTGAACATGTCGTATCTCCTTTCGCCCGGCATCCGGTTACTTTGTATATCCGGAGACCGTTGTGGATTCTTCATAAGAACCTGTCAACCTCTTGGTAGTTTCATCGGCAACATCATGAGTGATCTGCCCGTTCGCCTGTACATTCTCGGTCACCTGGCGGTTCGACGACACATCCGCGGCCTGATGCTGGTAATACGGCTCGTAGCCTTTCCCGCTGAAGGTCAGGCCATCTCCGCCGACATCCTGCCCGGCAACGCCGGTATGGTCCGTCACGTCTTTCATCCTGCCCTGCACGCCTCTTTTTACGAAGACCTGCATGGCTACGGCCGCACCGACAACGAGGGCGATCAGGATTGAGTATTCCGCGATATTCTGACCTCTGTTTTTACGCATTGTCCCCCCCGTTTACTTGGTATAATCGCTCTGCTCGTAAGACCCCGTCTTGCGGGTCGTGGTCTCGGTTAAACCGTTATGCTGGATCGCACCGTTTGCGCCAACGACTTCGTTCACGCCCCTGTCGCTGGAGACATCGGCTGCCGATCTTTGATACTCCGGCTCATACTGATCGGTCTTCCAGGAGAACTGTGTCTCGCCGATCGGCGCACCACCCGAAAGACCTCTATGTTCGACCGCTTCCTTTACCCTTCCCTGCATTCCACGTTTGACGTAGATCTGCATGGCGACCGCGGCCGCTACGACTAATGCGATGAGTATTGAATATTCCGCGATGTTCTGACCTTTTCGGTTCATGCGATTTCACCTCCTTATTGACTTCCAAGGCGGGCAAGATTTACTGCTGGACGCCCGTAAGCTTGCCGGTAGCCGACTGGATGGCATTCGAAGAATCGGTCATGCCTTTTTCCACGGCCGGCTTGATCGTCTGACTGGCCATCAAAGCGATAGCCGCGACGATGACTGTGAGCACGATGACGTATTCCAGTATACTCTGTCCTTTCTTCCTCATCTGTATTCACCCCCTCTCATTGTGAGTTGACACGTGTCTCTATCATGTTGAAATTGGCCTGCACGGCCCTTTGCGCGTAGGAATGCATCATGAAAAAAGCGATCGCCACCACGGATATAAGCAGCGCGTATTCGATCATGCTTTGTCCTTTTTTCATTTCGTCAGCTCCCCCGCGGCGCCCTGAAACGCCGTTTCTGAACTCTGTTTTACACTTTTGAAGAAATTTGACTTCGTGAACAACATGAGCAAACTTACGACTACCACCGTCAGGATAAAATATTCGAAGACCGACTGCCCGCTTTTTTTAGACTTTATTAAAGTCATTGCTTTTGCCAAAAAAAAACAACTGGACCATTGTCATCATGTTTCCAGTTGTTAAGTTGCAGTGATGACCTTTTGGATCCGTGGCTTTGTTATCCAAAATTTCACACTCTATATAAATATCTTATGTTGCACGAAAACTATACCACACCCCCCCACCCTTGTCAATCGTAAAACCCGGTCTTCGTGAAAACGTTTTCACGAATTCATTACCAGGGTATCAAAACGCATCTGCTTGCCGTCATGGGTCATGATATTGCTCTGATTGACGGCATTCATAACAAATTTAAAGTCCTCCTGCCATACCTGATCGTAAAAGCTGGGGAAGTCGGATTTACAGTAAAATTGGACATTTAAAACATTGTAACTCGTTTCCCTCTTTGCAGTTAGGCAATAGAACTTGGAGAACATCGCGCGGAGATCAAGATATTGATAAATAGAAGGAAAGAAATATTTCTGTGCCATGCTGTTAAGCTCCGAAAGGACCTCTTTATATAACTCGTTGATATTACTACTGTTATTATAGCCGTCCTTTATCAGATCCTGCCTGATCTCACTTATATCAGCGGAAGTCGTTGTGTCACAAAGGTATTTGAAAGTATTCTCGGAGATCCCATTACCTAGAAGATTCCACAACATGCTCATTTCTTTAAAAAGAGGTTTATACACCTGTGCCCTGGAAAACAGATGCAGGAATTCAAGCGGAATCCCGGGCAGTGCTCGTTGTAACTTGCTTGAAATATTGAAGATAAGTGAGCTCTTCAACTCGGCTGCTTCCAGGATCAAACATCCCCCAAGCGATAAGTAATCCGTTTCGCTCTGACAGTTAAAAATGTCATTTTCCGTGAAATAGCTGAATTCCGGCTTTTTAATGACCGGAGGAGCGGGCGGTTGCCAGGCGTTTTTCTCAGCTTCAAAGACGGGGGTTTCTCCATCGCCGCTAACCTGCTGACCGGGAATGGGTTGCGGTAGTTTTGGGGCCCAGATGCGGGATTCCGGGGCCTTAGGAACCTCGGGTTCCGGGGTCTTAACAGGCTCGGGTTCAGGAGGTTTGGAGATCTCTGGTTCCTGCGCCTTGACAACTCCGGGTTCGGGAGTCTTAGGAATCTCAGGTTCCGGTGCCTTGACAGGCTCAGGTTCCGGAGTTTCAGGAACCTCTGGCTCCGGGGCCTTGACAAGTTCGGGTTCAGGAGCCTTTACCTCAGGTTCGGGGATTTTGGGAGGCTCAGGGACCACAGGAGGGACAGGCTCTGCCGCTTTGGGAGGTTCCGGCACTGGAGTAAGCCTTTCCTCCTTAATATCCTTATTATCAGCCTGTTCCGCATTTGCCTGTCTTAAAAGGAGACCTCTTATCCTGCTCTGCATCGGCTCAGGTTGAATATCGGCTTTGGGACGGACCCTCCTTCTCCCTACCGAACTGCTCAAGTTATTACCTTTTAAAATGGTGCTTATGGTCGATTTGGAGATGTTTACACCGAACTTCTTGGCGATCTCGGGCTCCAGGGAGCGGCAGGAAACCAGTGGATTATCGTTTTTCTTGGAGAGGATGAACTCGATTATCTCGTTATTAAGCTTGTAAGGCTTCTTCATCGACTTTTGGACATTTATAATCGTTCAAAAAAGAAATTGGACATTTTAAAAATAGCATACCGGTTGTGCGAAGTCAAGAAAAAGGAAGAAATAGTTTCTACTCTATCCGTATCTGATCGCCCAAACGGGTACTTGTCCGCGCAATAGTCCCGGAGGGAAGTTCGAGGGTGGAAGCTGCGGAAAAGAAGACAGGGCTTACCCGGCAAGGCTTGAAACAGGGCATACTGGCGACGACCTTATTTCTCTTGTCCAGAAACAAGGCGTCGAACGTGAAACGCATGAAAAAAGAATGGATGGAATTGGAAGGATCAAGGATAAGGCCTTCACCCTCATCCAGGTGGTCCCGGTCAAGAAGGCCGACAAGGCGCTTCAGGAAGGAATCCGCCTTGACGGCCTTATCGGCCAAAAGACAATTACGGGTAGCATTGATGATCTTCATTGAGGGTTATTATAGCAGGAAACGGCGGGAAGTCTATTGTTTGAAGAAGGAATCGGGGAGGTTGATGCCGCGTTTCCTCAGGTCTTCGATGAAGGTTGGGATCTCACCGGTGGGCTGGAAATTGCCCTGGACCTTGCCCTGCTCGTTGACACCGGTCTGATTGAAGATGAAAAGGTCCTTCATCGAGATATGCATCTCATCGCTCATACCGGTGATCTCGCTTATCTGTACTACCTTGCGCGAACCGTCTGAAAGACGCGACGTGTGTACGATAAGGTCGATGGCCGAAGCGATCATCTCGCGGATGGCGCGCAGGGGGATCTCGATACCGCCCATGAGGATAAGCGAGTCCAGACGCGAAAGGACATCTTGAGTAGAGTTGGCATGAAGAGTGGTCATCGAGCCGTCGTGGCCCGTGTTCATGGCCTGGAGCATGTCCAGGGTCTCAAGGCCGCGGCACTCGCCGATGATAATGCGGTCGGGACGCATACGCAGCGAGTTCCGGAAAAGGTCGCGCATGGTGATGGCGCCCCTGCCCTCGATGTTGGGCGGACGCGATTCCAGCCTCACCCAGTGCTGATGATGCAGCTTGAGCTCCGCCGCATCCTCGATGGTAAGGATGCGTTCCGCGTCCGGGATGAACTCCGAAAGCACGTTCAGGACGGTAGTCTTACCGGACCCGGTCCCCCCCGAGACGATCACGTTCTTGCGCGCAAGGACGCACGCCCTGATGAAATCGCCCATGACCGGGGTCAGGGCATTGAGGTTGACAAGGTCCTCTACTTTCAGCTTCTTGGCGCCGAATTTACGTATGGTCAGCGTGGGACCGGTCAGCGCGAGGGGCGGTATGATAGCGTTGACGCGCGACCCGTCCGCGAGCCTTCCGTCCACCATCGGCACTGATTCGTCAATCCTGCGGCCCAGGGGCGCGACGATACGCTCGATGATCTGGCGTACCTGGACGTTCGAGACAAATCTCTTATTGGTCAACTCAAGGCGCCCGTGCCTCTCGACATAGATCTGGTCCTTGTTATTGACCAGGATATCGGTGATCTCAGGATCGGCGATGAGGTCCTCGAGCGGACCGAGACCGATGGCCTCGTCGACAATCTCCTTGATCAGGATATCGCGGCTTCCCGCGATCAACGCGCCCGTCTCCTCCGCGAGGATGTTGGAGACCGATTTCTTGACGCTTTCCTTGAGCTCCTTGAGCTTCTGCGCGTCGCCCGCCACCACGTCAAGGCGGTGGAGGTCGAGGTCCTGGATCAGCTTCTGATGTATCCTCTGCTTGAGCTGGGTGATCCTGTCCTCTTTGGTCAGCTTGCGCGCCGCGGACAGGTCCTGCTTGGAAAGACCGAATGAAAGCTCCTCTTCGGGCACCGGCTGCTCTGCCCCTGTCGAAACCGCCAGATTGGCTCCCAGATCCTGGTGCGAGATGAAGACCTCGGGATGATGCATCAGGTAATCGGCGAGATTGATGATCCCGCGCGCGACGCGGGATGCCGGATTGTCCAGGACAAGAGGGTTCCTGCGGTTCATCGCCAGACAGACCGCTTTCCCGTCGGAAGGGATCCTCCCAATGACCTCGGGAGGCAGCGCCTGTTGGACCTCGGTCATCGAAACGCCGCCCTGGCTTTCCGCGCGGTTAAGCACGACGCGCATCATCTTGAGCGGGAACGAGAACGACTGCAGGATATCCATCGACTCCTTGGCCTGCGAGACCGAAAGGACATCGGGATTGGTGACGAAAAGGACGAGGTTGCTCTGCTCGAGCACCGAGAACAGTGTCCGCGAGATGGCGGAACCCGCGTCAATGATGACATATTCGTAGGTCTTGCCGAGATGCTCAACAAGCGCGGCCAGGAACTCGTTCTTAAGCACAGACCGCTGCTTTATGTTCAGGATGACGGGAAGGAAATCGAGCTTGCTGGTATGGTGGTGGAGGATGAACTCCTGGAGATGCTCGAACCCGTTGGCCGGTTCAGCTTCCCATTCCGGGATAAGCTCTATGATGCTCTTATGGGGCTTCAGGTCCAGGAGCTTAAGCACATCGCCGGGGAACTGGAGGTCGAAATCGACAAGGATCGTCCTCTTCTTCCCGGTGAACTCCGCGAGGCTGACAGCGAGGTTCGTGGCGATGAACGTGCGGCCAACGCCCCCTTTTGTGCTGAACAGTACTGCTACCTTAGGCATTCTCTACCTTCTGCCCGCAAGGCTGTATTCTATCGGCACCGTTATCCAGAGGTCTTTGTCCGCTATCGCTGCAGGGAACGTAGGATAAGGCTGTATCTCCTTGGCTGTGGACAGGGCATCGGAATCCAGCACGCTGAACCCTGAGGCTTTCTTGATGCTGACGTCGAGCAGGCCGCCGTCCCTGGCGATATGAAGGGCCAGTTGAACGGTACCTTCGGTCTTCGTCCTTTTGGCAAGCGAAGGATACTGGAGCTTGCTGAGGAAATACTGGGTGACGCTTCTGCCGTAAGCGCTCTGAGGATCGACAGCCGCAATGGCAGTATCAGCCTGCTGACCGGCGGCCTTCCTGACCACATCGACGTTATCCGATACGGCTTTCACGAGCTCGGGAGTGACCGGCTGCGCGACCACTTTCTCGTCCTTGGCGGCTGACGGAGCAGCCTCAGGCTGGCCCGCGTCCAGGACGACCTTCGGGGTGACCATGATCACCAGTTCGATATCACCCCGCTCGCCGTTGCCGCCGCCATTGACCGTGGTCCTGTGGCGGAAAAAGACCCCCAGCACCGGGATATCGCCCAGCCACGGGACCTTCTGCAGGTCTTCCGTGGTCTTCTGGCGGATAAGGCCGCTGATCGCCAGGGTCTGCCCGTTATTGAGGTACAACTGGGTTGAGGTGCTGCGCTTGATCAAAGGATATGCAAGGGCTGTGGTCGTCGTGACGCCGCCGCCCGTGCTGCCAAGCGTAGTGGGAGCGCCGATATCGCTGACATCGACGTTCATCGAAAGTCTGATCTTACCGTCGGTGTAAAGCGGGGCCATCTTGAGCTTGATCCCATACTCCTTGTATTCGATATTGGTGCCCGAGCCGCCGTTAGTGGCGGAAACGGTGGTGTTCATGATCGGTTTCTCGCCGCCGACGAGAAGCTCTGCCTCCTTGCCGCTCTGACAGGCCAGGCGCGGACGGGAGAGTATCCTCGCCTTGCCTTCCTGCATCAGCAGGTCAAGGGCGACGGAAAGCTGGTCATGGTTCCAATGGGTGACGTTGATAAGGGATTTCGGTATGTCGAGGAGACGGGTCCCGTTGGAGACAGGCTCAGTGCCGGTGACCGCGCTGGGCCACTGGATGCCCAGCGTCTTGCTGGCGTCCCTGTCCACCTCGATGACCTCGACGTCAAGCTCTACGATCGCCTTGGCGTCGCTGATCTCGACAAGGTTAGTCACGCGGTTAAAGAGCGGTCCGAGACCGGACTTGATCCTGTCCATCTGTTCCTGGGTCTTGACGCTCCCCATCAACAGGACCTTGCCTTCGCTGTCGGCGGTCTTGGTCGACAGGCCGGTCAGGCCCATCTCCGCGATCAGGTCATCGACACGCTGCTTGATATTGGTCATGTCCTCGGCGTACACGCGCAGGGACATGGATTTCTGTCCGTCGGCATCCCACCAGACGAGGTTGGTGGCGCCGGGGCCTTTGCCGGCGATGATCAGCTCTTTCTCGCTGACCGAAAGCACGTCGGCGACTCCGGGGTTGCCGATAACGACGCGATTCGGGGTCTTGACGGCTATGACCTTCATCTCCCCGACGTAGAGCCCCTGGGCTTCAGGCGCTGCGCCGTCGGCCGCGAACGACCACGACGGGCAGACAAGTCCGAGCGACAATAACAGAGCTAATGTCTTTTTCATTTGGTTTTCCCTTCCTCGACGGGCGCCAGCGTCTTTCCGGTCAAAGGCACGATATCCTTCTGCAGGCCCCTATAGATCTCCACGGTCGCGGGCGGCTTGGCGCCGTTGGCCCGCGCTTCCGGATACATGTAATCGAACAACGTGTCCCATGTCACGGGCTTGATGCTCGCCTGGTCAAAATCGCTGTTGGACCTCATCAGGATACGGATCTTGCCCTGCTCCTGCACGAACGCCGCCATCGCCGCTTCCTGAGCGGACAACGCCAGCGTGACTGAATTAGGCGCGCCTACGGGAGCCTTTTTGGCAGCCGAGGAAGCCATGTCATTCCCCATGGCCAGCACAAGCACGTTCTGGAACAGGGGGATCGTCACCTTGTTTTCGGGCTTATTACTGGAGTTAGCGGAAGGGACTTCGGTTGACGCCAAAGAATAGAGGGCCGACCCCTGGGGAGGAGTGATCACCGCCAGGACATCGACATAATCACCGGGATGCAGAAGGCCCATGAGACTGTTGATGTTATCGACGATAAGGGGAACGGCGCGTTTGCCGGGAGGGGTGATGTCGGAAATCAATTTCGGCTTGGCGACTTCCCCGAGCTTCTGCTTTACGATCTGCTCTCCGGCAAAGATGTCGACCGAAGCGGTCATCCCCAGGACGTTCTGCGAAGCCGGGATCGCCCCCTGCTGGATATACTGCTCAGGCAGCTCTTTGACCCCGACAAGTTCTGAAGTGATCGTCGTCCCTGCCGATATGTCCTTGCTGGCCATGATGATACCGTAAGTCTTGATCGGAGGAGCGGCATTCTTTTTAGCCGCCTCCTTCACTTCCTCGATCTGCGCGTTGTATTTCTGCTGTTCACCCTTGAGGAACGAGTAACCGACGAGCGCCGCCAGAAGGCCGCATGCCAGGGCGATGAGCAGAAGCAACTTGTTCTTCATGTCGGGATTGTTCATCATCATTATTTTATCTTCTCCTGATAGACCTCGATCTTCGCCTTCTTCGAGAGGTTATCCTTGAGCTCCTGCATCTTCTGCTGCTGTTTGTAATAGACCATCGCGTTCTTCACCTGTTCCCATACCTCGTTGAGCGGAGTGACCTGTCCGCCGCGGACACCTTCAAGGCGCACGATGTAATACCCGTCATTACCCTTGAAAACAGGACTGACCTGGTTGACTTCAAGAGTGGAGGAAAAAACCACATCATCGAATTTCTTATCGTCACCTTTTGTGCCCCGGCCGATATACCCGAGATCGCCGCCCTTGGAAGCGCTCTTGGCCTGGGATTTCTGTGAAGCTATCGCGGCGAAATCACTGCCTTTGAGCAGGTCGATCATGATCTCCTTTGCCTCATCCTCGGTATTGACCATAATCTCGCGTATCCGGCGCTCTTCGGCCTGGCGGAACTGTTCCTTGTAGGTGTTATAGAAAGCCTCTATCTCCTGATTCGTCGGCTGAACCGCATCCGCCTGTTTCTTAAGATATTGCTCATCAACGACTTTGATCGCAGCATTCAGGAGGGCTTCCTGGACTTTCGGCAACTTATCCAGGCCCTTTGCCTTGGCTTCCTTGTAGATCAGATAGCGGGGAACGAGTTCGTCCTTGAGGAAAGCGGCCTTCTCTTCCTTGGTGAATACTTTGGGGGTACCGCCATATATCTGGGCAATGGCGTTAAGATTCTCGATCTCCTGGTCAAGCTGATCGCTTGTTATATAGTAATTGTTATCTACCTTGGCGACTATGGTACCGGTGGGTTTCGGAGCGGGAGAGAGCGTGGAAACTATGTTATCGCAACCTGAAATAAGAAGACCTGCGGAAAGAAGCATCAAAACAGACCAAAAAAGACCCCTTTTAGTCATGCATTCCTCCAGTTTTCCTAAACTATAACATAAGTGATGGAAAAGTAAAGCCATTTTAACGCGATATATATATATCCGACTTCTTCGGGCCGTAATGGCAGGTCGTCGTGGTTGAGATCACGTAATCCTTGCTCAACGCCTCACTGGTATCGCCCGCACCGGTAAGCGTATGCTTCCCGGTCTCCAGTATCTCCTGCATCAGGCTGTACATCTGTCCTTTCGGGAACTCATTCCCCGAAACGTTCTTCCTCAGCCGCATGGTCCACCAGCTGGTCTTGGTATCGCTGTCATACCGGGAAGCGCGCACCACGTAGGTACCGGTCGCATTTTTGACCACGGGCATACTGCCGGTGACGATGATCCAGTTCACCGGGTCGATGACTATCGAGGGGAAAGTGTTGGTGTTCAGATAACTGACCGACGCCGCCGCATAGTGATAGATAAGGTCATCGGGACCGCTTTTCGAGGCATCGACGGGGATATCGCACCAGACATAGGAAATATTGTTGAGTGCGGGATTGTTCCTCTTGTCGAGCTGCTCGTAGGCCACGTCGGCGAATCCGGTATTGCTGCCGTTATGGATAGCGTCGCGTATCCTTTTCAATTTAGCCACAAGCTTTTGCAGCACAGGTATGCTCTGACCCAGGATCGTCGGCGCGTCCGGGTTAAGATAAGACATTTGTCCCTGGACCGGGCTGAAATAACCGCAATAATCAAAACCTGAAACAATTGTATTACCGTTCTTCCTCGTTGTCTCCGGAACATAGCTTTCCGACTGGCTGCACAAGCAATTCGGTTTCTCGCCTCCCGGATATCTCGGCCAGCCGCCGCCGCACTCAGGCTGTGTCGCGGCATACTGCTTGCACCAGTCGAGTTTCTTGCCGTAAAGATCGGTCCCCTGGATACATGCCTTCTGGCCTCCCGATGTAAAATCGTTACCTCCCGTGCAACAGGTGAGGTAAGCTCCCTGCCAGAGGCAGGGTATCTGCTGACCGTTGCAGCAGGTCGAACATCTGTATGCCGTGTCGAAATAGCCGGTAGTGCTGTTGTATACTTTATAGGATTCCTGGCCGCAAACGTCGCAATTGGCTGACGCCGCTCCCTTTCTGCATGTCGCTGAAGCGACGACATCACCCTTTCCCCAGCGGCAGCGGCCGTGAGGCGCCTGGATCTGCTGCCTGCATAACACGTCCCTGTCTATGAGGAAGGGAAGCCATCCATGATTAAGATAGTCGGTGCCGGGCGGGGTTGGACCGAACAGGTTTGGCTGCAGTTGATTCCAATACTGGCTGTTCTTTGCGCCATTGTCAAGCAGGCTGATGGCCCTGGTCAACCGGTCGTAGATATCATGATCGCCGCCGGCAGCCTCCCTGGCCGCATACCCACGGTCATACCACCCCTGTATCCAGATATCGCAGGCCGGCATCCTGGAATTAACCGTCATATTCAACAGCTCCCGTGAGCTGTCCAGGAATGTCATGAGGTCTTTCCATATGAAAGTCTTTAGCTCGTCTTCCAGTTGCTGCCAGCCAGCCGTTTTCAGGTCAAGGCCATAGGAAGAGAGGACATTTGCATCCATCTGCTCGACGCTGTTTCCCGGGGATACAGAACCGTACCATGCACCGAAATGTTTTGCTACGGCATAAAAAGGACCTCTTTGATTGAGGAAACCGTCGGCGATCGTCCTTACCCGGATGGTCCCGTCATTGTTCTTCACCTGCAGTTCGTCAAGGCTGTTGAAGCCTTCGTTAAGCTCCGAATCCCATTTCACGATGAATTCCCTGTCCCGGGCATCGGTGATTATCCTGACATGGTTCTGGTCGATCACGAACGTGCTGCCCAAGTAGGCCGGATCGGGAAGGAACCCGGCAGAATCGGGGACCCAATTATAGGCAGGAAGAGGATCGAGATTTTTATTGAACGTAGAGCTTTTCCAGAATTCGTTGCTCGGGGCGCCGTACATCGATAACGTATTGATCCTGCTGTCGACGGTGATCTGTCCGGGGCCCAGTTCTACCGGCAGGGAGATGGCGTCGTACTGATAACAGATACCGCCGCTGTTGTCGAAATGCTTGTTCCACTTGACCGCCCCGCCCTGGTTGATGATCTCGTCGCCCAGAAGTCCCACGAAATCGTCGAGCGCCTTGCTGAGCTTCCCTTCATCCACCAGCTTATATCTCTTGCTCCAGTACCAGGCGTCGAAACGCCTCATGCTCTTCCTGTTCTCCCTCTTCAACTGTCTTTCCAGAGAGGTATCCGTCAGGTCGTATGTCGTCCCGTAGAAGTTGCCTTTCCTGTCCTTCGCCTGGTATACCAGAGTCCCGTCTCCGCCGATACGGTAAACCTTTTGTTCGTCGGAGACTATCCCGGACATGATAGTGCTCAATGCGCGTTCCCTGGTCATCGTGTACACATCCATACTATCGGTGCTCGCCTGCCATCCACCGGCAAAGGAAAGCCCGGCCCACATGCCGAAGGCCGTGCCGACGGCGCCGTGAAAAGCCACGGTCCCTATCAGCGCCCCGAGCCCGATCAGGAACAGCGACCACAGATCGGTGAATTTCTGGTTTATCTGAAAGTTGATATTGTCCTGCAGTGTTTTGCTGTAGCTGCCGGTGCTGGAAGCGAGATAGAGGGCGCCTTTATCGGCTGCCTGCGAGGTCTGGGTCTTGAGTTGGCCTAATTTGGCGATATTGATGAATACGATGGAGAAGAGGGTGATGACTGCGACAATAACGGTGATGATGACCGCGATCTGGGCGCGGCGGGAAGACGGGCGCGAAGGGCGTGAACAGGCAAAAAGGATTTTATGGAAGAATTGTAACACCGTGGCTTTCCCCTTTTGGCTTAATTATACGTTGCGGGATGCGAAAGTCAAGCGCAAGAAAGAGGTAATGTTACTTTCTCTAATAAACAGAGTATGCACTGACGTTGAGGTAATTTCAAGGCGAAAATGACAAAACCCTGAAAGCGTTTTCACAGTGGAAAAATAAAAAAGGCGCGGTTTCAATACCGCGCCTTTTCAATTTGGTAGCCCCAACCGGATTTGAACCGGTGTTTAATGGCTGAGAACCATCCGTCCTAGACCAGGCTAGACGATGGGGCCGCGTGCCCCGCAGCGGGACAACTTATTAAATATATCAGATTTCGCTGAAAAAATCAACTCGAAATTATAACTATTGACCTGCCTCCCCGGTTAGTATATACTTCTTCCAGAAAAAGGAAGGTTATGATAGAGATTGGCGTAGGAATAAGCATTGAGAAAAATGCCGTCCTTGCCGCGGAAGAAGCCGTCCGTCGCGCCCTCAGGAATAAGGTGGGGTTAAACAGGCCGAATCTTGCCATCCTCTTCTGCACCTCCGATATTCCGTATCCCCCTGTCCTTAAGGCACTTACTTCCCAGCTTGAAAATATTCCCATTATCGGGATGAGCGGCTCAGCGGTATTCGCGCGCGAAGGCGTCTTCACCCACGGGCTGGCGCTGATGCTCTTCACCTTCCCTGCCGACGTCCATTTTTCCACGGCCTGCGTAAAAGACCTCAAGACCAAACCCGTGCAACAGGCCGGGGAAGAATTCGGTGAAGACCTGCTGCAATCGTTCAAAAACATCCCCCGCCACCTGGGCCTTACGCTGTTCGACCGCGTGGTCGACCAGGGCCTCAATTTCATCGGGGGCATGCAGCAGCACCTGGGCCGGAGCTTCCCCTGCCTCGGCGCCTGCGCTGCCGATCCGATCAACCCCACCAGGGCCAGGCTCTTCTACAACGGCAGCGCCTACGCCGACGCCTGCTGCGGCCTTCTGCTCGGCGGCAAGATGAGCTTCGGCTTCGGTATCCAGCACGGATGGAAGCCCCTGGGCAAGCCGCGCACGATCACCGGCGCGATCGGCAGCTCCATCCACACGATCGAGAACCAGCCCGCGGTCAAGCTTTACGAGGAATACCTTGCGTCGACCCTGTCCGAGCTCAAGAAGGAGATCACCAAGCTCTCGGTCTTCTACCCCATCGGCATAAAGATAGAGGGCGAGGATGAGTACCTGATCCGCAACGTCGTCTTCATCGACGACGACGGCTCCCTGCACTGCCAGGGCAACATACCGGAAGGCGCGTCGATCCGCCTGATGATCAGCACCAAGGAGACCTGCCTCAACGCGACCAGCGCGGCCGTCGACGCTGCGCAGCGCCAGCTCGCCTCGCCGGTCATGAAGTTCTACAAGGAACGCGCTTCCAAGTTTGCTATTGCTTTCAGCTCCTTTTCCAGATACACTTTACTCAGGCGCGACGCCCCCCAGGAGCTTGAGATGGTCAAGCGGGGGCTGGGCGAGACCCCCTTCATCGGCATCTACACCGCCAGCGAGCTCGCCCCGATGAGCGCGGCCACGTTCCACGGCCAGATGTATTTCCATAACCAGTCGTTCTCGCTGA
The DNA here is from genome assembly GCA_050258655.1 of Deltaproteobacteria bacterium. GTDB lineage: Bacteria > Omnitrophota > Gorgyraeia > Gygaellales > Profunditerraquicolaceae > JBLMZF01. The sequence goes on along the minus strand of JBLMZF010000151.1, from coordinate 2,774 downwards.
TGATGGTGGAAGGCTGATATGTTCCCTATCCCGAACCTCAACCTGGCGACGATAATCGGCGGAGTGAGCCTGCTGGTGGCGGTCGGCCTGGCCTTTTATCTGATGATGGAGATAGGCCGGATCTCCGAACTGCAGGTCTCGGTCAACAACCTGCGCAAGGCCCTCGACGAGATGGACGAACAGGCCAAGCTCGTCGTCAGGACCGACATCGAGCTTAACAAGGCGCAGGAAGAGCTCGACAAAAAGCTGACCGGCCTCTACACGCTGCAGCGCCTCTCCCGCGACATCAGTTCCACTCTCGAAGAGAGCCAGATATTCAAGAAGATCGATACGGCGCACCTTGCGTCGCTCGGCTTCGACCGCGCCGCGGGGTTCCTGTGGAACGAGCAGGACCGCAGGTTCGTGATGCGGCTGGACACCGGGTATTCTCCCGACGAGATCGAGGCGGCGATGGCCTTCGTCGACTCGGAAAAGGAATTCCTCCGCAGCCTGATGGAGACCGACAAGACCTTCTCATCGCTCAGCGAACAGAACCCTCAGATAAAGGAGAGGCTGCGCCAGCAGTTCAAGGTGACCTCGTTCGTCCTCTGCCCGATCCTGCCAAAGGAAGGTCTGCGCGGCATGCTGCTCGTCGGGACCGACAAGAAGGACGCGATCATCACCGAGGGCGATGAGGAGCTGATCATCATCCTCGCCAACCAGCTGGGCCAGGGTCTGGAGAACGCGCGCCTGTTCGAGAAGACGTGGTCCGCGCACCAGGAACTCGAAAAACGCGTCGAGGAACGCACCCGGGAACTCAGCCAGGCCCTGCAGGAAGTCAAGAACATCAGCAAGCGCAAGACCGATTTCGTCTCCAGCGTCTCCCACGAGCTGAGGACCCCGCTGACCTCCATCAAAGGCTACGCCTCGATCCTCCTGGCTGGCAAACTGGGCGCGGTACCCGAGGAAGTCCAGAAACGGCTCGAGAAGATCAACAAGCACAGCGACGAGCTGGTCCAGTTCGTCAACGACCTGCTCGATATCTCGCGCCTCGAATCAGGCAAGACGACGATGAAACTTCAGGCGCTCGACCTCAAGACGCTGGTCGACGAGGTCTCGGACGTATTGACCGTGCTGATGAAGGAAAAAGGCATCGAGTTCGGCTGCCTCGTGCCGGAGAACGTCCCCGACGTGCTCGGCGACAAGGAACAGATAAAAAGGGTCTTCATCAACCTGATAAACAACGCCATCAAGTATTCGCCTAAAGGAAAGATCACGGTGAAGGTGATCCCCCTCGGCAACGAAGTGCAGATAGACGTTGCCGACACCGGCTGCGGCATCCCCGAGAACGCGGCGGGGCACATCTTCGAGGAATTCTACCGTGTCGACAGCGCGATGAACCAGGAGATCAAAGGCACCGGCCTGGGGCTTTCGCTGGTCAGGAACATCGTCGAAGCCCATCGCGGGAGGATATGGGTCAGGAGCAAGGTCGGCGAAGGCTCGACCTTCAGCTTCTCTCTCCCCCTGGCCCAGCCGGCAGTTTAGGAATATATAAGGAAAGGCACCTATCGTGGCAATAAGAATTCTGGTGGTCGACGACGAAGATGACATCCGCGACGTCCTCAGGATCACTCTCGAAGGCGAAGGCTACGAGGTGATCGAGGCGACCAACGGCGAGGAAGGCCTTACCGCCATCAACAAGCAGGCGCCCGACCTTGTCCTGCTCGATTACAAGATGCCGCGCATGACGGGCCTTGAGGTCTGCCAGAAGATCAAGAAGGACCTTCTCCTGCGCCACCTCCCGGTGATCATGGTCACGGGAAAAGGCGAGGTGCACGACAAGATCGACGGCATCGACTCCGGCGCCGACGATTACATCGTCAAGCCGTTCGAGCCCAAGGAGCTTTTAGCGAGGATCAGGATGGTCATCCGCCGCACGGTGCGGGACCTCGAGGCCAACCCCCTCACCCGCCTTCCCGGCAACGTCTCCATCCTCAACGAGCTTTCTCAGAGGCTGGCCGGCAAGGAACTGTTCGCGGTCTGCTACATCGACCTGGACAAGTTCAAGGCCTACAACGACACCTACGGCTTCGAGCACGGCGACGAGGTGATCAAGGAAACGGCGCGCATCCTGATCAAAGCGGTGCAGGAGGCGGGAGCGGCCGACGATTTCATCGGCCACATCGGCGGGGACGATTACGTCATCGTCTGCTCGCTTCCCGAGTCGGAAAAGATCTCGCAGAAGATCATCGATCTCTTCGACTTCGCGGTGCCGATGTTCTACAACGAGACCGACCGCGCTAACGGGTACATCGTAGCGAAGGACAGGCAGGGTGTCGAGCGGAAGATCCCGCTCCTGTCGATATCGATCGGCATCGTCACCAACCAGTTCCGCAAGATCGACCACGTAGCGCAGATCGGCGAGATCGGCGCCGAGCTCAAGAAGTTCGCCAAGAGCCAGGAAAAGAGCAACTACGTCCTCGACCAGCGCAAATAGCGCAGAGGCGCACACCTGCGCAACTCCTATTAAGCGCAGGGTGTAGCAGGCCAAAAAAAAGCGGACCAGTTACGGTCCGCTTTCTTATTTATATGGTGCGAGGAGAGGGAGTTGAACCCTCACAGCTTATACAGCCAACAGCCCCTCAAACTGTCGCGTCTGCCAATTCCGCCATCCTCGCAAGATAAGCTCCGGAATCTTAAATAGTATAACAAGCGGCCGGCAAAAACGCAAGTTTAAAAAGGGGACGTTCCCCGCGGGACATCTCTTTAGAGGTGTCCCAAAGGGGAACGTCCCC
>JBLMZF010000150.1:0-6587 GCA_050258655.1 Deltaproteobacteria bacterium | reverse complement strand
GCAGCATGCCCAGCCCGTTTGCATAACGGCATCCCTTCTCTTTCGCCATGCGCAGTAGTTTTGTCTCAGGAGGAGCGTAGACCAGATCATAGACGAAAAGCTCCTTCCTCAGAAGGCGCGGTTCCACCAGCGCCGGGTCATCCGCTTTCATCCCCACGGACGTGGCATTGACCAGCAGGTCCGCTTCGGGAATATCCAGTTTTTCTATCGACTCGGCCTGTCTAAAGGAGGTCTTCGGGAACTGTTCCGAAAGGCAGGATATCAGTGAAGACGCTTTGCGGGAGTCGCGGTTGAAAACGGCCAGTTCGGCGGCGCCTGCCTGAGCCAGGGAATAGCAGACCGCCCTGCTCGCCCCGCCGGCGCCGATGACCGCTGTCCGTTTCCCGGCCGTCACGAACGAATTTTCGCCGAGGTCATCCAGGAAACCCTGGCCGTCGGTATTGAAACCCTCGAGCCTGCCCGATTTGACCTTGACGGTATTGACCGCGCCGATATGCCGCGCGTCGGGAGTGACATAATCGAGCAGCGGCAGGACATGCTCCTTGAAGGGGATCGTCACGTTGAAACCGCGGAGGGAATGGGCGTCATCCTTGAGGAAGACCGCCAATTGTTCGGGCCGGAGCTCGAAGATCCGGTATTCGGCGCGGATGCCCAGGCGGCTGAAGGCCGCCCGGTGCATGAAAGGGGACAGACTGTGGGCCGCGGGATAACCTACTATCCCGTAGACAGGAGTCTCGTTCTCCATAGGCGACTAGAGGTCAGCCAGTTCCTTTTTCGGGGTTGCCGCTTCCAGTTTGTTCAGGGCGTCGAGGTAGGCCTTGATGGCCGCCTCGATGATATCGGTGCTCGAACCGGCGCCCGCCCGCGTATTGCCGTCGCGGGTCAGTTTGAGGCTGGCATGTCCCATCGCGTCCTTGCCGGCCGTCACCGCCTCGAGCCTGAAATCCTCGAGCTTCACCTTTTTTCCGGTAAGCTTGTCTATGGCCTTGAAACAGGCGTCAACGGGGCCGTCGCCTTCTGAATTGCCTTTGATCGCCTTGTTCCTCTTCTTGAGCGTGACCACGGCGCCGGGCTTGAGCCCCGATCCGGAATACACCTCGAAACCGGCCAGCTTCCAGACCGGCTCGGCTCCCTTTATCTCCTCGTCTACGATGGCGCGCAGGTCCTCGTCGAAGATATCCTTCTTCTTGTCGGCCAGCTCCTTGAACCTCTCGAAAGCCTTGTTGAGCTCGTCCTCGGTCAGCGAATAGCCCAGCGTTTTGAGCCTCTCGTTGAAGGCGTGCCTGCCGGAGTGTTTGCCGAGCACGATCCCCTCGACCTTGAACCCGATGACCGCGGGATCGATGATCTCGTAGGTGCTACGCTCCTTGAGCACTCCGTCCTGGTGGATGCCGGACTCATGGCGGAACGCGTTCCCGCCGACGACCGCCTTGTTCGGGGCGATGACGAAACCGGTCAGCAAGCTGACCAGGCGCGAAACCGGATAGATCTTGTCCTTGCGGATATCGGTGGATACGCCGCCGTAGATATCGGGACGTGTGGCGACAGCCATGACGATCTCCTCCATGGACGCGTTGCCCGCGCGCTCGCCGAGGCCGTTGACCGTGCATTCGATCTGGCGCGCGCCGTTGCGCACCGCCTCAAGGGAGTTCGCGACGGCAAGCCCGAGGTCATCGTGGCAATGGACGGAGATCACCGCCTTGTTGATGTTGGGCACGTTGTCCCTGATGCCTTTGATCAGCTTGCCGAACTCGATGGGCTGCGCGTACCCGACCGTATCCGGTATGTTGACGGTCCCAGCCCCCGCCTTGATCACCGCCTCGACGACCTTATAAAGGAAATCCTTCTCGGTGCGCGAGGCGTCCTCGGGCGAGAATTCGACGTTGTCGTTGTACTTGCGCGCGTATTTGACAGCCCAGACCGCCAGGCGCAGGATCTCGTCCTCCGCCTTCTTGAGCTTGAACTGCATGTGGACCTTCGACGTCGCAAGGAAAACGTGGACCCGCGAGCGTCCGGCCGGTTTGACCGCCTTCGCCGCCGCGTCGATGTCCTTCTGCATGCAGCGGGCAAGGCCGCAGATGACCGGCCCCTTGACCGAACGGGCGATGTCCCTGACGGACTCGAAGTCCCCGGGCGAAGAGATGGGGAAACCGGCCTCGATGATGTCGACGCCCATGGCCGCCAGCATCTCGGCGACTTCCATCTTCTCTTTCGAATTGAGGGAAGCGCCCGGAGCCTGTTCACCGTCCCTGAGCGTGGTATCGAAGATCGTCAGTTTATCCATGGCAATATGTGGTTGTGTTTATCTGAAAGTGACGCTGTCGGCCGTCCTGTCGAACTCGGCCGCGTATTTATCGAACATGTCGGTCCGCGCCCCGCAGAGCAGAACGTAAAAGTAGCCTTCCCTGCTGAAGACGTATTCGCAGGTGCGGGCGCTGTCGACCGTCTTATCCTTCTTCCTTTCCGAGATCTCGTAGAGCAGGCGGGAATACGGGTGCTGCCCGTCCTGCGAGGGGCCGTCGATCAGCCTCGTGCCGGCGATATCCTTGAGGTTCTTCATCAGGCCGAGCACTTCGGCGTCGCGGTATGCCTTCGCGACCGCGGAATCGGGCCCTTTCCTGCCCCGCTTTTCCTTGATCACGATGATCTTCGGATTGTCCGCGTCCCCCGCCCCGTAAGGCAGGCGGCTGAAAACGGCGAGTATCTCGGGATGCTTGCGCATCCCCTGGTACATCAGCCACCCGTCTGGACCGGTGACGCTCATCCCGGAACGCGCATCACTGAAGACCACAGGCTGATCGCTCTCGCGCACCTGCGACCTGACCGCGGGAACAGGGGGTGGGACAGTTTCGACTATCTGGGTCTCAGGCGCGGGGACAATTGCTTCCGCCTCTTGTGCAACGGTCTGCGCCGCTGCCGGAGCCTGCGGCTCCCCGGCCCGAGCGGCCGTCGTGACGAACACCATGACGAACGGTAACCAGAGTATCTTTTTCATACCCTCAGATTACGCTTTTTTCATCCAGGGCATCATTTCCCTGAGCTTCTTGCCGACTTCCTCTATCTTGTGCGTATCTCCCGCTGCGAGCAGCTTGTTGAAGTTCGGCCTGCCTTCTTCGTTCTCCTTGATCCATTCCTTGGCGAATTTCCCGGTCTGGATCTCTTTGAGGATCTTCTTCATCTCTTTGCGGGTCCTCTCGTTGATGATGCGCGGTCCGCGGGAGACGTCGCCGTAGCATGCGGTATTGGAGACGCCCCTGCGCATGCCGCTGATACCTTTTTCCTGGATCAGGTCGGTGATCAGCTTGAGCTCATGGAGCACCTCGAAGTAAGCGATCTCGGGCTGGTACCCGGCCTCGATAAGCGTGTCGAACCCGGCCTTGATCAGCTCGGAGACGCCGCCGCAGAGCACGGCCTGCTCGCCGAACAGGTCGGTCTCGGTCTCTTCCTGGAACGTGGTCTCGATGACGCCGGCGGTCGTCGCCTTGATCGCCTTGGCATAAGCCAGGGCGAGCTTGAGCGCGTTGCCGGTAGCGTCCTGGTAGACCGCGACCAGCGACGGGACGCCCTTGCCTTCCTCGTACATCTTGCGCACGAGCGCGCCGGGCCCCTTGGGGGCGACCATGAACACGTCGACGTTCTTCGGGGGCTTGATCTGCTTGAAACGGATGTTGAAGCCGTGAGAGAAGCACAGTGCCTTGCCCTTCTTCAGGTTGGGCTTGATCGCCTCCTGGTAGACCTTCGCCTGGACGTGGTCCTGGGTCAGGATCTGGATTATGTCCGCCGCCTTGGCCGCTTCAGCCGCGGTCACGGGGGTGAACCCGTCCTTCTTGGCCAGCTCGTAATTCAGTGTGCCTTCCATCTCAGAGACGATCACGCGCACGCCCGAATCACGCAGGCACAGGGACTGTCCCCGGCCCTGGATCCCGTAACCGATGATCGCTACCGCCTTATCCTTGAGAAGTTCAAGGTCCGCGTCGCTGTCGTAATAGACTTTCGCCATGTATTCCTCCTCTTTATTAAGCCAGAGCTATCCGGCCTGTCCTTATCAACTCCGTTACCCCGAAGCCCTGGAGCGCCGAGAGCAGCTCTTTTATCTGCTCCTGGTCCCCGACCGCTTCGATTATCCCTTTATCGTCCTTGCAGCTTACGAGAGAAGCGGGATGCTTCTTCAGCGCCGCTTCAAGGCGCGCCTTATCCTTCGCCGTGCACCGGACCTTGACCAGCACCAACTCCCGGTCCAGGTGCTCCCTCTTAGTGAAATCGGTCACCGTGATCACATCGATCAGCTTGTTGAGCTGTTTCTTGATCTGCTCCAGCACCGCCTCGTCCTTCGCGTCGACCACGATGGTCATCGACGATACCGACGGGTCAAGCGTCTCGCTGACCGCCAGGGACGAGATGTTGTATCCGCGGGCGCTGAAAAGGCCGGCGACGCGCGCCAGGACACCGAACTTATTCTCCACCGTGACTGAAATAGTATGTCTCATGCCGACACACGAGTGTCGTGCCGGCGCAAATCCGATAAGGCGCCGGGCACAAGCTCGTCTCCTATGCTAATCCTCTCATCTGGTTCAGGGCCTCGCCAGCCGGCACCATCGGGAACACATTCTCTTCCGGCTCGACCCGGAAATCGATGAAAACGACGTTGTCCGTCGCTATCGCCTTTTCGATGGCCGGCACGACCTCTTCCTTCCTGGTTACCCGGATACCGCAGGCGCCGTAGCTCTCGGCGAGCTTGACGAAATCCGGATTGTGCATGCAGGTATGGGAATACCGGCGGCCGTAGAAAAGCTCCTGCCACTGCCTGACCATGCCCAGATATCCGTTATTGAGGATGGCCACCTTGACGTTGATCTTGTTGCAGACGCAGGTAGCCAGTTCCTGGATGTTCATCTGTATCGAGCCGTCGCCGGCGATATCGAAGACCGTCTTCTCCGGCCTCCCCATCTTGGCGCCCATCGCCGCGGGGAATCCGAAACCCATCGTCCCCAGACCGCCCGATGAAAGGAACGAGCGCGAGGTCTCGTATCGCCCCCACTGCGCGGCCCACATCTGGTGCTGGCCCACTTCGGTGACGATGATACCCTCGTTCCTGGTCACCCTGCAGATCTCCTCGATCACATACTGCGGCTTGAGCCCCTCGCCCTTCTCGTCGTACCTGAGCGGGAACTTCTTCTTCCACTCCCCGATCTTCGCCAGCCACTCCGCGGTCTGCGGCATCTTCTTGATGTCGTGTCCCAGCTCCTCGAGCACGGAGCGGCAGTCGCCCACGATGGGGACGTGCACGCGGACGTTCTTGCTGATAGAGGACGGGTCGATATCGATATGGATGATCTTCGCCTTGGGGGCGAAAGCGTCTATCTTGCCTGTCACGCGGTCGTCGAACCGGGCGCCCAACGCCAGGATCAGGTCGGATTCCATGATCGCGTGGTTGGCATAGGCGGTCCCGTGCATCCCGAGCATCCCCAGTGAAAGCGGGTGGCTCGAAGGGAACCCCCCGAGCCCCATCAGTGTCATGGTCACCGGCACCTGGAGCTTCTCGGCAAGTTCCTTGAGCTGTCCGCACGCTCCCGAACTGATCACGCCGCCGCCCGCGTAGATGATCGGGCGGCAGGACTCCGAGATCATCTTCGCCGCTCTCTTTATCTGGCCCGGATGCCCCACATACGTGGGCTTATAGCTGCGCATCTCGATAGTCTCCGGCCAGACGAACTGGGCCTCCTGTGTCTGTACGTCGGCGGGCAGGTCTATGAGCACGGGCCCCTGCCTGCCGGTCGTGGCGATATAGAACGCCTCGCGCACGATACGGGCGATGTCGTTGACGTCCTTGATCAGGTAATTGTGCTTGGTGATCGGCCGGGTGATACCGGTGATGTCGGCTTCCTGGAACGCGTCGTTGCCGATCAGGAAGCTCTTCACCTGTCCGGTTATGGCGATCATCGGGATCGAGTCCATGTAGGCGGTCGCTATCCCCGTGACCAGATTCGTCGCCCCCGGGCCCGACGTGGCGATACAGATGCCGGGCTTGCCCGTCGCGCGGGCGTAACCGTCAGCCGCGTGCGCCGCCGCCTGCTCATGCCTGGGAAGGATGAACTGGAACGGGGCGTTGTAAAGCTTGTCGAAAAGAGGCAGGACCTGGCCACCCGGATATCCGAAAATGACCTCCACCCCTTCACGTTTCAGCGATTCTATTAATATTTCTGCGCCTGTCATATCAGCACCTCAACCAACAACAGCGCCTTTATCAGCCGAGCTGACCATGCGCGAATAACGCGCAAGGTAGCCGGTCTTGATCTTCGGCGCAACGGGCTTCCACGTCTTGAGGCGTTTGGCGATCTCTTTCTTGGAGAGCGCGACCTCAAGCTTCCTGCCCGGGATGTCGATGGCGATCACGTCGCCGTTCCTTACAATGGCGATCGGGCCGCCGGCCGCCGCTTCAGGAGAGACATGGCCGATGCAGGGCCCTTTCGTCCCGCCCGAGAAACGTCCGTCGGTGATGAGCGCCACGTCATCCGACAATCCCATGCCCACGATAGCCGAGGTAGGCGCGAGAGTCTCGCGCATGCCCGGCCCTCCCGCGGGCCCCT
>JBLMZF010000149.1:0-14505 GCA_050258655.1 Deltaproteobacteria bacterium | reverse complement strand
GGCCGGGTTGTAGAGGCCTTCGGTCTTGAGAGCCGCCAAGTCAATGGGACTGGGTCGGAGCCCGACGCCGCCCCGGCGCCGGGTCAGGGTGCGGCGGTCCAGGAGGGATTCCGGGGGGATGCGGATTACCACATCGGAGAGCACCCGGGATTGGCAGGCCTGGCGGTAGCCCAACTGCCAATCGTCGTCGCTGATCAGACCGGAGCGGAGACTGTCCATTTCCCCCTCTTCCAGGAGGATGCGGCACTTGCCGCAGACGCCTTCGCCGCCGCAGGAGGCATTGATATGCACCCCGGCCTGCAGGGCGACCCGCAGCAGATTTTCACCTTCCGGCACCTCAACGATCAGATCATATGGCATGAAAGTGACGCGCTTAGTCAAGATTCGGTCCTGTCAAATATAGTAGATAATCGAAAGCTGCACTGGTCAACGAGATATATGGAGGCCGAACCCAAGGTTTGTCCCCACATGACAATTTCTTCTTGATCTTGATAGCAGGCGCACCAGCGTTCGCCGGGAAATTTCCCATTAGAGAACACCTAGTTTGCGCATTCTATCACAGGCCCCCACCAAAGAAAAATGCTAAAATAGCATGGCGACCTTAGTTTACCGGCTTCGCCAAGCGGGCCGGCAATAATTTTCGAGGAATCTGATGACCCCAGCCAAAGCGGGAAAGATGCTCAAGGAGTTATACAACCGATTAAGGGAGGCTTTCGGCCCTCAGGGCTGGTGGCCCGGGGAGACGCCCTTCGAAGTGGCGGTTGGAGCCATCCTGACCCAGAACACCAACTGGGGGAACGTGGAGAAAGCGATCGCGGCGCTCAGGAAAGAAAAAGCGCTCACCTGCAAGGCGATCGCCGGCATGGACCGGAAGAAGCTCGCCTCCCTGATCAGGCCCGCCGGCTACTACAACATCAAGGCCGCCAGGCTCAAGAACTACGTCGGTTTCTTCTGCCGCGAGTTCAACGGCAGCGTGCGCAGGATGGCGCGGGAAGAGAAGGCATCGCTGCGCGAACGTCTCCTGGCGGTGAACGGGGTCGGGCGTGAGACCGCGGACTCGATCCTGCTTTACGCGCTCGAAAAGCCCGTCTTTGTCGTCGACGCCTACACGAAGCGGATATTCTCCCGGCACGGCATTATCGCGGAAGACGCCGATTACGAGGCGGTGCGGGCCGTCTTCACAACGGGGCTCAGGCAGGACACGCGCCTCTACAACGAATACCACGCGCTGATCGTCAGGCTCGGCAAGGAATACTGTCTCAAGAGGGAACCGCGATGCGAAAGCTGTCCTCTCAAAGAACTCAAATGACGGTGCGTCTTACCGCGGTCCTCTGCGGCGTCTGCGCCGTCTTTTTCTTTTCCGCGTCCGGCGCCCGAGCCGGAGGCGCGGAGGTCCCCGTATACGAGATAGAGGCCAGGCTCGATACCTCGAAACATTCCCTTTCCGCGGTCGAGACCATCACCTTCTCCAATACTTCCCCCCGTCCGGCGAACGAGATCTTCTTCAATATCTATCCCCACAGGAAATATTCCCCTTCCGAGATCAAGTTCATGTACATGTACGGCGGTTATTTCAAGGTGAACCCGTATCCGGAGGGGTTCCAGGGCGGCGACCTCAGGATCGTGTCGGTGAGCGAGGGCGGCAGGGAGCGGAAGTTCGACTATTCGAAGGGCGACTGCGCGCGCGTGGGGATACGCCTGGACAGGGACCTGGCTCCCGGAGAACAGGCGACGCTGAGGATCGCCTTCGAGGTAGATATCCCCCATTCCTACGGCAGGTTCGGCTGGCACAACGGCATCATCGCGCTCAACCGATGGTACCCGATGCTGGTCGTCTCCGACGACAGGGGGTGCCACACCTATCCGTTCTACCTGTACCACCATCCGTATTTCAGCGACGCCGCGCAGTACAGGCTGGCGCTGACCGTGCCGGCGGACCAGGTCGTGGCCTGTACCGGCGCGCTCAAAGAGAGGAAGTACAACGCGGACGGCACCCAGACCATGCGATTCGAGACCGCGGCGCCTGAACGTGACTTTTCGCTGGGGGTCTCAGCGCGTTTCAAGGTGTGGACCCTCAAGCACGGCGGCCTCACGGTCAACTCATACTATCTTGAAGGCGACCAGCTGAGGGCGAAGCAGGCGGCGCGGGACGCCGGACAGCTTATCGTCCACCACTCCGCTCTTTTCTTCCCGTACCCGTACCCGGAGTTCAGCATCGTCCCCTGCTACCTCGGCTACGGCGGCGAGAACTCTTCCTCACTGATATTCATCGACACCCGCGTCTACCGTCTCCCCGGGATACTCGACAGGTATTTCGATTTCCTGATCTCGCATGAGACCGGACACCAGTGGTTCTATAACGCCGTCGGCTCGGACGAGTACCGGGAGATGTTCCTCGACGAGGGGGTCAACTCCTACTGGACGATACGCTATCTCGAGGACAAGTACGGGTATAACGCCCAGGTCATGGAGCTTCCCTGGTTCCTGAAACCGTTCATCCCCAATTTCTCTTTCCGCGATTCCGCCGCCATCAGGTACCTCTATATGGCGCGTAACGGACTCGACCGGCCGGTGATCGGCGAGCTCTCCAGTTTCCAGGAGCCTTCATCTATATTCGCCCTCGCTTACGGGAAGGGGCAGGCCACCCTTGATATGCTCGAGCGGATGGTGGGGCGCGTGAAGTTCGACGCGGCGATGAAACGCTATGCCGGAGAATACCGGTTCCGCAACGCTTCCCTCGACGACCTGATCGCCGTCTTCAACAGGGAGACGGGGAAGGACCTGGGCTGGTTCTTCGACGAGTGGCTGCGTACGAAGAAGACCTGCGATTACGCGGTGAAGAAAGTGGAGCCGGGGAAAGTCACGGTCGAGAACCGGTCGTCCATCGAGATGCCGGTTAAGACCAGGGTCACGTTCACCGACGGCACGTCCACGGAGGACGCCTGGGACGGCGCCGGCAGGGAACGGACGATCCCGGTCGACAAGCGGATCAGGGAAGTGGCCGTCGACCCGCAGGAGGACATCGTCCTCGATATAGACCGGGTGAACAACAATTGGCCGGCCCGGCATGACTTCAAGCTGGTCCCGCTTTCCTATTTCGCCTACAACCTGCCGATGCTGCAGGACCGCGGAGCATACAACTATGTCGCCGGTCCCACTGTCGGCACCCAGAGCGGGGCGGCTCTGACCGTCCAGAAGCCGTTCACCTGGATCGGGAAGTTCAGCAGCCAGTATGATTTCAACGACAGGGCGTTCGATAACCGCGTCGGGGCGGAAATAAACCCGGCGTTCGGGAAACAGTCGGCGCTGGGTTTCGAGCTCTTTGACCATGACGCGCATAGGCCGGGCTTCGAGGTCAGCGGCGGCAGGCTGTATTACCGCAAGGAACTGTGGCCGGCGAATTACGGTCTTCTGGACATTAACGACCACATAACGGCGTACCTGCTGCATGACACGATCATGTCTTCGACCAACCTGTGGTCGGGGACCGAGGATATCAGGAACCAGGTCTATACCCGCCGCCGCGAGACCGTCATCGGTTTCGCCGGCTCCCTTCAGCGCAGGGGACCGTATCCGGACCCCGTTTTTGGATGGAGGATCGTCCCCGTGCAGGAATTCGGCGGCCGTTTCCTCGGCGGTGACGAGGATTTCTGGCGGTCGAGCCTGGAGCTGGACAATTACTTCCTGGTCTGGCCGAAGCACGACCATAAGATCGCCACGCGTATAAAGGGGGGGACAGGCGGACCTGCCGACCTGCAGCTCTTCCAGATGGGCGGCCAGGACGACCTGAGAGGCTATTCCTCCAAATCGATCCAGGGCAGCAGGATCCTGTACGGGAGCGTCGAATACCGGTTCCCCCTGGCGCGCACGCTCGCTCTTAAGACGCCGGGGAACTTCGTGAACCTCGATACGGTCCAGCTGGTCGCTTTTTATGACGCCGGGAAGGCGTGGAACGGCGATTTTTCCTCCCGCCATTATGCCCGTGATACAGGACTGGGACTGCGGTTCGTGTTCGACACCATCGGTTTCCTCGAGAAGACCGTGCTCAGGTTCGACGCCGCCAAGCCCCTCGACGGCCCCGATAGGGATATCCGCTGCTGGCTGGCCATCAACCAGACCTTCTAAGCATCTTGCCTCTGTAGGCTACACCCAACGCTTACACTCCGCGCTTGACTGGAATTGCGCGGGTGTGGCCCCTTTGGCGCAATAGGAATTGCGTTGGTGTACCCTTGTGGGATACACCTGGCGCTAATTGGAGTTGCGCCAGTGTGCCTCTGTAGGCTATAATAGATTAATCTATGGTCAACAGCCAGCGTTTGTCAACTCTGATACGCACCCTGATCGCGATCGATTCCCAGAATCCCCCGGGGAACGAGTCGGCCATAGCCCGTTTTGTGTGCTCGTATCTGCGGAAGATGGGCCTGGAGCCCAGGACCGTTGAGTACGCAAAGGACCGGACCAATGTGCTCTGCCGGATGGCAGGAGGGGGGCCCGGCACTCTTCTGCTCACCCCCCATCTCGATACCGTCCCCGCAGGTAAAGGCTGGAAACGCGATCCTTTCAACGCCGTGCTGGAAAAAGGCCGTCTGTACGGCCTCGGCACGACCGATTGCAAGGGGAACCTTGCCTGCACTCTTGAGGCGATGAACAGTCTTATCGACGAACGGGTAAGGCTGCGTTACGATATCCTGTTCGCGGCCACCGCTGACGAGGAAAGCGGGTCCGTGCTGGGGCTGGAGCCCCTGCTCAAGGACGGCACGCTCAAGCCGGACGCGGCGGTCGTGCTGGACGTCGAGGATTTCCATATCATCGTCGCGCAGAAGGGGCTGATGCACGTCAGGCTCCGGGTGAAGGGCAAGCGCGCGCACGGGGCCTATCCCTGGAACGGCGAGAACGCTATCGACGTGATGGCCGCTATCCTCTGCGACCTGAAAAAATTCCGTCCCGCCTACAGGAAGAACCCGTACCTGCGGGAGCCGACCGTCAACGCGGGGACGATCAAAGGCGGCGACAAGATCAACGTGGTCGCGGACTGGTGCGAAGTGGAACTGGACCTGCGTTTCCTTCCCGGAATGCGTCCCGCCGCCCTGTTAAGCGGGCTCAAAACGGCGGCCCGGCGCCATGCCAGGAAGTTCGAAGTGGAGGTGCTGGGCGTCCAGCAGCCGTACGAGATCGGTGAAGGTCACCGGCTCGTCACACAGATGAAGAAGGCGATGACCAGCCGCGGGATCCGGCCGATGCTGAAGGGGTCGGAAGGGGCGACGGTGATATCGTTTTTCCAGAAGGCAGGCATACCCTCGATCGCCACGGGCTTCGGCACGGAAGGCAATTGTCACGTCAACGACGAGTACGTCAAGGCGGACAACCTGTTCAGGGGAGCCGGCGTCATAGAAGAGTTCCTCAGGACTTTCTCGTTCTAGCTTTCTCGAACAAAGGGGTACCGATGGAAGACATCAAGCTTTACAAACGGCCGAAACTCAAGAACGTCCACCTTATCGTCGCATGGCCCGGGATGGGGGAAGTCGCCCACCGCGCAGTCTCGTATCTGCTCGAAAAGCTCCCGGTCGAGGAGCTCGGGGAGATACCTTCCGACGGTTTCTTCTATCCCATGGAGAGCATCATCCAGGACGGTGTCCTCAGCGTACCCGACCTGCCCACGACGAAACTGTATTTCATGAAGGACAAGGCCGCCAAGCGCGACCTGCTGTTCGTCCTCAGCGACGCGCAGCCCGACGGCTCGAAGGCGGAACAGTATTGCGAACGCCTCGTGGCCCTGGCGAAGCTCTTCAAGGTCAAGAAGGTGATCAGCTTCGCGGCGATGCCCCAGCCGATGGAGCATTCGCAGCGGCCTTCGGTGTGGTTCACCGCGACTTCCAAGCCCCTGCTCGACCAGCTCAAGAAGTTCGACCTCCAGCTGCTCAGCTCCGGGCAGATCAGCGGCCTCAACGGTCTCTTCCTCGGCATAGCGAACAAGGAGGGTTTCGAAGGGTTCTGCCTGCTGGGTGAGATCCCGCTCTACACGATACAGATCGAGAACCCGAAAGCGTCCTATGCCGTCCTCGAGGCGCTGGCGCGCGTCCTTACCCTCCATGTCGATTTTTCGGAACTGCTCGAACAGGCGCAGGCCATCGAGACCCAGATCAACGGCCTGCTCGATTATCTGAAGATGGGACCGTCGCCGGGGCCGATCGGGGAAGAGGAGATCGAGAAGATCAAGAAGTCGCTCAGCCAGCTGACCAAGCTGCCGGTGTCGGTCAAGGACCGGATAGAGAAGCTGTTCGGCCAGGCCAAGTCCGACCTTTCCAAGGCGAACGAGCTCAAGGCCGAGCTCGACAAGTGGAACGTCTATAAGGAGTACGAGGACAGGTTCCTCGACCTGTTCAAGAAGACCAAAGGGAAGAACAATTGATGGCAAAAACACCGCGCAGGTGTGAGCAAGCTATGGGTTTGCCGAACTCCTGCGCGGTGTTTTTTTGATACTATGAAAGTAACCACTATAATCTTCGACCTCGGCAGGGTGCTGCTCGATTTCGACCACCGCATCGCCGCTGCCCGCATCGGCGGCCTGACCCATAAATCCCCGGAAGAGGTCTACGATCTCTTCTTCGACTCAAAGCTCACCAGGTGGTTCGAGGAGGGACGCATCGAGCCCGAGGCGTTCTACGGAAAGATCAAGGCGCGGCTGCGCCTCAAGATGAAGTATGAGCAGTTCGTCCCCATCTGGAACGAGATCTTCTTCCAGACGGACTGCAACCGTCAGGTCGCCGCGATCGCGCGCCAGCTCTCCGGGAAATACACCGTGTGCGTGCTTTCCAACATCAATATCCTCCACCTCGAATATATAAAGGAGAAGTTCCCCATCTTCGGCTCGTTCCGGCACGTCTTCGCTTCCTGTGAGCTGGGATGCGTCAAGCCCGCCCCATGCATCTATATCAAGACCCTCAAAGCGCTGGGCGCCAAGCCCGCCGAGGTGTTCTATACCGACGACCGGCCCGAGCTGATCGAGAAGGCGCGGACCATGGGCATGCGCGCCTATGTGTTCACCGGCGTCGAGCAGCTGCGCAGTGACCTGGCCCGCTGCGGTATCGAGACCGACACTTCCGTTCTCTCCCTCCCCTGATTGTGCTATAATCAGCGCATGAAATCCCCGCGATACCAGAAGAGGTTTTATCGTGACTGGGTCTCTTCCCGCCGGCTGCGCGAGACGCGGCTGGCCGAGATGGAGACGGACCTGCACATCCTTACCGATGTCCCTGTCGATGAACCGTTCTGCCGGGAACGCGTGCGGATGTACAGGAGCCAGATCGGAGAATATATCGATTACGGGGACAAGAGGTTTCTTTCCAGCCTTAAGCCTCTCCCGGTCGATGCGCGGGCCCCCCGGATAGTCCGGGAGATGGCGGTCCAGGCGCACAAAGCCGGCGTGGGGCCCATGGCCGCGGTCGCGGGCGCTATCGCCCAGTTCCTCGGGAAGGACCTGATACGCAAAGGGTGCCGCGATGTCATCATCGAGAACGGCGGGGATATCTTCCTGAAGGTGACCACCCGGACGAAGGTCGGCCTTTACGCGGGACGTTCCCGTTTCTCGCGCAGGCTTTCCCTTGCTTTCGATCCTGCCGCCGGTCCGCTGGGGGTCTGCACCTCTTCTGGCACGGTCGGCCATTCCCTCAGTTTCGGCACCGCCGACAGCGTCACCGTCATCGCCCGCGACGCCCTGCTCGCCGATGCCTGCGCCACTGCCGTCGGCAACAGGGTCCGCGCCAAAAAAGACCTTGCCCCCGCCGTCGAATTCGCCCGCTCCATCCGGGGAGTGAGGGGAGTCATGGTGGTCTTCCGCGACACACTCGCCACCTGGGGCTGCGTCGAGCTCGCCTGAACGCGCCCGTCGGCCGCGCGCCGCGCCGAATTATTCACCGAAGCCTGTTTACCGTCGAGAGAAATGTCTTGACAATCACGCGCAATATGGCAAAATTTAAATGATTTGAGACCATTCACCGCCGTAAAAATCGACGGAGGCGCATAAACACACGTGGACATTTCGACCCTCATGCAAAAGGCTCTTCGAATGCAGGAGCCTTTTTTAGCTTTGTGGGCCCAACGATGATGAGAGTAGGACTTACTTACGACTTAAAGACCGATTACGAGTTCAAGAAGGACGATCCCGCCGACGCCAACGCCGAGTTCGACCATCCTTCCACGATCGATGTCATCTCAAAAGCCATTGAGGACTGCCGCGGCTACGAGACAAAGCGCATAGGCAACGTGAACCGTCTGATCGAGAACATCGACAATCTCAAGGCCGATGTCGACGTCGTCTTCAACATTTCCGAGGGGATGTTCGGGAGGAACCGCGAGTCGCAGGTCCCGATGATCCTGGAGATGGCCGGCATACCGTTCGTCGGGGCCGACGGGCTTTCCCTGGCCGTCTCGCTCGACAAGGTCATGGCCAAGAAGATATTCATCGCCGACGGCATCCCCACGCCCCGTTTTTTCGAGGTTAAATCCCCCGCCGAGCTCGAGCTCGACCATATGAAGTTCCCGCTGTTCGTCAAGCCCCGTTTCGAAGGCTCCTCCAAAGGGCTCTCCGAGGCGTCCCGCGTGGCGGACATGGAAGGGCTGAAGAAGCAGGTCGAGTTCATCACTTCGACGTACAAGCAGCCCGCCCTGGTCGAGGAGTTCATCAGCGGCGAGGAATACACCGTGGCCGTGCTCGGCAACGGAGAGCCGGTGGCGATGCCGGTCGTACAGATAAAGATCGACGGCAAGCTGGACCTCAAGGACACGTTCTACACCTTCGGTCACATCAAGGACGACTCGGTCGAATACGTATGCCCCGCTCCCTGCAGTGAGGCGCTCAAGAAGAAGCTTTCGGAACTCGCGATAAAGACATACAAGGCCATCGAGTGCCGTGATTTCGGCCGCGTGGATTTCCGGGTCGACGCGAAGGGGAATCCCTACGTGCTCGAGATAAACCCGCTCCCGTCGCTTTCTACGGAAGACACCTTCATGTTCATCGCCAAGGCGCTGGGCATCACGTTCGAGGAGATGCTGTGCCGCATCCTCGATAACGCCGTAACAAGGTACGGGCTATCAGGCAAGAAGACGAAAAAATGAAAGTCGCATTGACGTTCAACCTCAAAAAGGAGGATGAGTCCAAACCTCCTGATTATTTCTCCGAGTTCGATTCCGCCGAGACCGTCGACGCTATCGCGTCGGCGCTCCGTTCGCGCGGTCACAGCGTCCAGTCGGTCGAGGCCGACAACCCCAACCTGTTCTCCTATTTCAAGAACAACCGTGTCGACATAGTTTTTAACATCGCCGAGGGCACCCGCGGCAAGTTCCGCGAGTCGGAGATCCCGGCCATGCTCGACCTGCTCAATATCCCCTACACGGGCTCCAATACGTTCTCGCTCGCCATCGCGCTTAACAAGGCGATCACCAAGAAGATCCTCAAGGCCGAGGGGATACCCACCCCGGCGTTCCAGCTTTTCTCCAAAGGCACCGAGAAGCTCGACCCCGCGCTTAAATTCCCGCTGATCGTAAAGCCGAACTGTGAAGGCTCCGGCAAGGGGCTGAGCAGGACCAACGTCGTCCATGACGAGGCGTCGCTCTACGCGCGCGTCAAGGAGATCAACGATGTCTACCGGCAGGAGGTCATCGTCGAGGAATTCATCGAGGGCAAGGAGCTGACGGTCGGCATCCTGGAGAACGGCAAGACGACCGTGCTCCCGATACTCGAGATCGATTTCTCCACCGCCCGCAAGAGCGGGGAGTTCTTCTATTCGTGGAGGATGAAGGAGTTCCAGGGCAACGAGGAGATGGGGTTGACCCCCACGTTCCACTGCCCCGCGCGCCTGGACCCCAAGACCACAGAGCTGGTCAAGGAGACCGCGCTGCGCACCCACAGAGCACTTGACTGCTGCGATATATCACGGACCGACATCCGGCTCAGCAAGGACAACATACCGTACGTGCTTGAGATCAATCCCCTTCCGGGACTTAATCCTAAAGAATCCAATTTCCCCATTATGGTCTATGCCGCGGGGCTGAAGTACGACGAGATGATCGACATCGTGCTGACAAGCGCCTGCAAAAGGAGGGATATAAGAGGATGAGCAACGTCGCGGTTAACGAGCAGCAGCGGTTGACGGTGGAAGCGCTTCGCAGGGCGAAAAAGGCCCAGAAGGACTACCAGCAGCTCGCTTTCTTCAAGGACGTCAATCCCCTTGACTGGGAGGACTGGCGCTGGCAGATGAGGAACCGCATCACCAAGCTCGACCAGATCAGCCTCATCATCAACCTCACCAAGGAGGAGGAGGAGGGCATCCGCAACGCGAAAGGCCGCCTCTCCATGGCCGTCACCCCCTACTGGGCGACGCTGATCGACCCCGACGATCCGTTCTGCCCCATCCGCAGGCAGAGCATTCCGACTTCCCATGAGTTCAAGATCGGACCGTATGAGATGTCCGATCCGTGCGGGGAGGACCACGATTCCCCGGCGCCGCATCTGGTCCACCGTTATCCGGACAGGGTGCTCCTTCTCGCCACCGATGCCTGCGCCATGTACTGCCGCCATTGCACCCGCAGACGGCTCGTCGGCCAGGAAGAGCAGTTCGATCCCTCGGCCGGAAGATGGGACGCCGCCCTCGCCTACATCCGCTCCAATAAGAAAGTGCGCGACGTGCTGATCTCGGGGGGCGACCCGTTCACGCTCGATGACGAGATCATCGGAGACCTGCTCAAGAAGATCAGGGCGATACCTCACGTCGAATTCGTGCGCCTGGGCACCCGCATGCCTGTGACGCTGCCCCAGCGTTTCACCGAGGGGCTTGTCAACATGCTCAAGAAGTATCAGCCCTGGATAAGCATCCACTTCAACCACCCGAAGGAGATCACCCGCCGCACCCGCGCGGCCTGCGAGATGCTGGCCGACGCCGGTATCCCCCTCGGCAGCCAGACCGTCCTGCTCAAGGGCGTCAACGACCGGCCTTCGACGATGCGCAAGCTCATGCACGAGCTGCTCAAGATACGCGTCCGCCCCTACTACATCTACCAGTGCGACCTGGTCAAGGGCACGCAGCATTTCAGGACGCCGGTCGAGGCGGGCATCAACATCATCGAGAAGCTGAGGGGCCATACCTCCGGGTACGGCATACCGACATACGTCATCGACGCTCCCGGCGGCGGCGGCAAGATACCCGTCAGCCCCAACTATCTGCTTTCCCAGGCGAAAGGGAAATATGTCCTCAGGAATTACGAATCCAAGGTATTCACGTACCTCGAGTAATTTCTGTAGAACAGCCTGATTTTCCTTCGCCTAAAGCCGATCCCGAACAGGGGTAACCGGAAGAAAGCCCTTTCAGAAAAGCCTCCCATAGCCTTGATTCTCCCTCCGGCATAATCAATACTATATATAATCCCTAATATTGTTCCGGCTACACCCGTCAGGGGGCGGGTTTTGTTTTCTCCGGTTAAAAAATACTTTATAAAAGCGAATGCGCAGACTGAGAAAGATCGTAGCCTTCACCATAAGCTTCTGCTTCCTGCTGGAACAGGTGGGGTTTGCCCAGGTTCCCGGCCGGGCCGACCTTTCCGGTCTCATCGGCAGTATCGGCAGCATGTCGGCCCAAGACAGATACAGGCCTTTGCATCTGCGTTACCTGCAGTACCTTCCCGGGAACGACTCCTTCAAGCTCCTGCTGGACAAGGGCAGTTCGTCGCCGACGCCAGGCGACATGTCCGATGCCTCACGACAGCTCCTCAAATATTTCTTCACCGGTACGGTCCTCCCCGGTTCCGTCTTCTGGGTGAACCTGCGTCCCGATTCGCCTGATAATATGATCGACAGCGGGCTCGAAGGGACTGATGTCGGCAGGATACTGCTTGAAGCGGACCTCCAGCTCAAAAAGGATACCGCGAAGGCCACCTCGCCGGACACCGCCGAAGGCAGGAAATACTGGGATCGTTTGTACCGGAAAGCCGAAGAACTTCTGGGCCCGGGGCACAAAGATTTCCCCACGCTGGTGCGGCCGTGGATAGTGCCGGACGAAGTGATCGTCGGCCAGACGAAAGACTCGACCTATGTCTACAAGGCGACCCTGAAGATCTGCCTGGAGCAGGATTATCTCAAAGGGCGGCCGGAAGGGGAGACAACGGACTATTCGTTCAGTGACCCGCGCTTCAAGGAGCTCAACGAATACTCCGCGGCCCTGATCCGCGAGCTTATCCTCCCCAGACTAACCAGGGAGCTCAACACATCGAAGCGGTACGCGCCGCTGAGGCAGGTGTTCTATTCGCTGATCCTGGCGAAGTGCTTCAAGGCGAAGTTCCGGGAGATGGGAGGGGCGTATGCCCGCCTGATAGACAACCGGGACACCGAGGGTCTTTGCGGCCAGCCATGGTCGAAAGACTCGTATTTCAGCCAGTACAGGGATTCCTTCCATAAGGGCGAATATTCGTCCACCTTCATCGTCAATACCGCGCTCGGCCGTGTTTCACGGACATGCGTATCCGGAGGCGTCAACCTTGACCTGCCTGTGACGATGGTCGACCTGAGCGCCAGGGGTGAGTTGATCCCGTCCGCCGGTTTCCTCCAGCCCGTTATGGCGGACGGCGGCAGCGGGAAAAAATACGAGTTGATGATCACCGTCGAGCAGGCGAAAACAGGCACGCCGGCGGAGAAAGACGGCGGCTCGATAGAGAAGATCAACAACATCATTAAACTCCGGCCTCTTTTTATCGCCCTGAAGGTGACTTCTTCCGAAAGGGAGCGGAAGGCGATCGGCTTGAGGATCGCGAATATACTTTTGAAAAACAAGGTCGAGGTCACTCCGGCGCAGTTCGATATCCTCGTTTCCTGTCTTGGCCTGGCCCGGTCGGACGACGCGCGCGCGGGGTATGCCGAAGCGGTCCACAGCGCGCTTCTGGATGACCGCGGGCTCAGGCTTTCTTCGGGACGAAAGCATCTGGATACCCTCCTAAACGCTCTCGAGCTTTCAAGGACGGAAAGCGTCATGGTCGACCTTTCCTGCGCCATAGAATTGTGCATCCAGGAATATGGCGCGGATAAACAGATCACTCCGGTAGGACTCGACGTCCTTGTGAACGCGATGAAGCGTTCGGGGTCGCCGGAAGCGATCAATCATCTTTCCATCGCCATCATCCATGCCTTTAAGAATGACGCCAGGCTGAGGATGACTGAAGAGCAGATGCGCACGGTCATCGCCTGCTTTGATTTTGTCCCCGGCTACCATCATATGGTGTCCTCTTGTTTGGAAACCGCGATTATGCGGACACATGAGCTGTTTGACGTGGCACTGCAAGAGCTGGGTACGGCTGATCCTGCAGGCATGCGTGCAGCGGGTATCGCGACGGCTTTCGAAGGCGTGATGAAATCCGAGGACATTGTTTTAACACTCACGCAGTTGAAGGATATCCTCGAGTGTTTCTCGCCGCGCCACTCTTTGTATGTGAAGAATAAGCTTAAGGACGGCCTGAGCTTCATCCTGCCCCGTTTCTCTTCGCTTATAGGGATGGTTATCGACAAAGCGAAGGAGACGGAGTCGGATCCTGACCGAAATATCCTGGCCGAAATCATCAAGACCGTTTTGATCTCTGACGGTACGCTGAAGCTGGATGCCGGCAGGCTGGATGATCTTGTTTCCCTAATGGAAAGTGCTACAGTTGCGAAGCACAATCTCGCGCTGTGCGTTGCCAGCGCCCTTGCCAACAATCCACTGTTGGTCGATCAGGCGATCGGCTATCTGCGGAAAGTGAAGTCGGAAAATTCCCGAGGCGCCATCGCCATCGCCATCTCAGAAGCGATGAAAAATGATCACGCGCCCAGGCTTTGGGATGGGCAGAAAGCCGTTATTTTCGGATGCCTTGAAAGTACCACTTCGAGAGATGTAAGGGAATATCTTGCCCAGGCGGTGAGGTACGACCTTTCGAACTATCCCGAAGCGAGTCTTACCCTGCAAGAGCTGCACACCCTGCTTGGCTCTCTTGTCAGGGCCGGAGCCCATTCTTCGATCTTCGAAACGGGGCTTTGCATCAGCATGGCCGTTAAGAAGTCTCCTTCGTTGGTATTCGAGGTCGTGGCGTTCGGCAGGAAAGCGGAGTCGGCCACTGTCCGTAAAGAGCTGGAAATTCCCGTCCAGATGCTCGTCCAATCCTCACGTTATCCGCATTTGTACCTTGATCCTTCCGCCCAGACCGACTGGTCGCTGATCATGCGCTCCATCCCGTCCGAGTACGCGAAGGGACTCTTCGGCGGCGACAACGCCCGGATATACGCTGATATTATGTTCGTCTCTGACAGCGCGCAGAGCACTTTGATGGCGATGAAGCTTAAGCAGCAGGCATACTGCAAGTATCTGGAGGGCGTGACCGGAAAGAAGGCGCCCGAGATGCCGCCGATCGATCCCAGGAAGCCCGGCTTCCCGCTGCTGGTAGCGCTGTATAAGATGCCATGGGAGAAATTCTTCCCAAAGGCTGTTTCCGTGG
>JBLMZF010000148.1:0-31578 GCA_050258655.1 Deltaproteobacteria bacterium | reverse complement strand
ATAGCGGTGAACAAGCTGGCGATAAGACCGATAGTCAGGGTGACAGCGAAACCCCTGATCGGGCCGGTGCCAAACTGGAACAGCAGGAACGCGGCGATCAGGGTAGTCAGGTTCGAGTCGAAGATCGCGCTAAACGCCTTCTCATATCCGTTACCGATGGCAGTCGCGAGCGTCTTGCCCGCGGCGCGCTCTTCCCTGATACGCTCGTTTATCAGGACGTTGGCATCGACGGCCATACCGAGAGACAAAGCGATACCCGCGATACCCGGCAGGGTCAATGTCGCCGATACACCCGGAAAAAGCAGGGGCAGCATGCCCATGATGCCGAGCGTCATCAGCAGGTTGAGCAGCAGGGCGATCGTGGAAACGATCCCGCCGAACAGGTAATACACGATCATCGAGACAAAGACGAGACCGACGCCGATAAGGCTTGCCTTGACGCCGCTGTTGATTGAATCCTGGCCGAGCAGAGGGCCGATGGTCCTCTCCTCTTCCACGTACATCGGGGCAGGCAGAGCGCCTACCCTGAGCACGATCGAGAGGTCCTGCGCGTGCTGGACGTCGAAACTTCCGCTGATGACAGCTTCACCTGAAGGTATCGCTTCGCGGATGACAGGCGCGGACTGCACCTTGCCGTCGAGCACGATGGCAAGCCTCTTGCCCACATTCTCCGCGGTCAGCTTGGCGAATTTCTCCGCTCCGGCCGCGTTGAACTCGAGACCGACGACCGGGGCATTGAACTCGGACTGGCTGAAGCGCACCTGGGCGTTCTTGACCGAATCGCCGGTCAGGACAGCCTCTTTCTGGAGCAGCAGGGCTCCGCCGCCGTCCTCCGAATACTTGAGCTCATATCCTTCCGGGACCTTGCCGGCAACCGCTTCCTTGAGCTTCTCCTGGTCATCGGAGACCAGCTTGAATTCAAGCTGCGCGGTCTTTCCTACGACGTCGAGCGCGCGCTCGCGGTCGGTGACGCCGGGCAGCTGCACCACGATCTCATCCTCGCCCTGGCGGAGTATGGACGCCTCGCGCACGCCGAACTGATCGATCCTGTTGCGGATGACCTCGATGGCGCGGTCGGCCGCGTCGGCCTTGGCCGCTCCCTGCAGCTTGCTGGTATCGACCTTCATCAACAGATGCATGCCTCCCTGAAGGTCCAGGCCGAGGTTGATACGCTTCCCCAGCGGGAACGAGAACCAGGCGCACAGTCCGACTACCGCAACGACGACTGCTAACCGGACAGCGAATTTTCTTTCCATAGGGGTCTTATCCTTGGTTTTAGCCCTGCCGCTTGATGACTTCAGCGACAGCGGCCTTTTCAAGCTCGATTTTGACGTTCTCGTCTATACGCAGGGTCACGGTCTTGTCCTTGACGTTGATGACGGTCCCGTGGATCCCCGACGAGGTGACGATCTCGTCGTTCTTGGCGAGCTTGCCGAGCATATCCTGCCTCTTCTTCTGCTCCGCCTTCTGCGGGCGGATGAGCAGGAAATAGAAGATACCGATGATCAGGATGAGCTGGATGACGAATACGGGGAAATTAGCTCCCTGCTGCATTTTTGACCTCCTCCTTCGGGCCTTCCTTCCTGAACTTCTTGACGACCGCGGCGACCCTCAGGGTCGGCTGCGCGCCTTTGCTGACCCAGTAATCGTAGCGTTCCAGGTCGACCTTTTTGGCATCGGTGAACGGGTTGTAATGGCCGATCTCCTCGATGAACCTGCCGTCGCGGGTGACCCTCTCGTCAAAGACCGAGATGCGGAAATGTATCTTGCCTTTGGGATTCTTGCCTATCCTTCTTAACCGTATGCGTACAGCCATTACTCTCTCCTTCTGTTTGAACGATGCGAGTGGAAGTTTTAACGGGCAATGGCTTCCATCAGCGCCTTTGCCTTATTGACCGTCTCCATGTACTCTTTTTCCGGGACCGAGTCGGCCACCACACCGCCGCCTGCCTGCACATACGCATACCCGCCCTTGACGAGTATGGTGCGGATGGCGATGCAGGTGTCCATCGCTCCCGAAAAACTGAAATAACCTACCGCCCCCGCGTAGACGCCGCGCCTGGTGTTCTCAAGCTCGTCGATTATCTCCATCGCCCTGATCTTCGGGGCGCCGGAGACCGTGCCGGCCGGAAAGCATGCCTTCAGGCACTCGTACGCGGTGAACCTTCTATCAAGCCTGCCGGTCACGTCGCTGACCAGGTGCATGACATGGGAATACTTTTCGACGCCCATGAACTCGTCGACCTTGACCGTACCGGGCTTGCAGATCCTGCCCAGATCGTTCCTCCCGAGGTCGACCAGCATCAGGTGCTCCGCCTTCTCCTTTGTGTCCTTGAGGAGTTCGGATTCGAGAGCCTTATCCTCACGCTCATCCCTGCCCCGGCGCCTTGTGCCGGCGATTGGCCTGGTCCGGCAGACACCGTCCTCGCAACGCACGAGGAGTTCGGGGGAAGAACCGATCAGGGTCGTATCGTCGAGCGTGAGAAAAAACATGTAGGGCGAGGGATTCAGGCTGCGCAGGTCACGGTAGATATCGAAAGGAGCCTTGCGGATCCCGGTCTTAAACCGTTGCGATGGAACGACCTGAATTATATCGCCTTTTTTTATGTAATTTTTTGCTTTATTAACTATATCACAAAATCCCGATTTTTCAAAATTGGAAGTTATTTTTATTTTCCGGGGCTTTTTCAGCTCCCTTGCGGCTGTTTTGCCCAGTGAACGGCGTAATTCCCTCTCCACTTCACAGATCCTGGCCGTTGCCCGGGCATAAAGCAGCTTTTTCTGAGCCAGGGAAAGCTTTCCTTCCAGGATACAGTTCGAGATTATCTTGATGGTGTGATCGACATGATCGAACGCGAGCACCAGTTCCGTGAGCATGAAACAGGAATCAGGGACCGCGAGCTCATCCGGGTTCTTATCAGGCAGCCGCTCGAAAAAACGTACGGCATCATATCCCAGGTAACCGACCATCCCGCCCGAGAATCTCGGCAGCCCCCCGACTGAAGCCGGTTTGAACCCGGCCATCAGCTTCTTGAGCTCGTCCAAGGGGTCGGTATCGGTCGTAAAACGGGTGATCGTCCGCGCCCCGTTCTGTCGCAGGACCTCGATCTGTCTTCCCCTGCTCCTGAACACCAGGTAGGGCCTGGTGCCCAGAAAAGAGAAACGGGCGATCTTCTCCTGGCCTTCCACCGATTCAAGCAGGAAAGAATATTTGTCCTTGCGAAACTTTAGATAGCTCGAAACGGGGGTATCGAGATCGCCGCTTATCTCCTTATATATGGGGATAACGTTGGCTGACCTCGAGAGTTTCAGAAATTCTTTTAAGGATGGTTGAATCATATCGTGAGGGACGGTGCCACCGAGGTCTCGTGCGGGACGGTGCCTTCGAGGGACATCTCTTTAGAGGTGTCCTGAGAAGGCACGTCCCACTTCTGTCAGTCCTGAAGGGGCACGTCCCGCTTCTGTCTTACTTTGTCTTTATCTTCCTGTAGAAACAGCTGCGGTTGCCGGTATGGCAGGCAACGCCGACCTGGCGGACCTTGATCAGGAGCGCATCGAGGTCGCAGTCGTAAGCGACCGATTTGACGAACTGGAAATGGCCGGAGGTCATCCCTTTCACCCAGTATTCCTTCCGCGAGCGCGACCAGAAGCAGGTCTTGCCCAGCTTGAGCGTCCGCTTCACCGATTCAGCGTTCATATACGCCAGCATCAGCACCGTGCCGTCCTTGTAATCCTGGATGATCGCGGGTATCAGCCCTTTGTCGTCGAATTTAAGGTCCTTGATCCTGAATGCCTTCTCTGCCAACGTGACCTCCGGTTTATCGTCCTATGAGCGTACCGCTATGCCTTTTCCCTTAAGATAATCCTTGACCTGCGTGACCGACAGCTCGTTGTAATGGAACAGCGAGGCTGCCAGGGCGGCGTCCGCCCCGGTCCTGGCGAAGACCTCGTAGAAATGTTCCAGCGTCCCGGCGCCGCCTGAAGCGATGACCGGGATGGTCACCGCCGAAGCAACGGCCTTCGTCAGCTCCAGGTCGTAGCCGTTCCTGGTGCCGTCGCAGTCCATGCTGGTCAGCAGGATCTCCCCCGCTCCCAGAGACGCGGCCTTTCTCGCCCACTCCACCGCGTCCAGACCGGCCGGCTTCCTGCCGCCGTGCACATACACCTCCCAGCCCTGTTCCCGGCGCTTGGCGTCTATGGCGACCACGATGCACTGGCTGCCGAACTTGCGCGCGCCGTCCTCTATGAGCCGGGGAGTGGCGACCGCCGAGGAGTTGATCGAGGTCTTGTCCGCTCCGGCATTGAGCAGGGTGCGGATATCCTCGACGCTGGCGATGCCGCCTCCGACAGTGAAGGGCATGAAGATGTTCTGGGCGATGCGCTCCACCAGGCCGACAAGGGTCTTGCGGGCCTCGTGGCTGGCGGTGATATCGAGGAAAACAAGCTCGTCGGCCTTCTGCCGCTCATACGCCCTGGCGACCTCGACAGGGTCGCCCGCGTCGCGCAGCCCGACGAACTTGACTCCCTTCACCACCCGCCCGTCCTTGATGTCAAGGCAGGGGATTATGCGTTTTGCCAGCATCCCTTATTTCTTCTCGTATTTCTCGAGCGCAAGCCACGTCTTCGGACCGACCTTCCCGTCCACGCTCAGGTGGTGCGCCTTCTGGAAATCGCGGATAGCTTTCCTGGTGGTGCGGCCGAGCTTTCCGTCAAGTTCTCCCGGTTCGAATCCCGCGTTCTTGAGCGCCTTCTGTATCTGACGCGGCGTCGGGACGGATGTGGAGAGCTCGCTGCTTTCCTTCGCCTGCGCGTACTTCTCCTCGGTGGTCCTGCTCAGCGACTGGCGCAGCGCGTCGATCTCCGAGTCCTTCTGCTGGACCTTCGCCTCGAGCTGGGTGACCTGCGTCTTCAACGACTGGATCTCGGTGTCGTTCTTCTTGTTCATGGTTGCGCATCCGGCGGTCGACAGCAGCAGGACGGACGCGGTAAGCAGACACACTAACCCTTTCATGTTACTCCTCCTTCTTTTTCAAGGCCGTCAAAGCCTCTTTTAACGTGAATTTTTCCTCGTACAGAGCCTTTCCTACGATCGCGCCTTCCAGCCCCTTGCGGGACAGGGCGGCCAGCTTGCATATATCCTCAATGGAAGAAACGCCTCCCGAAGCGATGACCTTGAGGCGCGTCCTTCCCAGCAACGCGTTAATACCGTCGAAATCAGGGCCGCGCATCGTCCCGTCCTTCGAGGTGTCCGTGTAGATCACGGTGGAAAGCCCCATCTCCCTCAACGACAGGGCGAAATCGATGACGGGCAGCTCCTTTTCCTGACGCCATCCCTTGGTCAGCACCATCCCGTTGCGGCAGTCGATGCTGACGATGACCTTATCCCCGAACTTTTGAAGACATGAGGCAAGGAAGTCCTTGTCCTCCACCGCCTTGGTCCCCAGCACCGCCCGGTCGACGCCCGCGGCGAACAGCGTTTCGATGGTCTTTATGTCGCGGATACCACCGCCGAACTCGATGGGCACGTCGACGGTCTTGCAGATCTTCTTGACCCATTCCAGGTTGCGCGGCTCTCCCTCGAAAGCGCCGTCGAGGTCGACGATGTGGATCAGTTCCGCGCCCTGTTTCTGCCAGTGCCTTGCCACGGTGACCGGGTTGCGCGAGTAGACGGTGACGTCGCTGCTCTTCCCCTGGAAGAGGCGCACGACACTTCCGTCCTTAAGGTCGATAGCGGGTATGATCAGCATATCAGAGCTCCACGAAGTTCTTCAGCATGCCGAGCCCCACCTCCTGGCTCTTTTCGGGGTGGAACTGGCAGGCGAATACGGATCCGCGGCAGACGACCGACGGGAACGTCACCCCGTATTCGGTCACCGCCGCCTCTATGTCCTTATCCGGCGTCTCCGGATAATACGAATGGCAGAAGTAGACGCTGTTATCCTGCGGCAGGTCCTTGAGCAAGGGACAGGAGCCGCGGGGACGGATGGAGTTCCATCCCATCTGCGGGACCTTGAGCCCCTTCATCGCCGGGAACCTGCGCACCCTGCCGCGCAGCTGAGCCAGCCCCTTGATGCCCGGGGACTCCTCGCTCTCCTCGAACAGGAGATGCATGCCGAGGCAGATACCGAGGAACGGCTTCCCCGAGTCGATGAATCCTTTTATCGCCGGTGACAGTCCCGTGCGGTCAAGCTGGGCCATCGCGTCGCCGAACGCCCCCACCCCGGGCAGGACGAGCTTGGCGTAAGACGCCAGCTTCCGGGCTTCGCCGGTCACTTCGGCCTTTGCGCCCATGATCTCCAGCGCCTTCTTGACGCTGTGGATGTTTCCCATGCCGTAATCGATTATTCCGATCATAGTGCCTGGCGGGGTTAATCTATTACGCCCTTCGTGGAAGGGATCCCTTTCCTTCGCGGGTCTATCTGTGTGGCCCGGTCAAGCGCGATACCAAGAGCCTTGAACACCGGCTCGAGGGTGACATGTATATCCTTGCTGGGGAAATATACCGCTATGTTGAGATTGACGCCCAGTTGTTTGGCGAAACTCTCGAAGAAATGTTCGGCGTATTCCAGGTCGTACTCTCCCTTGTCACCGGCTTTTTCCTTTACCGTCTGGGTCGGGCTGAACATATCCAGGAAACCGCGGCCGCAGATGTCCAGCGCGACCCCCGCGACCGTCTTCTCCATCGGCACCTGGGCCGAACCGATCCTCCTGATCCCCTGCTTGTCGCCCAGCGCCTTCTTGAACGCCTGGCCGAGCACGATGCCGATATCCTCGTTGGTATGGTGCCTGTCGACCTTAAGGTCGCCTTTGGCCTTGATCTCGAGGTCGAAGAGACCCCAGAAAGCGAACAGCTCGAGCATATGGTCGAGGAACCCGATGCCGGTATCGATCTTCGCTTTACCGGCCCCGTCCACGGTGAGGCTGACCGTGACCTGCGTCTCGGTGGTCTTGCGGGCTATCTTGGCTGTCCTTTTTTTCATTGTCATCTCCTACTCGAACCGGGCCTTGACCGAATCAAGGTGGCTTGCCAGCCCCTCGATCGAGGCGATCTTCTCCAGGGGCTCCTTGACCTTCTCGAGGGCCTTCCTGGAATACCCTATTATATGGCTGCTCTTGATAAAGTCAAACACCGACAATCCCGAGAAGAACCGGGCCGTCCCGCTTGTCGGCAGGACGTGGCTGGGACCGGCGACATAATCGCCCACCGCGGTCGGGGTGAACGGGCCGAGGAACACGGCTCCGGCGTTGGTGATCATCTTCAAAAGCTGTCTCGGGTTGTTGACCAGGATCTCGAGATGCTCGGGGGCGATCCGGTTGCTGATCTCCGCCGCCTGTTTGAGGTTCTTGGTCAGGATGATGTACCCGTTGGAACCCACCTGGGATTCGACCAGCTTGGCCAGCGCCTTCGAATTGGTGATCAGTATCGCCAGGCCGCCGGCGTGCTCGGCCTGCGCCTTGAGGTCGGCGATGACGAACTTCGGGTCGCTCGACCTGTTGGCGATGATGACGAGTTCCGTGGGACCGGCGATCATGTCGATATCCACGTATCCGAACACCTGGCGCTTCGCCTCGCTGACGTACATGTTCCCGGGACCGACGATCTTATCCACTTTCGGAATGGTCTTGGTGCCGAACGCAAGCGCCGCGACGCCCTGCGCGCCTCCCACCCTGTAGATATCGTCGACCTTGAGCAGGTCGGCGACGACCAGGATATGCGGATTGATATATCCATGCTTGTCCGGAGGGCTGATCAGCGAGATGCGTTTGACGCCGGCGATCCTGGCCGGCAGGACGGTCATATAGACCGTCGAGACCAGCGGAGCGGTCCCCGCGGGTATGTAGACGCCGACGCGTTCCATCGGTGAGTAGTGCTCGCCGAGGATAAGCCCGTCGCTGTCGCTGATGCGCCACGACTTGGACTTGCTGATGACCTTCCCGTAAAAACGGTTGATGTTGTTGATGATGAACTTGAGGCTGGAAACGAAATTCGGGGTGATGTTCTGGTAGGCGCCGCTGATCTCGGTCTGCGAGACCTTGAGCTGGCGCGGCAGGAGCTTGACCCCGTCGAACTTGCGGGTGTACTTGAGCACGGCCTCGTCGCCCATCAGGCGGACGTCGTCAAGGATCTTGGTGACGCGCTCCTCGACCCTGCGCGACTTGAAGAAACCGCGGCTGTAGATCTTCTCGAGCTGTTTTGAACCGGGGCGTATGATCTTCATAGGGGGATTGTCCGCTGTTTGTCTACGCTATGGTTTTCTTTACTTCCTCTATCGCTTTCATGAGGTTCTCGGTCCGGGGACCGCCGGCCTGGGCAAAATCGGGACGGCCGCCGCCCGACCCTCCGAGCACGGGGGCCGCCGCCTGCACCAGCTTCTGGGCATTGAGCGTGCCTTTGGCGAGATCCGGAGTGAGCGCCACGACCAGATAGGCCTTGCCTTCCTGGCTGGTACCGAGGACGATGACGCTGTTCTGCGTCTTCTGCCTGATCGCGTCCACTGCCGCGCGCAGGAGGTTCATGTCCAGCCCTTCGAGCACCTGGCCGATGAATCCCCTGCCTCCCACAGTCTCAGCCTTCTTGACCAGTTCCGCCGCCCGGGTCTTGATCTTCTCGGTCTTCTGCGAGGCGACCTCTTTTTCAAGCTCCTTGATGTGCGCAAGGCGTTTTTCCAGCTCCCCGACCACCTTGTCGCGCGGGGACTTGAGCAGCTGGGCCGCGGCAGCTATCATCTCTTCATGCGCCTTGACGGTCTCATAGGCGCCGATGCCGGTGCGCGCCTCTATCCTGCGCACGCCGCTGGCGACCGAGCTTTCACTGATGACCGTGAAAAGACCGATCGAGCCGGTCATGTCGAGGTGGGTCCCCCCGCAGAACTCCTTGGAGACATCGCCGATGGACACCACGCGCACCTTCTCGCCGTATTTCTCGCCGAAGAACGCCAGCGCCCCTTCCTGCCTGGCATCGGCCAGGTCCATCTCTTTCTTATGCACCGGCATATTGGCAAGGACAAACTCGTTGACCATCTTCTCGACGCGCGCGAGCTCTTCGTCGCTGACGTCCTTGAAATGCGTGAAATCGAACCTGAGCCTGTCCTGGTCCACCATGGAACCCTGCTGCTGCACATGCTGACCGAGGACGGCGCGCAGCGCCGACTGGAGCAGATGGGTCGCGGTGTGGTTTCGCGCGACGCTCATCCGGTAATGGACGTCTATCTTCGCCTCTACCGTATCCCCTTCCTTCAGGTCGCCCTTGAGCGTGCCGGTGTGCACGAAGATATCGTCTTCCTTCTCGACACCCGTGACAGAGAAGATCAAGCCGTCTTTGGAAAGTATACCCACGTCGTGGATCTGGCCGCCCGATTCGGCGTAAAAGACCGTTTTATCGAGCACGACGCTGGCCAGCGCCGCGTCCTTCGGGTCCCTGATGACCTTGAGCACCTTTGCCGTTGTCTCGAAGCGCTCATATCCGAGGAACTGCGTCCTGGGAAGCCCTTTAAGGTTGAGCTCGGTCACGCTGAAAACGTCGCCCTTCATCGCGCTCAGGGTCTTCGAACGCTCTTTCTGTCCTGCCATGGCCTTCTCGAACGCCGGCATCGACATCGACAGGCCGTTCTTCGCCAGCCAGTCCCTGGTCAGCTCGAGCGGTATCCCGTACGTGTCGTAAAGCTGGAAAGCGACCGCCCCGGCTTCTTCGGCTCCCGGTTTCCCGGAGAACTTCTCTTTCAGCAGCGAGTCGCTGGAATTGAGCGTGTTGATGAAATTCTTCTCCTCGGAGAGGATGACGTCGGCGATGTTCCCGCGGCGCCTGGCCAGCTCCGGGTACGGCTTCTTCATGGTCTCGGCCAGCACCGGCACCAGCGTGTAAAGGAACGGCTTTTCGATGCCGAGTCCCCGCAGATGCAGGACCGACTTGCGGATCAGCTTCCTGACCACGTAACCGCGCCCCTCGTTCGAGGGAAGAACGCCGTCGTAGATCGAGAACGCCGCCGCGCGCAGGTGATCGGTGACCGCGAACATCTCCTGCATGGCGTCCTGATTCTTCGCCGCCGACGCCTTGATCTGGCGTATCATCGGCTGGAACAGATCGGTCATGAAATTATTGGTCACGCCCTGCATGACAGCGGTGATGCGCTCCAGGCCCATCCCGGTATCGATGTTCTTCTGGGGCAAAGGCTCCAGGACGCCGCCGTCCTTGCGGTTGAACTGCGTGAAGACCAGGTTCCAGATCTCGATGAACCTCCCGCAGGAGCATGCCGGCGAGCAGTCGGGCTTCCCGCATCCGACATCCCTGCCCAGGTCGATGAAGATCTCAGAGCACGGGCCGCAGGGGCCGTTCGGTCCCTTCTCTTTGGCGTCAGCCGGCCAGAAATTGTCATGGTCGCCCAGCCGCACGATCCTGGCGGCCGGGACCCTGATGTCGTTCTTCCAGATATCGTACGCCTCGTCGTCATCCTTGTAGACCGAGACCCACAGCCGGTCCGGCGCTATCGCCAGATCCTTCGTCAGGAACTCCCAGGCCCAGGCGATCGCATCCTTCTTGAAGTAATCGCCGAAGGAGAAATTGCCGAGCATCTCGAAGAAGGTATGGTGGCAGTCGGTCTTTCCCACCTTGTCCAGGTCATCCGTGCGCAGACAGCGCTGCGAGGACGCAGCCCTGCGGAAATCGGTGACCATGCCGAGGAACTGTTTCTTGAACTGGTTCATCCCGGCGGGGGTGAACAGGACGGTGGGATCGTCCTTGGGCACCAGGGAATCGCTCTCGGCGACCTTATGGCCCTTGGAACGGAAAAACTCGAGGTATTTCTGTCTCAGTTCGTCTGCTTTCATGTGAGTCCGTTTATGATGTCGGTGATCGTATCCGGAGAGAAACCGCGGCGGAGGAAATACGCGTAGATACGCCTTTTGGCCGTTTTCGGCTCGAGCCCCTTGAGCTTGCGGAACTTCTCTTCCGCGATCTCCCGGACCGTCTGCTCTTCGGGCCGCGCCTCCTCGCTTTCGCGCAGCCCCTCTTCCACCAGGTCCGGGTCGACCCCCTTGAAGCGGAGCTCGCGCCTGATGCGCCCCGCCCCGAACTTCTGTCCCGTCCGCGAAGCGATCCACGCCTTCGCGAACGCGGTATCGTCAAGATACCCTTTCTCCTCAAGCGAGGAGACCACCTTTTCGATGGTCTCCTCCGGGAACTTCCTGCGCCTGAGCCGGTCTCCCAGCTCCTTCTTGCTGCGCAGCCTGTATTTCAGCAGGAGAAAAGCGTATGCGCGCGCTTTCTCCAGGATCTTATTGCTTTCCACCCTGCGGTTCCTTCAGCACAAAATAGCCGCGCGAGGTGCGGACCAGAGCCTGTCCCTTGACCGTCTTTATCACCTTGCGGTAATCGGCCAGATTGGATACCTTCTGCTTGTTGATCTCGATGATCACGTCGCCGGGGACGAGCTCCGAATCATCCGCGGGGCTGCCCGGCTTGACCGCGACGACCACAACGCCTTCCTTGGACTCCAGCTGGAACCTGCGGGCCGCTTCGGAGTCGAGCTCCTCGACCGCAAGGCCGCGCCATATCGTGGCGGCTCCCGGTCTCGGTATGCCCTGCTCCTGCCCCTCTCCGCCGGCTATCTCCTCTTCAACAGGACGCGTGCCGATGGTGACGTCGAGCGTCATCTCTTTCTTGTCGCGCAGCAGCTTGACCGGAAGTTTCTTGCCGACCTCGGTGTTGCCTACGACCGTCAGCAGCTCCTTGACACTGTTTACGCGGATATCGCCGACCTGCTTGATGATGTCGCCTTCCTTCAGTCCCGCCTTATCCCCGGGTCCGTCCTGCACCACGTTGACAACGAGGATCCCGTTCTTGTCGCTGAGGCCGAAATACTGCGCCAGGTCCTGGGTGAGATCCTGCACGGTGATCCCCAGCCAGCCGTATTCGATCGGCTTCCCGCTGACGAGGCGCGAAAGAATGCGCTTGGCGCTGTTGATCGGGATAGCGAAACCGATGCCCTGGTTACCGCCCGTGGTCGAGAATATCGCCACGTTGATGCCGACCACAGTGCCCTTCAGATCGACCAGCGGTCCGCCCGAGTTGCCGGGGTTGATGGCAGCGTCGGTCTGGATCAGGTCGTTATAGTTCTTATCATGGGACATCGCCCTTCCCAGGCTGCGGTGAAGGGCGCTGACAACACCGGCAGTGATCGTCGGCTCGGGATTCTGCATCGCGAAACCGAACGGATTGCCCACCGCTACCACCCACTGACCGGAGCGGACGTTGGCGGAATCACCCATCCTGAGGACGGGAAGGTCCTTGGCGTTGATCTTTATGACCGCGAGGTCCGACCTCGGGTCCTGCCCCTTGATCTCGGCCTTGAACTCGCGGCCGTCAGGCAGGGTGACCGTTATCTTGTCCGCCTCGTCAATGACGTGCTGATTGGTCAGGATGATGCCTTCGGGGTCGATGATGAAACCCGATCCCAGACCCACGCGCTTATATTCGCGGTCCGGCATGCCGCCGAAGAAATCGTCGAAGAACCTGCGGAAGAACTCATCGTTGGGCCCGTTGCCGTTCCCGTTATCATCGCCTTCCCCGCCGAAGGGATTGCCGCCGTTGCCGCCGAAGGGATTGCTGCCGTTGCGCGGAGACCGGAAGCGGTACCTGCGCTGACCGCCCATGCCGGCGTTCTGCTCGGCGCTGATCGATACGACAGCCTTGCCCACATCGGCCGCCACCTTCTCGAAGACGCCCTCGAAACCGCTGTCTGTGGCCCCGACATCCGCCTGCGCGGGTACCTGCGCCATCGGAGGCTTCTGTTGCTGCGCCCTGGCCGGCTGTGCGATGTTGAACTTAATCGAGATGACCAGACCCGCAAGCACACCGACCGAAACCAGTACTGCTGAAACGAACCAACGTCTTTTGAACATCTTCCCCTTCCTTTTCTGGAGCCTCGAGAGGCACGCCTAGGGGATGCGTGTCTCCGGCTTCCGTTACAGTTCCAGACCTGCCGCTATCTTCTTCCTGATCTCTTTCTCTATCGCTTCCATGACCTTGGGCTGTTCCTTGAGGGTCTTAACCGCGGCATCGCGTCCCTGGCCGATCTTCTCGGCTCCGAACGAAATCCACGTGCCTGATTTCTGCAGGACCTCGAGAGCTGTGCCCGCGTCGATGATGCTGGCCGCCTTGGCAATGCCCTCGTCGTGAAGGATATCGAACTCGGCCTCGCGGAACGGCGGGGCGATCTTGTTCTTGACCACCCTCACCCGCACGTGGCCGCCGATCACCTGGTCATTGACCTTGAGGGTCTGGATCCTCCTGACATCGAGACGGACCGAGGAGTAGAATTTAAGCGCGCGTCCGCCGGGGGTAGTTTCCGGGTTGCCGAACATGACGCCTATCTTCTCCCTCAGCTGGTTGATGAATATGACGCAGGTACGTGACCTGCTGATCGCCGAAGTCAGCTTGCGCAGCGCCTGGGACATCAGACGCGCCTGAAGGCCGACGTGCGAATCGCCCATCTCGCCCTCGATCTCCGCCTTGGGCGTCAGCGCCGCGACCGAGTCGACGATGACCAGGTCTACCGCGTTGGAGCGGACCAGGGTCTCGGTGATCTCCAGGGCCTGCTCCCCCGTATCCGGCTGGGAGATAAGCAGGTCGTCGAGATTGACGCCTATCTTCTTGGCATAGGTCGCGTCGAACGCGTGCTCCGCGTCTATGAACGCGGCGACGCCGCCCTTTTTCTGCATCTCGCGGATGGCGCAGAGAGTAAGGGTGGTCTTTCCGGAAGCCTCGGGCCCGAATATCTCGATGACCCTGCCTCTGGGAAGGCCGCCGATGCCGAGCGCGGAATCGAGCGTAAGCGCCCCGGTGGGAATTGCTTCCACGTCCACCTTGACCTTGCCGCCCATCTTCATGATCGAGCCCTTGCCGAACTGCTTCTCTATGTGCGAAAGTGCCAGTTCCAGGGCTTTCTGACGTTCGAGATTAGCCGTCTCCTTGTCCTTCTTTTCATTGGTCTTTTCGACTGTCATGGGGGGTCCTCCCTATTATTAGAGTGCTGGATTGAAGAATCTTTATTATATCCCACGCTTCCGGCGCTGTCAAACTGTTCTCACCTCCTTTAATAAAGTCTTCCTCTCTCAATAGACAGTCAAAAAGCCGTTATCTAACGCATAATTTGACACCTTTTGCAAAGTATGGTACATTCTAAGCTGTGGACGAAGTCACCAGGATAAAAGCAGAGCTTGAGCGGACCAAATCCGAGCTGGCGATCCTCTATGAGATCTCCAACGCCATGC
This sequence comes from Deltaproteobacteria bacterium, assembly GCA_050258655.1. GTDB lineage: Bacteria > Omnitrophota > Gorgyraeia > Gygaellales > Profunditerraquicolaceae > JBLMZF01. The sequence continues at coordinate 17,310 of JBLMZF010000148.1, read as the reverse complement.
GCACGACCCTCAAGCTTGACGAGATCCTCTACATCATCCTCACCGGCGTCACCGCGCACATCGGCCTCGGTTTCAACCGCGCCATGCTCTTCCTCGTGAACGACAAAGAGAAGCTGATCGAAGGCAAGATGGCCATCGGTCCGGAGAGCGGCGAAGAGGCCAACCGTGTCTGGAAATACGTCGAGCAGGAGAAGATGGACATGGAGGACCTCATCAACGCCTATACCGTCGCCCACCATGTCCAGGAATCCGGTTTCAACCAGCAGATCCAGAAGCTCAAGGTCTCCCTTAACGAACAGAAGAACAGCCTCCTCGCCCTCAGCGTTCTCGAGGGCATGCCGCTGCACCTGACCAGGGAGACCATCCAGAACTATTCCCAGGACCCCGTTATCCAGATGCTCAGACAGCCGGAAGAACTGGTCGTCGTCCCGCTCAAGGCCAAGGAGCAGGTCAACGGCATCGTCCTGGCCGACAATTTCATCACCAAGAAACCGATCAACAAGGACGACCTGCGCATGCTGATCATGCTCTCGAACCAGGCCGGCCTCGCCATAGAGAACTCGCGTCTTTACGAGAAGACCGTCATCAGGGCTCACCTCGACTCCCTGACTAACCTCTGGAACCACGGTTATTTCCAGTACCTCTTGAGCGTCGAGCTCGAGAAGTCCAAAGCGACCTCGACGAACCTGAGCCTGATCATGCTGGATATCGACGATTTCAAGGTCTACAACGACTCGATGGGCCACCAGGCGGGGGACCAGATCCTCAAAGAAGTGGCGTCCCTCCTGCGTAACCAGTCGCGCAAGATGGACTACGTCTGCAGGTACGGCGGCGAGGAGTTCGCGGTCATCCTCCCTTACACCGACGGCAAGGAAGCGTTCCTTATCGCCGAACGCCTCAGGGAGAACATCGAGAAGCACCATTTCGTCAGCGAGGAGATCCTTCCCAACAAGGTCCTCACCGCCAGTCTCGGTATCGCCACCTTCCCCGAGCACGGCGACACCCCCACCATGCTCATCGAGCATTCCGACAAGGCCCTCTACGAGGCCAAGAAGCTCGGAAAAAACAAAACCTGCAATTAAGCCTTCAACACCAAGTTGACAAATAGGACAAATAGGGACAGAAACCTATTTTCCCCTCCTTCACCTTGAAAAATGCGATTTCCGTGTTAAACTTCTTGTTGCAATAGACTTGTAAACTTCCTAGCCACGGAATCCACTCCGTGGTTTTTTATTTTCTTCTCAGCTTTTAAAAAGGAGTCTGCATGGTCAAGAAGATCCTCTCGCTTTTCATCTGTACCTGCTTCTCTTTCACGCAAACCGGTCTTGCCCAGATCGCTGACATCTCCGGGGCCGTACGCACCCCGGTTCTCCAGCAGCAATTCAGCCCTCTCCACCTGCGTTATCTCTCCTATGACGCGAACAGTGAGGCGTTCAACCTCTTCGTCGATAAAGGCAGCTTCCGCTCAAAGCCTGACGATTTCATCAAGGACAACTCAGGAAAACTCTTCGAATACTTTCTGGTCGGCATAGCCCTGCCCGACAGCTCCTTCTGGGTCAACCTGAGGCCTGACAGCCCGGATAGGATTATCGATCCCCTGCTTGAGAAGACGGAAGTCGGCAGGATCCTGCTGGAAGCCGACCTTCAACTCAAGAAAGACGTCGCTTCCCTCACCTCCCCAGACACTCAGACGGGACGTGAATACTGGCGAAAACTCTATGAAAAAGCCGAAACCCTGATGGGCTCCAATGCCGCCATCCCCACCGTGACCCGTCCCTGGATCGTTCCGGACGAGGTCATCATCCAGCGGGGACCCGCGGGCGCATATATCTACAAAGCGACGCTCAAAGTGATGCTTGAACAGGACAGGCTTAAAGATTCTCCTGACTACAGTTTTAATGATGAACGGTTAAAGGAACTCAATGCGTATTCAACCACGCTCGTAAAAGAGCTCATCATTCCTCAGTTGACCAAAGAGATCAACTCCTCAAAACGCTACTCGGAGCTGCGGCAGGTATTCTACTCCCTGATCCTGGCGCAATGGTTCAAGAAACAGTTCAAAGGGACGGCAGGCGGCTATGCCCGGATGATCGAGAGCTCCGATATCTCCTCTCTCGTTTGCAGGACACCCGTCTCCAAGGAAACGTACTTTAGTGCGTACCGCGACTCTTTCGCGAAAGGCGAATACAACACCACCGAGCAGGTCAACGGCATCAAGGGCATGACCGTACGCAGGTATTGCAGCGGCGGTATTGTGCCGGTCATCCAGACCGACGGTCCGGAAAGAACGGACATTACCGGATATGACGGCGGCCGGCTTCCTTTTATCGGCCCCGACCTACTCGCCATCTCCCGCAGGGGTCAGGACAGCGCCATCATAACCGGCATGGAACAAAACCCGGCCATCAACCTTGACGGCGGTAATGGGAGAAGACCTTATAAGGAACAGGTCGATGAGGTGCTGGAGTTTGCCGGACGTTATCGTAAGGGGGTCGATCAAACCGACCCTCCATACAGGATCGAATCGTGGGATTTTGGGGCACGGTTCACGCTGGAAGGATATTTCTCAGGATCAGAAAATATCATGAAAGCGATGAGCGTGGCGGAGAAACTCCTTCTGCAGAACATTAATGATCCAGAGAAAAAAGAACAGAATGGCCGCTTGATTGCCATGCTGGAAAGAATGAAAGACTTTAGCGCATGGAAAGGCAAAAAGGTAAAGAGACAGCTTAACGGCGTTCAGGAAACCCTCAGCGACAACATGTATGAAGTGGCCGGGCCTATCCGCGAACGTGCGCGGGAAATATTGGATAATATGAAGAACATGGGGAAAAAAGAAAGAAAAAAGAAGGAAGAAAAACCTTATAAGGACCGGGTCGATGAGGTGCTGGAGTTTGCCGGGCGTTATAGTACGGGGGTCAGGCAAACCGACCCTCCCTGGAGGATCGAGCCGTGGTCATTTGGAGAAAGGTATACACAAGAAGGATATTTCACCGGAAGCGAGAATATCATGCAAGCAATGAGCACTGCTGAGGAACTCCTTTTGGAGAATATCAATGATCCGGGCAAAAAAGAACAGAACCAAAGATTGCTTAAGATGCTGAAAAGCAAGTCAGAGTTCAGCGCATATAAGGGCACCGTGGTAAAAAGGAAGCTCAATGGCACTTCTGAGACCCTTAGCGGCGGCCTGTATGAAGTAGGCGGGCCGATCCGTGAACGTGCGCGGGAAATACTTAAGGATGTCAAAAGGGCGGAGAAAAGTAAGAAAGACGGCGGGGTCACGGTCCCTGAAAAAGACGGTGGCAAGGATACCGGCAAAGGCGGCGTGGATTTCATGAGTATCCCGATCACCATGCAAGCGACATTCACCCCGAGAAATATCCCTATCCCCTCCTGGGCAGTCAATGCCTCGCTTGCAACATTGGCCGAACGTGACCGTCAGATCGAAAAACAGATCCGCCTGGGGTGCTGTAATTACGGGGAACTCAGGGAATATGCCGCTGCCTGCTGCGCGCGGAAAGACACGGACGAACTCGTGCGCAAGCTCGCGTACATGGTCGCGGGTATCCTGAAAGACGAAGAACGAAAAGCGGCGAAAACGCCTGACGAGCTTAAGGAAATACTCGCACTGCTGTTTTAAAGATTTGTAGACGTTGTATATAACTCCTTGTTTTCTTTTAACTTGCATACAACGTCTACAAACAGACCGGGGACGGACCCTTTCGGGACCGTCCCCGTTATTGCTTTACCCTACCTCCCGTGGCGGTGACCCCTCTTACATCTATGCCGGCACCGGTTCGGTCTGCTTTTCCTTCTCCTTCTCTTTCCTCTCGGAGAACTTGACCGAAACGATGCGCGAAACGCCCGACTCCTGCATGGTGATGCCGTACATCACGTTCGCGTTGGCGATCGTGCGTTTGTTATGCGTGATGCAGATGAACTGCGAGGTACCGGTGAATTCCTGGAAAAGCCTGCTGAAACGGTCGACGTTGGACTCGTCCAGCGCGGCGTCTATCTCGTCGAGGATGCAGAACGGCGCGGGCTTGACCTTGAAGATCGCGAAGATCAGCGCGATCGCGGCCATGGACTTCTCGCCGCCGGAAAGCAAGAGCACGTTCTGCAGTTTCTTGCCGGGAGGACGGCAGATGATCTCGATGCCGGATTCGAGCGGATCGTTCTCGTCGATCAGATAGACCTGGGCGTCGCCGCCGTTAAAGAGCAGCTTGAAATAGTTCCTGAACTCCTCCGCGACCCGCGTGAACGTCTCGATGAACAGCTTGCGGGTGGTGCGGTTGATCTTCTGGATGGCCTCCTGCAGCGACTGCTTGGCGTTGAGCAGGTCGTCATGCTGCTGGGTCAGGAAGTCGTACCGCTTCTTGAGCTCCTCATACTCTTCGATCGCCACCAGGTTGACCGTGCCGTAACCTTCGATCTTGTCCTTGAGCTTCTGGATATCGTCGCCCAACAGCGTTTCGTCGAGCACGAGAGGCTGGGGATAGACCTCTTCGGCCTTGAGCGGGCCGCTGTATTCCAGGAGCACCGTCTGAGGGTCGGGCAGGACAAAAGGCTTGTCCATCTCCGCCAGCACTGAATCTATATCCGTCTTATATGCCGAGGAAAGCCGCTCCCTGATCGTCTGGAAGCGGTAATCAAGGTCCTTCTGGTCCATCTGCAGCTCGTAGCTCTGCTCGCGCAGGGTCTCAAGCCCCTTCCTCCGCTCGTCTATGCCTTTGTATGCGTCTTCTACCGCGCGCGCGTATTCCTCGCGCTGCTTCTCGATGCCCGCCAGCTCCGCGGCACGCTTTTCAATGTCGGTCTTGAGGAAAGCGGTCTCCTCTTCGAGGGCGATGATCTCACGCTCAAGCGTCTGGCCGCGCTCGACGGTCTCAGCCACCTTGTTACGCTGGCTGTCGATGTTCTCCCTCTGCCGCGCGCAGGTCTCTTCCAGCGCCTTGACCGTGCCCTCTTCCGCGCTGATGCGGCGGTTGAGGTTCTCGATCTCGGTCTTGACCCTGGCTATCTCGACCAGCACCTCTTCCTTGCTGTGCAGGTCGGCGCTGATGTTCTCCTGTTCGGCATGTACGGAAGCCTCCAGGGCCTGGCTCTCGCGCTCGAGCGCCGCCAGCACCTCCTGGACCGACTTCATCTTCTGCTCCAGCGCCGCCATCTCGGAATCCACGTCGGAAAGCTCAAGCAGGACGACTTCCTCTTCCTCCTTGACCTTGGTATATTGTTCCAACACCGACTGGTGCACGGTGCGCTTGTTGCCGAGGACCAGCTGCTGTTCCTGCTCCCTCTGCGCCATCGTCTCAAGGGCGGCCTTGAGCTGGCCGACCTTGGCCTCGTGCGCCTCGCGGCGGGTCCTGAACGAAAGCACTGCCTCCTCCACCTGACGCAGCTTCTCGTTGACCTGCTGCGCGTCGAGGTCGATCGGCTTTGCCTCGCCGATCATCTTGAAACCGGTCTTCTCCTGCCCGGACATGCTCACCTGGGTGGGCACGTCATGCAGTTTGATCACGAGGCCGGCGATCTTGTCCTGGGGGAGCTTGTCGAGGTAGATCTCGGCGCTCATGGACTCGGAGATATCCTCATACTGGCTCTTGAGCCGCTCGAGGAACTCCTTCTGTGAAGCCAGCGCCGTGCGCTGTTTCTCCAGCGAATCGAGTTCGGCGGCCAGGCTTTCGAGCGTCAACGTCTCGCGGCCGAACTCTTCGCGCGAAGCGGATATCTCGGCCTTCAACAGCTCGAACTGGCGCGTCATCTCAAGGAGCTCCGCGTTGATCGACTCAAGGCTGCCCTCGACCTGCGCCCTCTCCTCGTGGACCTTCGCCTTCTCCAGCAAAAGACGTTTCTTACGGGCGTCCTGGACGTGCTGTTTGGAAGTGACGTCGGAAAGTTCGTTCTTCATCCCGCTGGTCTTGGATGCCAGCTCGATGATCCGGCTCTTTGAAGAAGCGATCGCTTCCTGTGAAGCCTTCATCGCGCTCATGACCGATGCCAGTTTCTCCTCGTCGGCCTTGAGAACAGAGGACTTCTCCTGGAGCGCCTGGGTCAGCTGCGCGCGCTCGGCGACCAGGGCGGCCAGCTTCTTCTCTTCCTGCTCAAGCCGTTCCGCGGCCTGCGCGATCTGCTGCTCGAGATACGCGCGCGTCCCTTCCAGCTCCTTGATGCGCTCGCGGTTGAAATCGGCATGCTGGACGTTGCGCGCTACGATCGACTGCGAATCGTTGATCCCTTTCCTGAGCTCCTCCACCTGCGTCTCGATCGACTTAAGCTCGTCGCTGCGCTGGTTGATGGTCTCTTCCTGTTCCTTTATCTTGGCCTGCAGGCCGGACTCCTCGACGGAAAGCGACGTGATCTTCGCCTCGACCTCTTCCTTCGCGGCCCTGATCTGCTTTGCCTGGATGCCTGCCAGCGCAAGCTCCTTCTTCTTCAATTCGTCGTAGGCGACCTGGTACCTGCGCGCCTTGTTCGCCTGGCGCTCGAGATAGCCGATGGAACGCTTCACCTCCACGATGATATCGTTGACGCGCAGCAGGTTCTGATCGGTGTCCTCGAGCCTGCGCAGCGCCTCTCTCTTCTGGGATTTATATCTGGTGATGCCGGAAGCCTCATCGAAGACGGTACGCCTGTCCTCAGGCTTGGAGCTGAGTATCAGGTCGATCTTGCCCTGCGCGATGATGGAATAGCTTTCCGCGCCGATACCGGTCCCGAGCAGGAGCTCGGTGATGTCCTTGAGGCGGCACTGCGCCTTGTTGAGCAGGTATTCGCTCTCGCCTGAACGGAACAGGCGGCGGGTGATCATGACCTCGTCGTGCTCGATCGGAAAATGGCGGTTGGCGTTGTCGAAGGTGAGACTGACCTCGGCCATGCCGAGGGCGGGCTTGGTATCGGTGCCGTTGAAGATGACGTCCTCCATCTGGGCTCCGCGAAGCGACTTGGCCGACTGCTCGCCGAGCACCCAGCGGATGGAATCGAAGATGTTGGACTTGCCGCAGCCGTTAGGACCGACGACGGCGGTGACTCCGGGCTCGAAATTCAGGACGGTTCTGTCCATGAACGATTTGAATCCGACCAGCTCAAGCCTCTTGAAGTACATTCATCCTCCGTTGTGAAAAACAAAGTTGTTAAGCTGCGTGCGGCTGCTGTTCGAGCCAGGCATCGATCTTGTCTTTACGGAAACGCCACTGCCCGACGATCTTTATCGCCGGGATCTTGTTCTGCTTGAGCCATTCATAAATAGTCCTTCGGCTCACTTTCAGGTACGTCATCAGTTCTTCGATAGTCATCAGTTCCATAACAATGATTATAAAAGGAAACATTATTTTGTCAAGAAATAATTGCTAATAGTGACATTGGGTGGCAGAAAAAGGCAGAAATTGACTCTTCTCTTCTCTTGGGTAGTATTTGGTAGGTTTTGCTACGTTTACTTGTGGAAATATGCAGATATATGCAGAAATTACGGAACTACTTGGCGGCCTGGTCGAGCTGGTCGGCGCGTTCACGGGCGGCTTTGTTGTAATCCCGCACCGTCTGGTCAGCGGTATCCATTAGTGCCTGAGGAGAGGATTTGGTGGACATGGATGCGGACTCGGACATGGCATCGGACTGGATGGATTGGAATTTCGACCGGACTCTGAAGTAGTGGAACACCAGCCAGCAGATGATGGCCAGTGTCACGATCAATCCGATGAGGCTTGCGATTCCGCGCTGGTTCACTTCTTAAGCGTTTCCTTGAACTTCTTTGTAAGGGCCGGGACGATCTGGAAGATGTCGCCGACGATACCGTAGGTGGCGACCTTGAAGATCGGGGCATCCGGGTCCTTGTTGATGGCGACGATGCATTTCGACGACTGCATCCCGACGAGATGCTGGATCTGTCCGGAGATACCGCAGGCGATGTAAAGCTTGGGGGCTACGGTCCTCCCTGTCTGGCCGACCTGGTGCGAATACGCCATCCAGCCGGCATCCACCGCCGCGCGGGATGAGCCGACGGCGCCGCCCAGGACCTGCGCGAGCTCCTCGAGCATCTTGAAATTATCGTGGTTGCCCAGCGCGCGTCCTCCTGAGACGATGATGTCGGCCTCGGCGATGTTGACCAGGCTCTCGACCTCTTCGATGACGTCGACAAGCGTGGTGCGCGAAACAAGGTCATTGAGGGCAAACGTTTCCTTGACGATCTTACCTTTGCGGGACTTGTCAAGCGCGGGCTGCGGGAACACCTTATGACGGACGGTGGCCATCTGCGGCCGGTGATTGGTGCAGATGATCGTCGCCATGATATTGCCTCCGAAGGCCGGACGGGTCTGCAGAAGGAGTTTCTTCTGCGGATCGATATCAAGGCCGGTGCAGTCGGCGGTCAGGCCGGTGTCGACCCTGATCGCGACGCGGGAGATAAGCGAGCGGCCGATGAAGGTGGCGCCGCAGAGCACGATCTCGGGCTTGTATTTCTTTATCAGGCTGACCAGGACATTGGTATACGGCTCGTCCTGGAAATTGGCGAGCTGGGGGGCTTCCACGAGATAGACCGTATCGACGCCGGAGCAGATCAATGCCTGCGCCTCTTTCTCGACGTCGTTGCCGATCAGGACCGCGCCGACATGCGAGCCGGTCTTCTGCGCCAGTTCCCTCGCCTTGCCGATAAGCTCGTAGGCGACCGACTGGACCTTCCCCTTCTTCTGCTCGGCGAAAACCCAGACCCCTTTGAAACCGCTCAGGTCCTTCGCGGGAGCTGCCGCCGGCTTCTCCAGCTTTATCGCGTTGAATTTGCAGGCCGGCACGCAGGCGCCGCAGAGGTTGCACTTATGAAGGTCGATCGAAGCTTTCTTGTTGGCTACGGTGACAGCACCGAACGGACAGGCCTTCACGCAGAGACTGCAACCGACACATTTATCATTGAGGATCTGGATTGACATCTTTTTGTTCTCCGTGGATTAACCGTTGACGACTTCCTTTAACAGCCCAGCCAGCTTCTCCGCTACTTCCGGAACTTCACCGGTAAGCATCTGCCCGCCGGCCCTCACGGGCGGGGTGAAGATCTTGACGACGCTGGTGCGCGAACCCTTGAGACCGACGTTCTCGGGCTCGGCGCCGATGTCCTTGGCCGACCAGGTGGTGATCTTGGCCGATTTGGCGCGCATCATGCCCTTGAGACCGGGCAGGCGCGGGGTGTTGATCTCCTTGACCACGGTGAAGACCGCGGGCAGGGGCGAGACCAGTATGTCATACCCTTCTTCGCTCATGCGCTCTACCTTGGCCTTGCCGTCCTTGATCTCCTCAATCTTCTTCACATAGGTGACCTGCGGAAGGTCCAGCCACGCGGACATGCCGGGGCCGACCTGCGCGGTGTCGCCATCCGATGCCTGCTTGCCGCAGAGCACGATATCTATCTGCCCGAACTCCTTGCCGGCCTTCTGTATGGCCTTGGAAAGGGTGTAGCTCGTCGCCCAGGTATCCCCTCCCGCGAAAGCCCTGTCGGAAATAAGTATCCCCTCATCGACGCCCATGGAGACGGCCTCGCGCAGAGCAGCATCGGCCTGCGGGGGGCCCATGGTGATGACGATGGCTCTGGCCCCGCCAGGGGCCGCGCCGAACTTCTCCTTCAGGCGGATGCCCTCCTCGATCGCGTACATGTCGAACGGATTGATGATCGACTTGACGCCGTCTCGGATCAGGGTGTTCGTCTCCGGGTTGATCCTGACCTCGGTGGTCTCGGGTACCTGTTTGATGCAGATGATTATGTTCATGGCTTTATTGTGGTATGTGCGTGAACAGATAGTTGGTCAGGATGTCCAGCGTCTCCTCATCAACGTCGATGAACTCCACGCCGACATCGTACCGTTTTCCGACTTTCGGGTCATCCCCGATACTGAACTCTTTCACCCAGGCGACCCTGCCGTTGACCTTCAGGGACTCTGTCTCAGCGGGAAGGTTGATCTCCAGATGAATTATCTCGGACGCCTCCAGCGGCTCATACGAGATCAGGCAGACGCCGCCGCGGCTTACGTTCCTGGTCTTCAAGGCCGGATCATTCGCCCCCAGGTCATCGAGGCGGGTCACCGCTACGTCCACCTGGAGGTTGAAACGAGGGAATTGCCTTCTCTCGCTTCCGTCCATACGTATCTTATTTGGCCAGTTCTTTGATGATCTGAAGGCCGATGATGTTGCGCTGGATCTGGTTCGTGCCTTCGTATATCTGCGTGATCTTGGCGTCGCGCAGGTATTTCTCGATCGGGTAGTCCTTCATGTAGCCGTAGCCGCCGTGCAGCTGCAGCGCCATGTCGCAGACCTTGAAGGCTACGTCTGAGGCGAAAAGCTTGGCCTTGGCGGATTCAGCGCCGACGTCCTTATCCCCGGCGTCGACCGCTTTCGCGCAGGCATAGACCAGCGCCCTGGCGGCCTCGATCTCGGTGGCCATGTCCGCGAGCATCCACTGGATGCCCTGGAAGCTGGAGATCGGCTTGCCGAACTGCACTCTCTGCTTGACGTACTTGGCAGCCAGCTCAAGCGCGCCCTGGGCGATGCCAAGCGCCTGCGCCGCGACACCCGGACGTGAATAATCGAAGGTCTTCATGGTCACGATGAAGCCCATGCCCTCCTTCGAGATCAGGTTCTCTTTGGGAATCCTGCACTCGTTGAAGACAAGTTCCTGGGTCGCGGAAGCGCGGATACCGAGCTTGTCCTCTTTCTTGCCGAAGGTGAAGCCCTTGGTCCCCTTTTCCACGATGAAAGCCGAAGCGCCGCGGGCGCCCTTGTTCTTGTCGGTCATCGCGACCACGGTGTAAACCTCGGCCTCGCCGCCGTTGGTGATAAAATGCTTGGTGCCGTTGAGCACGTAGTAGTTGCCTTCCTTGCGGGCGGTGGTCTTGATGCCGGAAGCGTCGGAACCGGCCTCAGGCTCGGTCAGGCCGAACGCGGCGATCTTGTTGCCCTTGGCAAGATCGGGGAGATATTTCTTCTTCTGCTCATCGTTGCCATAAAGGATGATCGGGAAGGTGCCCAGAGCGGAGGCCGCGTAGCAGACGGCGATACCGCCGCAGGCGCGGGAAAGCTCTTCAGTCGCAAGGCAGAGGTTGAAGACGCTGCAGCCCAGTCCGCAGTATTCCTGCGGGATAAAAAGGCCGAAAAGGTCTGATTCTGCTATGACCTTAAGCACTTCCCAGGGAAACTCCTCGGATTTGTCATATTTTGCGGCAACCGGCCTCACCTTTTCCTCGGCGATCTTATGGGCCAGTTCCTTGATCATCTTCTGTTCGTCAGTAAGCAGGTAATTCAGCATTTTTCCTCCACTCTGCAGGTTTCAGTTAAGGGAAAACGTATTGATTATACAGTGAATTTATTTTTTTGCAATCGTTTTTAAAAGTGCGGTCTCATCACAGTCGGGGAATTTGGGACAGTTGATGCATTCTGCCCAGATCTTGTGGGGAAGAGCCACGTGGCGGACCCTGCGGAACCCCAGAGAACGGAAGAATTCCGGCTTGTAGGTGAGGGCGAAGACCTTTTTGGCTCCCAGGGCAACAGCCTCTTCCATGCATGCCCGGGCAAGCCTGGTGCCGACACCCTTGCGCTGCAGCGGCCTGCTGACGGCCACGGACTTGATCTCCGCCAGATCGTCCCAGGAGACGTGCAGGGCGGCGCAGGCCGAGATCTTGCCGTTGCGCTCGAGCACCCAGAAATCCCGGATGTTCTCGTAAAGCTCGTTGAGCGAGCGCGGCAGCATCAGGTCCTGTTTTGCGAAACCATTGATCAGGGCCTGTATCGGCCTGATATCGTCAATAGTGGCTTTCCTGAGCGTTTCAGCCATAGCGCTATCGATTTTACTTTATTTCCGTCTTTTTTGCAACAACTACTATGCCCGACTCCGACACGTAGAAACGCCTGCGGTCCTCCTCAAGGTCGTAGCCGATGACCGCCCCTTCCGGGATGTTGACGTCCTTGTCTATGATCGACCGCTTTATCTTGGCGTACCGGCCGACGTTGACCCCTTCCATCAATATGGAATCGGTGACCTGGGCATAACTGTTGATGCGCACGTTCGGTGAAAGTATCGAACGTTTGACCTGGCCGCCGCTGATGATACAGCCGCCTGATACCAGGGAATCCAGGGCAAGGCCGATCCTGCCGGTTATCTCCTCCCCCGCGAACACGGTTTTGGCCGTGGGGAATTGTTCCTGGTAGGTCCGTATGGGCCAGTCCCGGTCATACAGGTTGAATATGGGCGCGACCTGGACAAGGTCCATGTTTGCATCGAAATAAGCGTCGATGGTCCCGATGTCCCGCCAGTACTGCGCTTCTTTCTTGTTCTCGTCCTTGAAGTTATAGACGGCCAGCTTAAGCCCTCTTTTAAGCATCTTGGGGATGATGTCCTTGCCGAAATCATGGTTGGATGACTTATCCAGCGCGTCTTCCCTGAGCTCATCCTCAAGCACCTTGTGCCTGAAGACATAGATGCCCATCGAGGCGTAGATCTTGTCCGGCTGGTCCGGGATAGTCCTGGGCACGGCGGGCTTTTCCTGGAAATCCTTGATCATGCCGTTCTTGTCCACTTCGACCACGCCCAGATGAGGTGACTTCTCCTTTTCCACTTCAACCACAGCTAAGGTCAGGTCCGCCCCGAACCCGCGGTGGAAATGGACCATCTTCGAATAATCCATCTTATAGATGTGGTCACCGGCCAGGATGATGACTTCCGCCTCATCGTCCACCTGCATGGCGTAGAGGTTCTGGTAAAGGGCGTCGGCGGTACCCTGATACCAGGTCTCACCCACCCTCTGCTGCGCGGGCAAGAGCTCGATATATTCGTTGAGCTCTGATGAAAGGATGTTCCAGCCGAGACGGATATGCCTCTGGAGCGAGGCCGACTTGTACTGGGTAAGGACGTAGATCTTGCGCAGGCCGGAATTAAGGCAGTTACTCAGCGTGAAATCGATGATGCGGTAGATGCCGCCGAAAGGGACAGCGGGCTTGGTGCGGTCCTTGGTCAAGGGCAAAAGGCGCTCGCCCTTGCCGCCGGCCATGATGAAAGTCAGGACGTCGTGCATGTGGACAGGCCCTGGATGATGCTGACGACGCCGCGGCGTATCATCATCACGCCTATGGCCGCCAGCAGGATGTAGACGATCTTGGAGATGGCGCGCAGGCCGCTCGTCCCGAGAGCGCGTGTGAAGAAATTGGATTTGTAGAGGGTAATGGCGACGATGATCATGTTAAGCACCAGCGAGATGAACGTCGGCATGATCCCGTAGGTCTGTACCAGCACGAGGGTCGTGGTCAGGACCGCGGGACCCGTGATCAACGGCGTTCCCAGCGGGAAGACACCGAAATCCTGATGATACGTCGTCGGGGAGATGAAGCCTTTGGTGGTAGTGGGCAGAAGCAGACGCATCGAGATGAAGAAAAGCAGGGTGCCTCCGGCGATCTGGAAATCGGCGATGGAGACCCCGAGGAACTGCAGGACCCATTTGCCGATGAACATGAACAGGATGGCTACGATGGTGGCCGTGGCGACCGAGTAACGGATGACTTCCCTTCGCTGCTGCTTGTTGCAATCCTCGGTCAGGGAGAGGAAAAGCGGGATATTGCCGATCGCGTCTACCGCGACGAACATCGAGATGAAGGAAAGGACAAAGGGATCGTAGGTATTCGGCATATAACTATTATAGGACTAGTAGGTTACTTTGACAAGAGCAAGACCGGACGCAGGCGCGGTAGGTCCAGCCTGCCTGCGGTCTTTGGCGGCCAGGATCCTCTTCATACTGCCGGCAGGGAACTTCCCCCTGCCGGTCTCGATCAGGGTGCCCGCGATGGTGCGAACCATGTTCTTGAGGAAACCGTCGGCCTCTACTTCGATGACGATATCATCGCCGGACTTGCGGACAGCGATCTTCCTGATCGTACGGACGGAAGACTTCTCCTCATTATCCGCGGCATGGAAAGAACGAAAATCGTGCCTGCCTTTAAGCGCTGCCGCCTCCCTCTTCATCGCGGCGGCCGAAAGCGGATAATCCACGAACGCGACGAAGTTCCTCCTTATGGCGCTGGGATACTGCCGGTTAAGGATGGTATAGCGGTAGAGCTTCCACTTAGCCGAGTACCGGGCGTGGAAATCGTCATCGACCTCCTCCGCCTTCGTGATCACGATATCATCAGGAAGAACGCTGTTGAGCGCTTTCTGGAGGTTCCGGACGGGTATCTTTGACGCGGTGTGGAAATTGGCGACCTGAGCCAGGGCGTGCACACCGGCATCCGTCCTGCCCGAGCCGGTCAGTTTGACCTTCCCGCCAACTATCCCTTCCAGGGCTCTGCAGATGGTCTCCTGGATAGTCCGGGCCGTGCGCCCCTTCAGGTTCTGCACCTGCCAGCCTTCGTACGCGGTCCCGTCGTATTCAATAATAAGCTTGATATTGCGCATAGAGCTGATTATAGCACAAAAACAAAAAAGGCAGCTGCCTTATCGGCAACTGCCTTTTCCGTTAAACACGGAGCTTTTATTTGATCAGCGCTTCCGCGATCTGGACCGCGTTGGAAGCGGCGCCCTTGAGCAGGTTGTCCGCTACCACCCACAGCCACAGGCCGTTCTTGACGAACGGGTCCTTGCGGATACGGCCGACATACGTATCGTACTTGCCTTCGACGTCCTTCGGCATCGGATAAAGCCCGTGCTTCGGGTCGTCGACCAGGACGATGCCTTCCGACTGCGCCAGGAGCTTCTTGACCGCTTCCGGCTCGATCGGTTTTTTGGTCTCGATGTACACCGCCTCCGAATGACCGATACGGACCGGGACGCGGACGGTGGTGGCTGAGATCTTGATCTTCTTGTCGCCCATTATCTTGTGGGTCTCTTTCACCAGTTTCCATTCCTCGCTGGTGAAATCGAATTCGGCGAAACCCCCGATCTGCGGGAAAACGTTGTAGGCGAGCTGCTGCGGCATGGCCCTGTTAGGCACGTCCGCCTGGATATTCCTGTAATCGCCTGCGGCGATAACCTTAAGCTCTTCCTTGAGCTGCTCGACGGCGGCCTTGCCGGCACCGGAAGAAGCCTGCAGGGTGGTGACGATGACGCGCTTGATGCCGGCCTTCTTATGGATCGGGTTGAGCGCGACCACCATCTGGATGGTCGAACAGTTGGGATTGGCGATGATGCCCTTGTGCTTCTTGATCTCGCTGGCGTTGACCTCAGGGACGACCAGCGGGACCTTGGGGTCCATGCGGAAATCAGCGCCGTTGTCGATGACCACAGCGCCGCGCTTGACCGCTTCAGGAGCGTAGGTGACCGCCGCCCCCTTCTCGCCCTCAGTGCCGGCGAACAGGGCTATCTCTACGCCGTTGAACGCTTCGGGAGAGATCGCCTCCACCTGGTACTTGTGGCCGTCGACCTCCATCTCGCGTGAGGACCGCGCCAGCACTTTCAGCTGAGTCACCGGGAATTCCCGGTCTTTGAGGCAGCGGAGCATCTCGATGCCTACCGCTCCGGCGCCGACTACTGCTACGTTATACTTTTTCATATTTGACGTGCTAAGTCGGGGACGTGCCTTCTTAGGACACCCCTAAAGGGATGTCCCTCGAAGGCACCGTCCCCTTTTAGCTAATTATAGTCCCTGGGGGGACATCAGGTTCTTGACGACGAGGTCGCCGACCTCGGTCGTGGAATATCCCATCTTGCCCGCAGCCAGCGAACGCAGGTTGCGGTTGACCACCCTGATCACCGCGTCCTCGATGGCCTTCGCCGCCTTCTTCTCGCCGAGCTGATCGAGCATCATACCGCCCGCGCAGATCGCGGCCAGCGGATTGATGACGTTCTTTCCGGTATATTTGGGAGCGGAACCGCCGATAGGCTCGAACATGGAGACACCCTGCGGGTTGATGTTGCCGCCCGCGGCGATACCCATTCCTCCCTGGATCATGGCTCCCAGGTCGGTGATGATGTCGCCGAAAAGGTTATCGGTGACGAGGACATCGAACCATTCCGGGTTCTTGACGAACCACATCGTCGTCGCGTCCACGTGCGCGTAATCGGTGGTGATATCCGGGTATTCCTTGGCCACCTCGTGGAAGGTCCTCTCCCACAGGTCGAACGCGTACGTAAGGACGTTGGTCTTGCCGACAAGCGTCAGCTTCTTCTTTTTGTTGCGCGCGCGGCAGAACTCGAAGGCGTAGCGGATGCAGCGCTCGACGCCCTTGCGGGTGTTGTACGAGATCTGCAGCGCCACCTCGTCCTTCGTGCCCTTGTCCTTGAACTCTCCCATGCCTTTGTACAGGCCTTCGGAGTTCTCGCGCACGACCACGAAATCTATATCCTCCGGTTCCTTGTCCTTGAGCGGACAGAACGCCGAGTTATAAAGCTTCACGGGCCTCAGATTGATGTACTGGTCAAGCGAGAAACGCAGCTTGAGCAGGATCCCCTTCTCGAGGATGCCGGGCTTGACGTCCGGATGGCCGATCGCGCCCAGATAGATCGCAGAGTACGCGCGCAGCGCTTCGATCTCGCTGTCGTCGAGGATCTTTCCGGTCTTAAGGTATCTTTCGCCTCCGAAATCGAACGTGGTCGCCTGGTAGGCGAAGCCGAACTTCTTCGAGGCGGCGTCGATGACCTTCATGCCCTCGGCTATGACTTCCGGACCCGTTCCGTCACCGGGAATGATGGCTAATTTATACATGGGATACTCCTATGTGGATGCGCGCTTCCTGATGTAATTCATCAATCCCCCTTCACTGACCAGGTCCTGGAGGAACGCGGGGAATCCCGCCGTCTTATACTGCTCCTTGCGGGTCAGGTTCTTGATCACGCCCGTAGAGAGGTCTATCTCGAGCTCGTCACCGTCCTTTATCTTATCGGTCTCCTGCGACTCAAGGAACGGCAGTCCGATATTGATCGCGTTGCGGAAGAAGATAGCCGCGAAGCTCTTGGCGATGACGGCCCGCACTCCGCAACCCTTGATCGCCAGGGGCGCGTGCTCGCGGGACGAACCGCAGCCGAAGTTCTTCCCGGCCACGATGATGTCCCCTTCCTTGACCTTCCTGCAGAATTCCGGATTGATCGACTCCATGCAGCGGCTGCCCAGCTCTTTGGCGTCAGTCGACACCAGGTATTTGGCCGCGATGATATCGTCGGTGTTGATGTCGTCGCCGAATCTATGGACTTTCCCTTTAATTATCATGGCTTTTGTCATCCTTGAATCTATGCTACTTCTTCGGGATGGACGATCTTCCCGGCCACGGCGGAAGCAGCCGCGACGGCAGGCCCCGAGAGGTACACGAACGATTTCGGGCTGCCCATCCTTCCGATGAAATTCCTGTTGGTAGTAGCCAGGC
>JBLMZF010000147.1:0-6978 GCA_050258655.1 Deltaproteobacteria bacterium | reverse complement strand
GACAAATCGGTTATAGTTAATGGAAGTTGTGAGGAACACCGTTGTAGGATCTCGGCGCATCGCAATGGGGGGGGAAAAACGATTTTAAACGCTTTTAAACAACTTTCATTAACTATAACCGATTTGTCCGGGAAAGTCAAGGACAGGATGTCAGAAATTTTGACAGGGACAAAACTACTTGTTCTTATAGATATTTAGGAAAACATCCACGATGCCGGGATCGAACTGGGAACCGGCGTTATTGGCGACTTCAGCGAAGGCGCCTTCAGTGGTAAGGGCTTTATGGTAGGATGTGGGCGAGGTCATCGCGTCAAAGGAATCGGCCAGGGTGATGATGCGCGCCTCGATGCTGATCCGGTCGCCTTTGAGGCCCAGGGGATAGCCGGAGCCGTCGAAACGCTCGTGGTGCTGGGAGATGATGTCCGCGACGCAGGAGAAAGGCTTGAGGTTCTTGAGCATCTCCCTCCCTGTCAGGCAGTGCAGCTTGATGCTGGAATACTCCTCTTCTGACAGGCGGCCGGTCTTATTGAGGATGTTCTTGCTGACCTGGAACTTGCCGATGTCGTGGAGCAGAGCGCCGAGGCGGACGTTGCGGCAGGTCTCCTCGGGAAGCTCAAGCTGGCGGCTGATGGCCACGGCCAGGCGCGAGACGATGCCGGAATGGCCCTTGCAGAACTTCTGGCGGGTCTCGATCAGCTTCATGAAGCTTTCGGTGAGGTCGAAAAAGATGTCGTCGGTGTTGCGGGCCGAAGACTGGTCGGGATCATGGCCGGCCAGGAAGAGGATGTCGTTCTTGAAGATGCGATGATGGCCGCCGGGGGTGGTGAAAGTCTTGAGCTTCCCCGTGTGGATGAACTTCTTCAGGGTGGCGAGGCTGACGTTAAGCATCTTCGCCGCCTGTTGAGGTGTGAGGAACGCGTTTTTGTTATCTGGGATCATTTTAAGGCGATTGGCGTCACAATCTGACTAAAATCGACTAAAACAATGTAAAGAGTGTAACATTAAGCGGGACAAGGTGTCAAGAGAAAAATTGGGGGTTAAAGAAGCTGCTTATTCTTACCGAGATTACAAACCAAACAAGCAGTGACTAAATTAGATATTTCTTCAGTTCCTCCCCGTTTCTTGGGTATCGCGTGATCGATACTCAAAACGACACCAGACTCTTTAGCACTTTTTCCACAATATCTGCATCTAAAGTTATCACGTTTAAACACTGCAAATCTCTTGGCAGTATCACCTCGAGGGATTCGTTTTGTTATTCCTAAAGAATACAAAGCATCCTGCACTTCCTCCAATCTTTTTATCAAAAACTTCTTATCATTTTTTATATTAAGAATTCGAGCGGCTAAACGAGGAGGTTTATTCTTTCCGACATATTTAAAGACCACTCTTTCATCTTGTCTAAAAGCCAGATAATAATACTGGTGACCATTTATGTTTTTCTTGATAAAAGTGCCCTTCGGTAACTCTTTAATTAGATCCAACCTTGTCCTTATCTCTTTTTGCTTTCGAAGATAATATTTTGAATATCTGGCAAAAATGTCCCTAACCTTTACTATACTAAATCTCGACCTTGCCCTACTCAACTTATCTCTCATCATTCTGTTAGTATAAGTCTGAGTTTATCTATTTCTTCTTTAAACAACGGAAATTCAGAATCGGCCTTTTGAAGCATAGTTAAAATCGCGGCTCTCCACTTCCTTGGCAATGTGGCAAATATCTTTCCAACAGTCTGACAATCTGCCACAGAAAAGGTGCAAATCGCTTGCTGAAGGTCCTTTGAACTCTTCTCAAGATTCTTTCTCCTATATGCAACTATAAGTTTATGTAAACAAAAACGAGCAGGATCTGGCACAAGGATCTCAAAATCTCCGTCTTGAATAAGCATTGGCTTGTCCAACAGCAGACCGATAAATCTTAATGGAATAGCATCTATTCCCAATTTTCTGATCCTGATCGCCTTATCTGAGCCGCGCCCCTTGTCGGGAGTTAAAAATTCAATTTTAAGCTCACTATTCCACAAATAAAGCGAACCATCGCTTTTAAAATCGCTATTGAAACCCAAAGTCTCTAACGTTCGTATAAAATCAGGATGTTCTTGCCCCTTAAAAGGGTTGGGAATAAGGAAATCAACATCCAATGTCTTCAAAGGAAATTGTCTTGCCCCCAGTTTTAGTTGATAAAAATAAAAACACCAACTTCCGACGAGCTCCACCCCCTCGCCAAAAAGACCGTGATCGGCAAAAACTCTGAGAACTTGTCTGATAGCCTTAATCACGCCCTCTGCCCTCGGCTCTTTTCAGGATCTTCAAGGCTTCCTTTACCTTTTTCAGCTCTTTCTTCAATGCCTTCCTTCTTTCTATCTGTTTCGATAACTGCTCGGACTTGCTCTTTCCCAGGTATTTCTGGATGATCTTTTTCCCCTGTCGATATTGAAGATAGTAATATTTTCTTTCTCTTATCTGTCGCTCTTTAATACTTCCTTTGCATAAAGAGACAAGCTCGTCGCTGATCTTTTTCTCAGCTTCACGATAATACGCCTTACTCTCCGATAATACGCCTTTTAAGACTTCCATTTAGCCCTCCTTACACTACAATTCTAACACAAAATGTAAATGTAGTGTAATCATTTTTATATAAAAACGGCAGGTACAATGTGTACCTGCCGGCAAATGCCTCCTGATAATCAATTGCTATTACTTTAATCTTATCTTGTAATGGAACTTCATGAAATTGAGTTCGAACGTGCGCTCCGAGGCCTGGCCGTCCACGCAAGTAAGCCAGCGGCCGTTGGGGAGCCTCTGGGCGTCGACCTGATGCATGCCGCGGGAGTTCCAGCCGCGCTGATCGGTGCCGGTAAGGATCTCGCCGTCTATGGGCTCTTCGGCGAATTCTTCCGTGGTCAGGCGGGTAATGAAGAAGGCGCGGATCTTGCTGCCGTAGTAGCCGGCGCAGTCCTGGGTATAGCGGATGACTCCGTCCTTGAGCACCAGCACCCTTCCCCCGCCCCGGCTGATGTGGGCATTCCCGGTGATAAGCGGACTCTGCCTGTGCTCGTACCAGGGGCCCATGAGGTTATCGGCATAGAACAGGCGCAGGTTGTTGTTAAGGTCCTCGCCGCGCTTGTTAACGGTCTTGTCAGTGGTGAACATCCACCAGCGGTCCTCGAATTTAAAGATCGAGCTGTCGACGTAATCGCCGGGGATAAGGGTCTTGACATATGTCCAGCCCTCGGGGAAGCTGGCGGCCTTGTACAGGCGGATGCCGTAGGCCTCGGCGGTCTCGGGGATCATGTAGTAGTCGCTGCCGTCCTTGAAGACGCAGGGATAGGACATGTGGAAGGGTTCGTCGACGATGACGCGGCGGTACTGCCAGCGCAGGCCGTCCGCGCTTTCGGCATAGGCGATGTCGCCCTGATCCGAGCGCTTGTTGAACACCTCCATGAACATGTACCACTTCTCCCCTTCCCTGACGATGAACGGGTCGGCGACGAAGGCGGCGGGAACATCCCAGACATTGGCGGCGGTAAGGACCGGATTGCTCAGATTCTGGCCGCTGAAGTGCGTGGGCGAGTCACCCTCGAAGATGCCGATGGACCAGACGATGCGGTCATAGACCATGCGCTTTGCCTGCGCGATCGGATAATGGGCCCAGAAGCCTAGTTGTGCGGCGACGAGGATCATGATCAAAGTGACCCTGTTATTCATTTGGGCTCCCTTCTGTCCTTGGGCTAACGTCCCCGAATTTCTTTATTAGGGACAGGTCGATGTCGGTGAAGAAGCGCAGACCGATCAGACAGCCGAGGTACAAGAGAGCCGCGCAGGGGACGGCCAGGCAGACGCCGGTCAGTCCGGGGAAAGAGGCGGTCAGAAAAGAGATCAGCGGACCCATCGAGAGGGCGGAAAGCAAGATCTTGAACAGGTCTGCAAGCGGGAAACCGACCTTCAGGAAGCGCAGGACCTGGGCTGTGCCAATCAAAACACCGCAGACCTGGGCGGTGGAATTGGCGACGGCCGCCCCGACCGCGCCGTAACGCGGGATAAGCCAGAGATCGAGGGCGATGTTGCCGATAGCGACCAGTGAGCCGACCTTGAGGATGAAATCCTGGTTCTCGGTGGCGTACTGGACGCTGGAACCGGCGCTGGCCACGATGCCGAAAACGCCTGAGATCAGCAGGATGTTGAGCACCGGCACGACCGGCAGGTACGCGGCGCCAAACAGCGCCCGCACGATGACCGGCGAAAGAAAAACCGTCCCCAGGCTCAAGGGGACGGCGATGGCAAGCAGATAGCGCGTGGAATTCACATAGAGCTTCTTGATGCGCTCCCCGTCCTTCTTGCCGTAGAGCTCCGAGACCGCGGGCATCAGCACTCCGGAAAGGATGCTCGGCAGGAACAGGAGCACCTTTTCGATGACGCTGTAAGCCAGGGAATAGAAGCCGACTTCCTGCGGCGAGCGGAACTTGCCGAGGAAGAACACTTCCGAACGCTGCCAGACGATGGCGTCGAGGAAGATGATGCCGAAGACCTGCAGGTTGTAGCGCATGACGCGGCCGCGGAACCCGGACGGCAGAGGCAGGTCGAACCGGAAACGGAACCGCGGGCGCAGGACCAGATAATAGAACAGGAATTCGACGAGGTTGACGAAGACGGTGACACAGATAAGCCCCATGATGCCCCAGCCTGCCTGAAGGGCCAGGAAGCTCGAGATCACTGTAAGTGGCGCCACGATCATGGTGCGGCGCGCGAAGGTGCGGTATTCCTGGAGGCCTGAGATGATGTTGGCGAAGAGCCAGGCCATGCCTGACGGCAGGAGCCCCAGCGCGGAGACGATCACGTACAGGCGCAGGTCGTTGTCGCGGTAGAAACGGGCGAACGGCCCGGAGAGTAGCAAAAGGACGGCGACCATCACCACGGTGGCCAGGAGCTTGAACCTGAGCAGATACGAGAAGAGCGCCTCCCTGTCCCCTTTCCGGGAGTCGCCGGATATTTCAGAGGTAAATTTGATGGCAACGCTGGAAAGGCCGAGATTGGCGCAGAGGCCGGCGACGGTCAAGGTGGTAGAGACCAGTGAATAACTGCCGAATCGGGCAGGCCCGAGCATGCGCGCTGTGATGACCGAGACGATCATCGCGCAGACGAACCCGAGCATCTTGGCGATAAAGTTAAAGAAGGTGTTCCTGGCAAGCCTGCGTGTCAGATTTTCCATAATGAACCGCTTCACCACCGCGTTCAACCTACGAGGTTGTTTCGCCCAACCTACGAGGTTGGAACCGGGAGGTTGGAACCGGTTAGCGGTGCGGAAAGGTTGCGATGACCTTGTGGTAGTGCTCTACCTGCGCGCGGATGATCTTCTCGAAGGAGTACTTCTGATCGAGGAGTTCCTTGCCCTGCTTGCCCATCTCGGCGGCGGCCTGCTGGTCTTTGAGCAGTTTGATGATGCCGCGGCTCAGGGCCACCGGGTCGTTGGGCGGCACAAGGAACCCGGTCCTCCCCTCCCTGATGATATCCAGCATCCCGCCCACCCTGGAAGCCACGATCGGCCGTCCGAAGGCCATCGCCTCAAGCGCCACATAGGGGAACGTCTCCCAGAGCGACGGCACCACACACAGTGAAGCCGAGCGGTAGTACGAGTAAAGCTCCCTGCGGCCGCACTGGCCGGCAAAGATGATGTTCGGGTTATCCTTGTTGAGGCGGAAAAGGTAATTGCGCATCGAGCCGTTGTCCGGGGCCGACATCGTATCGCTTCCGGCAAAGATGAATTTGACCTCGGGGAAGACCCTGGCGACCAGCGGGATAGCCTGGGCAAGCACATGGACACCTTTGAGCCGTTCCAGCCTGCCGGCGTACAACACGTACGGCAAAAACCCGCCTGCCGGACCATCCTCTCCCGCCTCCTCATCCGGGATATCGATCGGGTTGGGGATGACGGCGATGCGTTCGGGGCTGATGCGGTACTCCCGCGCGATCACGGCCTGAAGCGCGGTGCAGGGCGTGACCATGGAATCAGCACGCAGGGCGGCGAACTTCTCCAGTCCGAAGATGACCCTGGTCCGCACGGTCCGCCGGCGCGGCGCGGAATATCTCTCGATCAGGAACCGGGGCGCGTGGAACCTGACCACCAGCGGCGTCTTCCTCCACAGCCCGTAGCACAGGGACTCAGCGTACCACTCCGGGGCTTCGACGATGTCTATCTTCGAGCCTTCGACCAGCTCACGCAGTTTGCCCGCGACTTTCATGCTATGCGCCACCATCGAGAACGGGAACAGGTGCTCGGTGCCGAAGGAAGGCGTGAAAAGCCGGTGAACATTTATATTGTCCTCCTGCGAGCGCGAATCGCGGTTGAGCGAGAGAGTGACGACGTGAACGCTGTGGCCGGAACGGGCAAGGCCGCGGGCGAGGTTGTAGGTGTAGCTCGATATCCCTCCCCAGGCGGTCTCTGGAGGGTATTCCCGCGAGACCAGACAGATGTTCATCTCATGTGGAGCCTTTCGGCGAGTTTGGTGACAAAAAGGGAACTGAGCATCTTCAGGATCTTTATTCTTGGATAGAAGAAAAATGATTCCAGGTAAAGCGCGATCTTGTCATTGATACGGTCGGCATGGAGCGTCCTGGCCAGGGCAAAATTGACACCGGCCAGCGCCCACCGGCAGCGCATCCTGAGGTGGTGCTCGGTCACATAGGAGTCGTTGGAGGAAAGCAGTTCCTGCAGGATCCTTTTCCGGTTCATCAGTATATTGACCCGGTTGGCCGACATATTCGAGCTGTGCACGCGCTTGTAGACGGTCGGAACTGACAGACAGATGAACGGCGTCACACGGGCGCAGCGCAGCCAGTACTCGAAATCCTCGACCGAATCGTAGAGCGCCGTGAAATAGCCGACCTTGTCTATCAGGCGTTTGGAGAACACGACGGTCGACGGGCAGCCGACGAAATTGCGCGAAAGCAGCAGCGGGAACGCGTCGAACGGCCGGTCGAA
>JBLMZF010000146.1:0-3273 GCA_050258655.1 Deltaproteobacteria bacterium | reverse complement strand
AAGAGTGAGTGTACAACACTCACTCTACTTTTATTATACCATTGGAGCGCAACGGGAAAAAAGGAAATTATCGCAGCAGGAAGAAGCCGATGATGCGTTCCCCCCAGAACACGCACAGCAGGGCGCCCATGGAGAGGAACGGGCCGTAGGGGATGGTATGGTCCTTCTTGACGAGCATATTGACCAGCCCCACGGCGGCCCCGAAGAAAGGCGCGATGAAGAACGTCAGCAGCGCGCATTTCCACCCGAGAAAGGCCCCGATCATGGCCAGCAGCTTGACGTCGCCGCCGCCCATCGATTCGGTTTCGCCCTGGATAGGCGGCTTCTTGAGCAGCTTGAAATAGACCACATCGAAAAGGAATCCGGTGAACCAGATTATCCCGCCGCCCACGAAGATCCCGAGGAGCGAGTCGATCACCGGCTCCCAGTTGAGGGAAAGCGGCCTGATCTCTATCCCCTGCAGGAGGTTGAACAGGAACCCGACGGCTATCCCTCCGATGGAGATCTCATCCGGGATGATGCGGTGCTGGATATCGATGAAGGTAGCCGCGATCAGCCCGGAGGTGAGCGTGCAGAGCATGAAGAAATCGAACCCGAACCCGTGGATCAGGTAATAGACCAGGAAAAAGACCGCGGTAATAAGCTCGACCAGGAAATAACGGAACGCTATCGGTTCATTACAGTGGCGGCAGCGCGCCTTGAGGAACAGGTAGCTGAAAAGGGGGATATTATCATACCAGTGGATCGGCTTCTTGCACTTCGGGCAGTGGGAGGCGGGAAAGACGATGGATTCCTCAAGCGGAAGCCGGTGGATCACCACATTGAGGAAACTGCCGACGATGGCGCCGAAGAAAAATACCGTTACTCGTTCAAGCATAAGGAAATTGTATCATCGTTTAACTGGCGGCTCAAGGGGTTTTACACCGGACAGGAGCCCGTAAAGTTTTTGAGCAGCAGGCCGATACCGTAATTCAGCAATGCGACACCCATGCTGATGCAGACCATCTCGACGAACCGTCTGCGGAAAGGCAGGCCCTTGGCGACGGAGATATAATAGTTGAAGATGAAGATGATCAGTATGGCCAGCAGAGCGGTCACGCCGAGGCTCATGAACGGGTTCGCAAAGAGCACGAACGGGAGCACAAGCAGGGCGACCGTGATGGAATAAGCGATGCCCGTGTACACGCTCGCCTTCCAGGCGTCCCTTATCCCTTCCTCCTTGGTTGAAAGGTATTCGGCAGCCATCATCGATGAGGCGGCGGCGATGCCGGTGATCGCCCCTACCACCGCGATCAACCGGGAGCGCTGCAGCGCGAGCGTGAAACCCGCCAGCGCGCCGGTGAGCTCGACCAGCGCGTCGTTGAGGCCCAGCACGACCGACCCTGTATAAACCAGCGCCTCCTCGTTTATCAGCGAGAGCAGTTCTACTTCGTGGCGGTGTTCGTCTTCAATGACCGCCCCGAGACGCGGCTCCTGCCCCTTCACCGCTTCGTACGCCGCCTGCGCGAGCACCTCGCCCTTTTCCATCTGCCTCAGAGCGAAATTCAGCCCCAGCAGCCGGCCGCAGCAGACATACAGGAACTGTTTCACTCTATCGGGAGCGATATCCTTGCCGGTGATCGAACGGAAAACGGCGTAATGCGACCCCTCTTCCCCGGCGATGCTCTCCAGGAGCCTGCGGTTCTCCGGATCGCGCTGCAGCCGGGCAAGGCTCTCATAGATCCCCTGCTCCGTGATCTCGTTCCTCTGCGCCCGTTCAAGCGCCCTGATGACCCTCTTTTCCATGCCGGTCTACTCCTGGAGATCCCTGACAACGGCCCTCAGCTTCTTCTTCTCGCCGTGCTTCTTCTTGTCCTCGAGCATGCGCGCCTTGGCGGCCCTCGACCTGGTCCGTTTCTGCCGCCGGAGCTTCTCTTTCTGCCGGCGTTCCTCCTCGATCCTGCCGTAGAACAGCCGCTCGACCCGTTCGACCAGTAATTCACGCGCGGCGGCGCGGTTCTGCGCCTGCGAGCGTTCCTGCTGGCATTTCACTTCAATGCCCGTCGGTACGTGCTTGAGATACACACAGGTCGAGGTCTTGTTCACGTTCTGGCCGCCGGGTCCCTGGGACCGGACGAACTTCTCGATGATGTCCTCTTCTCTGATACCCAGCCTGCGCATGCGCGAAGCCAGGTCCTCACTGCCCTTCATTTCTCAAGCCTCTCCTGGAAGGTCTTCCAGCCTATCTGTGCCTTGCCGACGGCATCCTTGCCGGTCAACTCTTCAGAATGGCGGGAAGAGAACGACTTGAACTGCTCGATGACCACTTTGTCGGGCACCGCGTCTATCATGCGGCACAGCTTCTCCTTGTTGACCTGGCGCAGCTGGTCCAGGGCGGCTTCCCTGGTCAGGTATGCCGGTACGCCGAAATCGGTCGTAAGCCGGGGACTGGCCTTGATCACGCTGAGCGTCCGGCCGTAATACGCCTGGAACGTCTCCTCGTCCATCTTCTCTATACGCTTGATATGGCGCTTGGCGAGCTTCTTGATGTTGGTCGTGTTGACGTACGTCTTCGCGAGGATCTTGAGAGCCCCGCCGACGGCCGCTTCCCCGAACGCTCCTTTCTTGCCTGTATCGGATTGCTGCTGGGCCCGGCACGGTCCGGGGACGCACAGGCACAATGCAAGCAGGACCGTTACAGAAAGTTTTACCGCTTTTTCAACGCCTCCGAAGCGATGTTGTAATCCGAAAGCAGCCATTCATCTCCCTTCTTGACGATGACAAGACGCTCGTCCGACTTTCCCCGTTCATGCTCGACCCTGAAACGCATAGTGATGCGGGTCGAAGCCCCCTCCTCGCTGACCGAATACCCTGTCCGCGTCCACGTCCGGACAGGTCCCAGCCTCTCCATGACGAACTGCATGATCCCCTTGAACTTGTCCAGCCTGATCGTGCACTTGCTGCATCCCTCGAACGCGGCCGACTCGTACAGCCTGTTGTAATCACCGGTGTTGAAACTGGCGTAGAAAAAGTCCGCGAAGCGCGAGGCGACCGGCAGCAGCTTTTGCGCCCGCACGTGACCGGCGATCAGGTACGCCCCGTACGAGGCGACGGCGACCGCGAACAGCACCGGTATGATGTATTTCCTAAGCCTGTTCATGTCTGTCTTCCGAGACGGCCGTGCGCAGCGCCTCTTCCATCACGTCGCGCGGAGCGCGGCGGCCGGTCCAGATCTCGAACGCGTGCATCCCCTGATGCAGCAGCATGCCCAGCCCGTTGGCATAACGGCATCCC
>JBLMZF010000145.1:0-13494 GCA_050258655.1 Deltaproteobacteria bacterium | reverse complement strand
GATAGCGATCTCGGCGGTCTCTTTATCGCGGATCTCCCCTACCATGATCACGTCCGGGTCCTGTCTCAGGATCGAACGCAGGCCGCGGGCGAAATCGAAGCCTATCTGCGGATGGACCTGTGATTGCTGCAGGAACGGCAGGCGGTATTCGACCGGGTCTTCAATAGTGATCATATGCTTATCGGCGGAAGCGATCTCGTTGAGCGAAGTGTAGAGAGTGGTGGTCTTACCGCTTCCCGTTGGACCGGTTACCAGCATCAACCCATAGGGACGTTTGATCAGGGATTCATATTTCTTCTTCTCGTCATCGGTGAAACCCAGGTGCTCCAGACCTCCGAGCGGGCTCGAGGTGTTCAAAAGACGCATGACGATACTTTCACCGTAAATAATAGGGAAGCAGGAAACGCGGATGTCTATCTCGTTATGTCCGACCTTCAGCTTGAACCTGCCGTCCTGGGGAAGCCGGCGTTCGGTGATATCCAGTTTAGAAAGGATCTTGATGCGGGTGATGATCGCGGCAAGCATGCTTTTCGGCGGCGGGTCGAAATTGCGCAGAACGCCGTCAACGCGCAGACGAAGCTCAACACTGTTGGCCTTTGACTGGATGTGGATGTCGCTGGCCTCGCTGTTGACCGCCTGTACGACCAGCTGGTGCACGTACTTGACGACCGGCGGGTCGCTGGCCTCAACGCGAAGCCTCTCTATTTCGTCACTGACCACCGTATCAAGGCCGTGACCGTTATCGTTCTCATGGTCGATGAAATCGTTGATATGCTCCTGCAGCCTGGGCAGCTGATGATAACAATAGTCGATCGCTTCGACGATCTCCCTTGAGACCGCTACCACGCGCTTGATCTTCAACCCGGTCTTCTGCCGTATCGTATCCTCGGCAACGACATCTAGGGGATCGGCCATGGCGATGGTCAGGGTCTTCTCCGCCAGCTTGATGGGGATAATGGTGAACCTGTAGGCCATATCCTCGGGGATGAGGTTTATAACATCCGGCTTGATCGTCTTATACATCTGCTTTATGGAGATAAACGGGTAGGAAAAGTAATTGGCGAGGAAAGAAGCAAGGATCTCATCGGTGACCAAACCCTTGCGGATGACGATCTGACCGAAACGTTCCCTGGTCGTATGCTGCTCAAGCAGGATCTCATCCAGCTGGTTCCTGCTAAGCAGACCTCTTTCGATGAGAGCTTCGCCGATCTTCATAGTGGCAGATCCTTAGAGGTGGGGGGAAGAAACAACATGTACAATTATGCCTGATAAAAATGGTTTTGACAAGTTTTTTTAAAGGAATTTTTAACGCAGGACTTTAACCGTATCCCGTTGACTTTATTACACTTTTGTGTTGACTTATTTCCACTGATAACAAAAAAAGACCGGGGACCGCTGTCTAAAGACTGCGATCCCCGGTCTTTACCGTTTAGCCCTTCAGCCCTGCCCGCTTAAGAAAGCGGAACAGAACGAAAGCGCTCCAATCGCAAAACATGTTACTCCTTTATTGCTTTGTTGAACATTCGAAGAGTCGGGTGGGATAGTCTGAAGATCTGAAGGAAAGCTTTTTGAGGTAAGCTGTTCTATTGCAGATTTGTTCTAACTAACGCCTTACTTCGGTGGATCCCTGTGGAACATTGATACTTTACCAAAGTATTTCCCGTTTGTAAAGGATTATTTTTTCTTCAGCGGCAGCTTGATGGTGACCGTAGTCCCCTCATCCTGGGCGCTTTTGACATCGATCGAGCCGTTATGCAGGTTGATTATCTGCTTGGAGACGGTCAACCCCAGCCCGGTCCCTTTGGATTTAGTTGAATAGAACGGCTGAAAAAGCTTACTCAACTGATCGCCGTCCATGCCCACCCCGTTATCACTGAAATCCACCCGCAGCACCCCTTCTGAAACCGCGGCCTCGACCTCCACCTCCCCCCGCCTGTCCTTACAGGCATCGCAGGCGTTATTGAGGATATTGGAGCAAAGTTCCGCCAGTTGCGTAGGGTCGGCATCCATTTTCAACCCCTTGACCTTATCCAGCCGCTCACTGAAAACGATCTCCGGGAACCCCTGCCTTAACGGCTCCACTATCTCATGGAGAAGAGAATAGGGCGAGACCTTCTCATAATGGGGAGTACGCAGGCGGGAGTAAAAGAGGAGATTATTGATGATCGCCTCGGCCTGCAGTATCTTCTTGTCGATGTTATCGAGGTGCCGGTCGAGATCCCTGCTTTTGTTCTTCCTGCGCATGTTGTAGTTGGCGACCTTGATCACTCCCAGGGGATTCCTCAACTCGTGGGCGACGGTAGCGGCAAGGAAACCGATGTCAGAGAGGCGACGGGATTTGTCCAGGTCGTTCTGCAGGACCATCTGGGCCTGCTTCAACTCAGTGATCTCATGGGCGAATCCGAGAACGCATTCAAGAGAGCCGTCATCTGCGAACACCGGCACGTTGACGTTCATGAAATAGCGGCTCGCTCCCCCTGGCTGGGGAAGTTCTGATTCGGCGAAGATAGGCTCTCTCATCCTGATAGCTTTCTCGAAACTCTCTTCCCACACACCCAGGCTTGGCTCGGGGACCTTGAGCTCTGAAGCCCGTTTTCCGATCATCATTTCACGCGGATAACCTATAATGTTCTCGGAGGCTTTATTCAGGTAGGTATAGCGCATCTGGGGGTCGAGCACGAAGATGATATCGGGCGTCGACTCCGAGAGCGTCTCGAACTTGCGTTTCTCGCTGGCCAGCTCATCGTCCATGCGCTTACGATCAGTGATATCGAAAGCCGAAAAGACGTACCCCTTCGAGCGGTCATCTGGGTCCAGCGGGGACATGAATATGTGCACGTCAAACACCTCGCCGCCCTTTCTCATCCATTTTCCTTCTGTCGAGATAACAAGCCCCTGCCTGAGCGGATCGTAGACACGGCCCACACGGTCGAACTCGGTATCGTTGGGGTAAAGGATCCTCGTGGAGCGGCCTTCCAGCTCGCGTGCGGAGTACCCGGTCAGCCTTTCCAGCGAATCGTTCATGTACAGGAACACCCTCTCGCGCACCAGCCCGATGCCGGCCGGCACAGAACGGAAGATGGATGAAATGAAAGCTTCCTGTTCCTTGAACTGTTCTCCTATCCGCTGGCTCACCTCCATCTCCGACTCATGCTCTCTGATCAGTCTTTTATTGCGATGTATCATCAGGAATATTATCCACCCGAGGAGGATCGGAGCTATATGGTTGAACAAAGCGGGCGCAAAGACCGATCCCGGCAGCTCAAGGAAGAACCCGGCAGCGGTAAGCGTGGTGCAGAGAACCGCAAGGAGGATGATATTGACCCGTGTCCATATCTGGGCTGCCAGGTACAGCGGGAGGGCATAAAGGAACCACATCGCGAAACTGCGGGGAGTCAGTAGATCCAGGATGAAGATGAGCGCGACCAGAGAGTACGTCAGCAGGTTGTCCATAACAACGCCTATTTTCTGATCGTCCAGAAATCCGCGGAGAGTGTCTGCAGGTACTCGAAAGGCATGGTGAAATAACCCTTCTTCCCCCATTTCTCGCCCCAGGAATTACGCACCAGGAACCTCTTTGTCGCCAGGTCGTAGCCGACGGCCATGACAGCGTGCCCGCCGAGCGCGCTTTCGTCTTTCTTCGGCATGTTCACCACACCGGTGCGGGCGACCCGCTCGGTCTCGAAGCTTTCGTACACGGTGAAACCGAAGACGAACGGATATCCGTCAGCGAGGCAGGTAAGCATCTCATTGAGCGTGGAGATACGGTGATAGGACGTGATGCAGTGCTTTTTCGCCGCCGCGTAGCATCTGACAGGCGGCCTGGTATCGAATTTATCTATGAGATAGGGCCACAGGACCTCGTCACAGCATCCGTCGTTCTTGAGGGTCTTGATACCCACGCGCAGTGTCGCCCCGGAATCGGAATCGACGCAGTCGAGGATGACGCGCTCGTTGTAATAGATGAACAGGCGGCTGGTGTCGCTGTAAAGGTGGTCTATCTTTTTATCGAGGAATTCGAGGTTGCCCGCGAGCGCCTGGGCCGTGCAGCTTCCAAGCTGACCCTGGTCTTCCACAACGGAACAATGCTCGCAGAGATCGACCTTGCGGGGAAGCCTGATTACCGGTTTGATCGCTTTGTAGAGGAAATCCCGCCTATCGGGGATATCGGGAGACCAGCCGTACCTACGTCTAGTCATGACAGTATGTTACGGCATGTCAGGAGAAAATGCAACGATTATTTGTGAACAAGCGGAAGCTTGATAGTGATCGTCGTACCTTTGCCTTTTTCGCTGGAGACGCCGATCGAACCTCCGTGCAGCTTGACGATCTGCTCGGAAACGGTCAGTCCAAGACCTGTGCCCTTGGATTTGGTGGTGTAGAACGGCTTGAAGATCTTCTGAAGCTGTTCATGGTCCATCCCCACGCCGTTATCCTTGACCTCAAAATCGATCATTCCGTCTGACGGATGGGCGCTCACCCTGACCGTGCCGTGCTTCTCCCTCACGGCCTCGTGGGCATTATTGATCACATTGGTGAAAAGCTCGTTGAGCTGGGTCAGATCGGCCTCCATCGTCTTCCCTTTGATCGCGTCAAGGTCTTCCTCAAGGCTGAAATCATGGAAACGGTTTTTAATCCCTTCCGCCACCTCATCGATAACCCTGTACGGCTCGACCTTATGCAGTTCCGGGACCTTGAGACGCGAGTAGAAAAGAAGGTTATTGATGATCTGACTGGCCTGCGAGATCTTAAGGTCGATCACATCCAGATGAGGCTCGGCATTCTCGCTTTGGCATTTACGCTTCGCGCTGAAGAGCGCCAGCTTCATCCCCGCAAGCGGGTTCCTCAGCTCATGAGCGACGGTAGTGGCAAGCTCGCCGATATCGGAGAGCCGCTTTGCGCGTTCCAGCTCGGACTGGGCGCTGATCAGCTCACGCGTCCGTTCCACCACCAGCCTCTCGAACGCCTCACGGTCCCTGCGCAGCACCTCCTCAGCCTGCTTGAGCTTGGTGATATCTTTCCAGACCACGACGCCGCCTGTGATCTTCCCTTCCTTGTCCCTTATAGGAGCGGCATTGATCAGGACCGGGATGAAAAGATTGTTTTTAGCCTTGAGCTGATACTCCTGGTTTATGATGACATGCCCTTCTTTGATAGCCCTGGTCATCGGCTTTATTTCGTCGGAGACAGGCAGGCCTTCAGGCGTAAAGAGCTGGCGGCCGATGGTCAGAAGAGATCTGCCCCTCACGGGCTGATCGGACCTTCCCGTTATCTCGATCCCATACCTGCTCATGCTCCTTATTTTCTGGTCCGGAGCATCGGCTATTATGACACCCTCGGGCACGTTTTCCATCAAAGCCCTGAGGATACTGTTGCCCTCCTCAGTCTCTTTCGCCCTGCGCTCGAGCGCCAACTGCGTGTTCTTCAGGTCGGTGATATCGTGCGAGAAACCGAGCACAATATCGAGCTCGCCGTTCGCCTTGAACAGCGGGACATTGGCATTGATCATGGTCCTGCTGCCGTGGGGAGCCGGATACTCGGATTCCATAAAGCAGGCCCGCCGCCTCTTTATCGCGTCCCTGAAACACTGTTCCCAGAGTAAGCGGCTCTTCTCAGGCAGGCCCAGCTCTTTAGAGGTTTTGCCGATCATCTTCTGACGCGGGACACCGGTAAGCTTCTCAGACGCGGTATTGATATATCTGTACCGCATATCCTTGTCCAGGATGAATATCACGTCAGGCGAATACTCGGTCAGCGTCTCGAACATCTTCCTCTGGCGCTCAAGCTCCCGGGCCGCTTTCTTTCGTTCAGTTATGTCCTGAGCGGAGAAGACGAATTCTACTTCCCCATGCTCGCCTTTCTGCGGAGAGAGTACCAGGAGCATATCGAAGATCTCTCCGTTCTTGCGGCGCCATTTCGACTCGATCGAAGCCACGAACTGCGTCTTCAGCGACTGATAGATTCGGCCTGCCTCAAGATAATCGTGTTCGGACGGGTAGAGCTTCCTCGTGCTCTGGCCCTCCAGCTCCTGGCTCGAATAACCTGTAAGCCGCCGCAGGGATTCATTGGCGAACTCGAGTCTCCGGTTCCTGATCATACCGATGCCGACGGGAACAGTGCGGAAGATCGAGCTCAATGTGTTCTCCCTCTCCCTCAAACGCTCTTCGATCTTTGCCCTGGCCTTGAGGATCTCGTCCCGCACTCTCTCTTCTTTCTTGCTCCTTTCGATCACTGCCGCAAGGAACCAGACGGCAAAACATGATACTACGCGGTTAAAGATATCTACCCTGAGAGAGATATGCCCGGGAACTTCCAGGAAAAACCCCACTATGATCAGGACGGTGCAGAGAACGGCAAGCATGATAGAATTGACCGGAGAATCCTTATCTCTGGTCAGGAACATCGGGAAGGCATAAAAAAGCCAGACAGCCGAATCTCTCGGACTATAGATATCTAAGACGAAAATAGTAAAGGTGAGACCGTAGACAGCAACACTTCTTAAAAAACGGCGGGAAACAGCCATTCTGCTCGGTGGGGGGAAGGTAAAAGTTATACTACTATTGTATCACGATTTGCGGGGGAATGTGAGGGCGGCAAAAAAAGACCGCGCAGGTCATCGTCATTGCGAGGGGCATTTGCCCCGAAGCAATCCCGAGCTCCTACGCGGTCAAAAGAGTTATCTTTACTTACTCTTCTCCCCTGCGCCTGCGCGGCTGTCTCTTGAACTTGAGCCAGAACGGCTCTTTCTTCGGCTTGCTGGACCAGCGCGTATCGCGTTCCTGAGCGTTCTTCCGGTGCCTCGGGCGCTCATCAAACCGCTTTTTCGGCCGTTCCTCAAAACGTTCTTTCTTCTGCCACGGCTTGCCCGGTCCCGGCCGTTCTTCAAAGCGCTCTTTCTGCCACGGTTTGGCCGGTCGCGCCCGCTCTTCAAATCGCTGCTTCTGCCAAGGCTTCGCTGGCCTCTCCGCCCGCTCCTCAAACCGCTCTTTCTTCTGCCACGGTTTAGCCGGTCGCGCCCGCTCTTCAAAGCGCTCTTTCTTCCACGGCTTCGCCGGCCTCTCCGCCCTTTCCTCAAACCGCTCTTTCTTCTGCCACGGTTTGACCGGTCGCGCCCGCTCTTCAAAACGCTGCTTCTGCCATGTCTTCGCGGGCCTTTCCTCAAACTGCTGCCTTTTCCACGGCTTCTCAGGCCTTTCCTCCTGCTCGGGCGCCGCCTCTCCCTGCATCATCCGGCGCCTGTAACTCTGGCCCCGTCTGCCCTGCCCATACCTTGGCCTCTCGACCTCTACCTTACGCTTCGGCTTGGCCGGGCTGACGTTGATCTTGCGTCCCATAAAATCCTGGCCGTCGAGCGCGGTTATTGCCGTATGCGCCGCCGAATCCTCGGGCATATCCACGAAACCGAATCCCCGTGAATTTCCGTCACTGTCCTCAACGACATCCACCTTGAGCACGTCGCCGAATTGCCCGAAAAGCTTGGCGATATCGTCAGCAGTCGCTGCGAAAGGCAAATTTCCCACAAAAATGATCATAACTCCTCCTTACCGGTGCCCGTACAGGGCATGCCTCTGCGCGGTGATCTGCTCGTTGGCGAGGTACTCGTCATAGGTGGTACCGACGCGGTCGATGTAGCCGTTCGGCGTTATCTCTATTATACGGTTTGCGACCGTCTGTATCAACTCATGATCGTGGGATGAGAAAAGGATCGTTCCCTTGAATCTCTCCAGACCGCGGTTAAGCGCGGTGATACCCTCAAGGTCGAGATGGTTCGTCGGCTCATCAAGGATGACCACGTTGGGCTGGGTGACCATCATCCGCGCCAGTATACAGCGCGCCTTTTCGCCTCCTGACAGGACCCTGGCCGGTTTAAGCGCCTCCTCTCCGGAAAAAAGCATCCTTCCCAGGAAACCCCGGATAAACTCGTTATCGGTTATCGGTGAAAACTGCCTCAACCAGTCGGCGATGCTCAGGTCCGTATCGAAAAATGACGCGTTATCCCTGGGATAATACGCCCGCTTGGTGGAGATGCCCCACTTGAAACTGCCGCTGTCCACCCTGGCCTCATCGAGCAGCATCTGGAACAGCACGGTCTTGGCAAGGTCATTTGGCCCGACGAACGCCACCTTGTCGCCCTTGTGGATGGTGATATTAAGCTTCTCGAACATCACCTGGCCGTCCACCGCTTTGGACATGCAGTCGATCGACAAGAGGTCATTACCCGCCTCCCTCTCCTGCTCAAAATTGACATAGGGATACTTGCGCGAGGAAGGCTCGATCTGCTCGATGGTCAGTTTTTCCAGGATCTTCTTGCGGCTGGTCGCCTGACGGGACTTTGAGGCATTGTTGGCGAAACGCGCGATGAACTCCTTGAGTTCCTTGCGCTGTTCCTCGATCTTCTTGTTCTGCTCGCTTCTCTGGCGCGCGGCCAGCTGTGTCGCCTCGGACCAGAAGGAGTAGTTGCCCGCGTACAATTTGATCTTGCCGCAATCGATATCGGCGACGTGGGTGCAGACCTTGTCCAGGAAATGCCTGTCGTGGGAGACCACGATCGCGGTGTTCTCGAAATCGCAGAGGAACTCCTCCAGCCACATGCTCGATTCGACATCGAGGTAGTTGGTAGGCTCGTCCAGGAGCAGTATGTCCGGGTTACCGAAAAGCGCCTGCGCCAGCAGCACGCGCACCTTCTGGCCGGCCTCGAGCTGTTTCATCTGCTGGGTGTGCAACGATTCCTCGATACCCAGGTCGCTGAGCATCTTCGCCGCGTCCGACTCGGCGTTCCAGCCCTCCATCTCGTTGAAGTCATGCTCAAGCTCGCCGGCGCGCACCCCGTCCGCCTCAGTGAACGGATGCCTGGCGTAGACCGCTTCCTTCTCGGTGATGATATCATAGAGCTTCTTGTGGCCCATGAGGACCGTGGTCAGCACCGTAAACTCGTCAAAGGAGAACTGGTCCTGCTTTAATACCGAGATGCGCTTGCCCGGCGCCACATCCACCTCGCCTGAGGTTGAATCCAGCTCACCTGAAAGGATCTTGAGGAAGGTAGACTTCCCGGAACCGTTAGCGCCGATAATGCCGTAGCAGTTGCCCGGTGAAAAGACAATGTTCACGCCCGAAAAGAGCTTGCGCGAACCGAACTGAAGCGAAAGGTTGTTAACTGTTATCATGGCAAATAATAGTCATTGCAAGGCCTATGAGGTCTGTCATTGCGAGGCCCGAAGGGCCGAAGCAATCTCGATTAAATTAAACGGGGACGTTTCCTCGCGGGAAGCGTCCCCATCGTTCCTACGTCTATTGAGTATAACACGTATCGACTGCCGAATCAACCTCCTATTTAAACCCTATCGCCGGTTTCTGCGGCGGCTCTGGCAACTCAAGCATCTTCTTAATCGCATCAAAGATGAGCACTATTTTCTCATCATGATCCCCGTCCTGCGTAAACACATAGGGCGAGTAACCACCTAAATGCTTTCTCGATGGTATCACATTTTGTGATACCATGGTCTGGACTTCCATAGTGTCTCCTTGTTAGATTGCTTCGCCCCTTCGGGGCTCGCAATGACTAGCTTTTCTTAAAGATTGTGATCTTGTCAGCGGTTACTTTGGAATTAGGGATGATGACGACGTTGCCCCCATCCTCTTTGATTATGGTGTTGAAGATCTGGATCTCTGTGACCAGGCCTTTGGTACCGCCGGCCTCTATGTAATCGCCAAGGGTAAACGGATGGAACACGATAAGCAGGACACCCGAGGCAAGGTTGGACAGTGAGTTCTGGAATGCAAGGCCGATGGCAAGGCCGGCGGCGCCGATGAGGGCGATAAACGAAGTGGTCTGAATGCCCAGCTGGCCGAGCGCGGCAAGAACGGCGAAGATGATGATACCGTAATAGACGCTGGTGCGGGTGAAGACGACAAGCAGGCGGTTAACTTTCGCCTTTGTCATGGACTTTTCTGTGAGAACGGCCGCAAATTTTGCACCAAAGCGGCCTAACAAGAAAATAATAAAGGCGTAGACAACTTTGAGCGCAAATTCGATTGCTAAGGTTTTGAAGTGATTGATATCCATTAGAATATTCCCTCCGTGACTACTACTATATCTCCGGGTTCGATGACGATATCCTTATCCGCAGCGCCGTCCATGGCGGCCTTGATGTTGATCTTGAGGGTCTGGTAGCCGGGCTTGTCTTTCCAGGGGCGCAAGACCTTGACGTGACTCGAGCCGAACTTGTTGAAACCGCCGGCGATGGTGATGGCGCGGATGACGGTGGTGTTGGCCTCAAGCGGGAACGTCCCGGGACGCATGACCTCGCCATAGACGAAGAACTTGCGTGAGCGGGATTCACGCAGGGTGACGGCGACAACCGGGTACTTCATGTAGCCGTTGGTCAGGCCGTCCTGGATAGCCTGTTGGAGTTTATCAAGAGTTGTGCCGGCGGCAGCGACGTTGCCGATATACGGGAAGGTGATCGAGCCATCAGGAGCTACCGCGACGGTGGTAGTGAGCTTCTCGGGCTGGAGGACGTTTATGTCCAGGACGTCGTCGATGCCGATGACATAGGCGTTGGTCTTGTCGGCGGCAAAAGCCGGAGTAAAAAGCATAAGCATTAAAGCCAGAAAAGGAACATAACGCATAAGACCCCCTTTTAGATTGCTTCGGAAACGATTATTTATAGCCTCGCAATGACAGTTTACTTGGCCCCCACTCCGAACAGGACGGCGGGGATGGTTTTAAGTAATATCTTCACGTCGAGCCAGAACGACCAGGTGTCTATGTACTCAAGGTCGAGCTTGGCCCATTCGTCAAAATCCACGATACGGTTGCGGCCGGAGCACTGCCAGATGCAGGTGATGCCGGGGTTCATGCTGAGATGGCGGCGGTGCCAGGAGTCGTATTCATTGACCTCTGATGGAAGCGGCGGGCGCGGGCCGACCAGGCTCATATCGCCCTTAAAAACGTTCCAGAGCTGCGGGAGCTCATCGAGGCTGAGCTTGCGCAGCCACTTACCTACCGGTGTCACGCGCGGGAGGTTGGCCAGCTTGAACACAGGTCCCTTCATCTCGTTTTTGGCGCTGAATTCCTTCAGCCGTTTCTCCGCGTCCTTCTCCATGATGCGGAATTTATACAGGAAGAAACGGCGGCCGTTACGCCCCACCCTCTCCTGGTTGAAGATGACGTGGCCGGGCGAGGTGAGCTTGATCAGCGCGGCGATGACCAGGAAAACAGGCGACAGGATGACCAGCGCCAGCCCTGAAAGGGTGAGGTCTACCATGCGCTTGAAATAGAGTTGCCAGATCTTGTCCGGGGTGCTTTCAATGGTCAGCATCGGCAGGCCGTAGAGGTCGGTCTGCTTGAGGCGCGAATGCCTGAGGTTAAAGAAATCCTCGGAGATATGCACGCGGATGCCTTCGGTCTCAAGGAAGATGATCACGTCCTCGATCTGCGACAGCCACGAGCGCGGCACGACAAAGATGACCTCGTCGATCACGTTGTTGTGGATGATCTCGGGCAGGTCGATCATCGAGCCGATGACGTAGTGGCCGTGCACGGTCTCCCCCCTCTTGCCCAGGTCCTCATCCAGGATGCCAACGATACGCAGGCCCCATTCGTTATGGTTATCGATCAGGTTGATCACCTTCTGGGCGCGCTTGTTGCTGCCGATGATAAGCAGGTTGCGGAAGTTGCGCCCCTGCTCGCGGATGCGGCGGAAAGACAGGATAAGCGCGGTCTTCTCGATACCGGTGACGATGCCGGAGCCGATAAAAGTGCCCAGGACGAGCGCGCGGCTCATGTCCTGGACCTTGAGTATATACAGGATAGCGCCGAAGGTCATGACGCTTAAGCCCACGGTCTCAAAGACGATGAACAGGATGGTCGGGATCTTCTCGGTTCTGAACGACCAGTACATCCCGTAGAAGTTAAAGAATAACAGCCAGATGGCGGCCATGACCGGGATATAGAGCACATACTGGACGAGCGGCTTAAGCTCATGGCCCCGGAGGCCGAGCAGGTAATAAGACGCGTAGAACGAGCCGCAGACGATGGCGACGTCGGCTACCTGCATCAGGCGTTTAAATACCGAGGCGTGTTCTCTAAGCATAGTTTAGATTGCTTCGCCCCTTCGTGGCTCGCAATGACGGTTATTATTAGAACTCTGTATAGCCTCGCAATGACGGGCGATGACGGTTATTATTAGAACTCTACCCTTAAGCCGACGCTGAAGAAGGTGCGGGTGTACTCAGCGCTGGCGACGTTGGACGACTGTTTGGTGTAGCTGATGCTGTTAACCAGGTTCCAGTGGGGGTAAAGCTCGTACATGTAGCCGAAGCTTGCGCCTTTAAGCACCTGCTTCTGGCGCGATTGCTGGTAGACGCCGTGGCCAAAGAATCCCTGCAGGTCCACTTTGAGCCTGCGATTGACCTGGTCGATGAAACCGAGCGAGTAACGGTGGTTCTTGAAAAGGTCGTTTGAGAATGCGGAAGTCGAGTTCTCCCAGAGATAGCTCAATTTGGCTTCGAGCTTGTCGGTGATGGAATCGGTGAGGGTGATGTTATAGACGGGGTCGGTGCTGGTGACGTTATTGATCGTCCTGATAAAGTCATAGCCGGTGACCGCCTCGAGGTTGATGTCCGATGTGAAATAGTGGCGAAAGCCGCCGGTGACGGTGTCGACCCTGACGTTGCCGCCGGGGTCATAGGAGCGCAGGGTGTGCTTGTAGTCGACGAGGCCGATGTCGGTAGAGCTGAAGGTGAACTCGCTTCCGATACCGAAGGTGTTGCGCTTGTTGTCGCTTATGTCCTCGCGGGAATAATGGTCGATCTCGTTGGAATAGCGCAGGATAGCCTTCCACCACGAGGTCAACTCGCGGGAATAGTTGGTGTCCAGGATGTTGTTGGTGTAGGTGTAGCGGCCGGAGGTCCTGCCGAACTGGTCCTCAAGCGAGCTCGGGTCGGTGCCGTGGCGGAAGTTCTCGGTAAAGCCGATGTGGTCCTTGTCGGTGAGGTCGTGGCTTACGTCGAGGTTGACGTATCCGCTTCCGTTGTCGAAATTGGTATGGGCATGGTAAAAGCGGTAGAAGTAGTCGGACTTGAACTTGACCGAATCGTGAGAACCTTCATAGGTCACGTCCAGGCCGACCTGGGCGCGAGTGATCCAGTCGCTGACCGCGTTGGTCGGCAGAAACGAGATGTTGCTGTCGTATTCCTCGGACATGGTGGCGTGCGGAAGGATATCGAGGCTGGCGCAGGCCGCGGCCGGGGCCAGGAACAAAGCTGAAAGAAGCAGGATCGTAAGTTGTCGCATATCTAATCGGGTTGTATTCCGACCGCTACGCGGTCTTATCAGTGACCATCAGGTCAAAGAGGGCTTTCTTGAGGATGCGATGGTGGCCCCCGGGGGTCTTGAGGGTCTTGATCTTCCCTAAATATATGAATTTCTTAAGGGTGGAGACGCTCACGTTGAGCAGTTTGGCCGCCTGGGAAGTTGTGAGGAACACCGTT
>JBLMZF010000144.1:0-5490 GCA_050258655.1 Deltaproteobacteria bacterium | reverse complement strand
GGTATCTCCTGCCCCTTGCTCAGGTATACCAGCAGACCCTGGTATTCCTGCGGGGAGCCCAGGTTGTAGATGCAGGAGACCGAAGCGACGATCAACACATCATTGCGCGACATCAGCGACGTCGTCGAGGACAGTCTTAGTCTGTCCAGACGGTCGTTGATCGAGGAATCCTTCTCGATGTAGGTGTCTGTCTGCGGGATGTAGGCCTCGGGCTGGTAGTAATCGTAATAGGAGACGAAGTATTCGACCGCGTTGTGCGGGAAGAATTCCCTGAACTCCGAATAGAGCTGGGCCGCCAGCGTCTTGTTGTGGGAGATGACGATGGTCGGCATGTTGATCTCGGCGATTGCGTTGGCAAGCGTGAAGGTCTTGCCGGAACCGGTGACGCCCAGCAGGGTGGAATGCTTATCCCCCGACTTTATCGCTTCAGTCAGCTCTTTTATCGCCCGGGGCTGGTCGCCTTCAGGCTTGAATTTTGAGACTAATTGGAACTTATCCATGGCTACTAAATTTTACACCCTTAAGAGGGTTTTGTCGACGAGAAAACGAAAAGGGGACGGGTCCAGGAGGGACAAACCTTTAGGTGTGTCCCGAGAGGAACCGTCCCCAGAATCGGCTATCGATCGGGTTGTTATACTATATCCATCGAGATATCCACGGAGTTGACGCTGTGGGTCAGGTCGCCGATGGAGATGATATCGACCCCGGAAGAGGCCATCTGCTTGACGTTCTCCATGTTGACGCCGCCTGATACCTCAAGCTTGGTCCTGGGGTGATGGCTGTTGAACAGCGTGTTGTCGCGTATTTCGACAGCCTTCTTGACGTCGGCCAGCTCCATGTTGTCGAGCATGATCACGTCCGGCTTGAAGCGCAGGGCGTGCTTGAACTCTTCCAGGTTCTGCACCTCGATCTCGATCTTGAACCCCTTGGGGATCTTGGGCAGCTGGTTGTAGCCGTCCATGACCTGCAGGTGGTTGTCCTTGATCAGGATCATCTCGTCAAGGCCCATGCGGTGGTTGAACCCGCCTCCCACCCTGACCGCGTACTTCTGCAGCGCGCGCAGCCCCGGAAGGGTTTTGCGGGTATCGGTGATCTTGGTCTTGAGCGGGTCGATCATGGAGACGTATTCGCGCGTCTTGGTCGCGATGCCTGACAGGAGGCTGAGGATGTTCAGCCCCACGCGTTCGGCGCTGAGGATACTGTGCGCCTTCCCGCTTAAGCGGGCGATCGTCTTGCCTTTCTTGACAAGATGCCCCTCGTGCACGAGCGGCTCGAACTTGATGTCCTTGTCGACCAGATTGAAAACGCGTTCGATGACGCCTATCCCGCAGACCAGGAAGTCATCCTTGGCGACGAGTATGGCATTTACCATCTTGTCTTTGGGTATGGTCAGCTGGGTGGTGATATCGCCTTTGCCGATGTCCTCGAACAGCGCATGGCGGATCAGGGAATCAAGCCGTTCCTGGTCAAGTCTGGGTTCGTCGTGCGACAGGAAATAGCTAATCTGAGAGTCCATGTTTTACCCCCTTCAGCTTGTTCAACGTCTGGGTTAACTCTTCAAGCCTCGCCTTTTCCTTCTCCACTATCTCTTCAGGCGCGCGTTCGACGAAGTTCTTCGATGAGAGCAGGCCCTGCTTGGCCTTGATCTCCTGCTCGGTCTTCTTGATCTTTTCGTCGAGCTTCGCCTTTTCCTTCTCTATGTCAACCACTCCTTCAAGAGGGATGGAAACGTGGATATCCCCTATTACCGAGGTGATGGATCCTTTGATGGGGGCAAATGTATCCGTCACTCTGAGATCCTTCGTCTTGGTCAGGTTCCGGAAGATGCCGTGGATGGAAGACAACATCTCCCTGAGCCCTTTGTCGGGCACCGCGACCACCGCGTTTATCTCGGCTGTCAGCGGCACGCCCATCTCGGCGCGCATGTTCCTGACCGCGGTGATCATTTCAAAGGCCTTCTCCATGCGGATGTCGTTCTTGCGGTCGATCGCCTTCTCGTTAGCAGCGGGATACGCTTCGACCATGACCGAGGAGCCGCCCGGAGACAGCTTCTGCCAGATCTCTTCCGTGATGAAAGGCGTGAACGGGTGGATAAGACGCAGGAAGCCCTCGAGCACCGTGTAGAGGACGGCCTGGGTCTGCCCGACCGAGATCTCTGTCTTGACCATCTCGAGGTACCAGTCGCAGAACTCATGCCAGAAGAACCGGTAGAGCAGGGTCGCCGCCTCGTTGAACTTGTAGCTTTCCAGGAGCTTGCGCGTCTCTTTTACGGTAAGGTTATACCGCGAAAGCATCCATTTGTTCATCGGCGAAAGCTTCTCCGATGCCAGTTGCGGCAGCGCGTTCTTCACCTCGTCGTTGTTGAGGTTCATCAGCACGAACCGGGACGCGTTCCAGATCTTGTTGCAGAAGTTCCTCCCCATCTCGAAGCGTTCCTTGGCGAGGAACACGTCCTGTCCCTGAGCGGTGATCGAGATGATGCTGTAGCGCAGGGCATCGGTGCCGTATTGCTCGATTATCTCCAGCGGATCGATGCTGTTGCCCAGGGATTTCGACATCTTCCTCCCTTCGGCGTCGCGTACGGTCCCGTGGATATACACGTCGCTGAAAGGAAGGTCCTTCATGAACTCGTAGCCGGCCATGATCATCCTGGCCACCCAGAAGAAGATGATCTCGGGCGCGGTGACCAGCGTCGAGGTCGGGTAGAAATATTCCAGGTCGGCGTTGGCGTTCTCCGGGTCTTTAAGAGCGCTGGACTTGAACGGCCAGCCGAAGGTCGCGAACGGCCACAGCCAGCTGGAGAACCAGGTGTCCAGGACGTCCTCGTCCTGCCTCAGGTCGGTACCGCCGCAGTAAGGGCATTTATCAGGCCGGGTCTTCGAGACGATGAGCTTGTCGGGGCAATTGGCGCAGTAATAGACCGGTATGCGGTGTCCCCACCAGATCTGCCGGGAGATGCACCAGTCCTGGATGTTCTCCATCCAGTTCAGGTACACCTTGGTCCAGCGCTTGGGATGGAACTTGATCTTGCCGCTTTTCACCGCCTCGATCGCGGGTCTGGCCAGAGGCTCCATCTTCACGAACCACTGTTTGGAAAGGTACGGCTCGATGATGGTGTGGCAGCGGTAGCAGTGGCCGGCCGATAACGGATGCGGCTCGATCTTCTGCAGGAGGCCGAGCTCCTTAAGGTCCTCGAGTATCACCTCGCGCGCCTCGAACCTGTCCTTGCCCATGTATTCGCCGGCATTCTTGTTCATCGTCCCGTCGGGGTTCATCACGTTGATGAACTCGAGGTCATGGCGCTTGGCGGTGGCGTAGTCGTTGGGGTCGTGGGCCGGCGTGATCTTGACCGCGCCGGTTCCGAACTTCCTGTCCACCATATCGTCGGCGATGACCGGGATCTCGCGGTCGACCAAAGGCAGTATCAGGGTCTTGCCGGCGATCTTCTTGTAACGGCGGTCCTTCGGGTTCACCGCGACGGCGGTGTCGCCGAGCATGGTCTCCGGGCGGGTGGTGGCGACGGTGACGAACGTGTCGGC
Organism: Deltaproteobacteria bacterium; assembly: GCA_050258655.1. Taxonomy (GTDB): domain Bacteria; phylum Omnitrophota; class Gorgyraeia; order Gygaellales; family Profunditerraquicolaceae; genus JBLMZF01. Next base: position 1,951 of record JBLMZF010000144.1, on the reverse strand, counting down.
TTCCCCCTTGACCGGGTAATTTATGTAGTAGAGATTGCCTTCGAGGTCATGGTGCGGTGCTTCCTCATCGGCGAGAGCGGTCTGGCAGCGCGGGCACCAGTTGATGATGCGCGAGCCCTGGTAGATGAGGCCTTTCTCGTAGAGGCGCACGAAGACTTCCATGACCGAGTCCGAATACGCCTCGTCCATCGTGAAGCGCGTGCGCGACCAGTCGCAGGAGGCGCCCAGCTTCTTGAGCTGGCGGATGATCGTGGAACCGTACTTGTCCTTCCACTCCCAGACACGTTCGAGGAACTTGTCCCTGCCCAGGTCCTGGCGCTTGAGCCCTTCCTTGGCGATCGATTTCTCGACGACGTTCTGGGTCGCGATGCCCGCGTGGTCGGTGCCCGGCATCCACAGCGACTCCTCCCCTTTCATCCGGTGATAACGGACGAGGATGTCCTGAATGGTGTCATTGAGGGCATGGCCCATGTGGAGTATGCCGGTCACGTTCGGGGGCGGGATGACTATGCAGAACGGTTTCTTGCGGGGGTTCCTGCCTGCGTGGAAGAGGTTGTCCTTCTCCCACTGCGCGTACCATTTATCTTCGACTTCTTTGTGAGAATAAGCTTTGTTGAGTTCGATCATGGAGGAATGTCTTTCATTGCCCGATGCTCTGGTTAGTCCCCGTCGATGTCTGCGGCTTCTCGTAGTACTCGGGGGTCAGTTCGCGGCTTTTCTCCGGTCCCATCGCTTTGACCAGCCCATCGACGACCTTGGCGCAGCCGGACCCCTTGATGCCCTTGATGTGCACCTTGAGCTCGCCGTTCTCATCGATAAAAAGCTCTATTTCCTGCGCGTTAGCCATCAGGACCACTTCCTCGCGACTATACGGATGGTGTTATCCTGGACTTTTTGCTCTTCAGCAATAATATAGCCCTGATTCTTAAGTTCATCAAGCACTTTATTATATGCATAGCGCTGGCGGACCTGCTTGACGAAATCCCGCTGTTTCTTGAGCTGCTTCTGGTCGAGCCCGTCGGAGTCGCAGACCACCCGGTAATCCCCCTTCTCGGTCTTCTGGAACCCGATATCCCTGCCGTTAGGGTCCTTGACCACCACATCAACCTTCTCGATCTTTCCGCCGCAGGTCTTCATCTGCGACAGCTCCCTGTACTGCGCGTTGAGGTCGATCAGCGACTGTATCAACGAGGCGATGACCCTTATCTCCACTCCTATCGATGCATGGGAAGACATGATGGTCCTCCTTAATGGTACCTGTTGGATGACGCCCAGATACGCAGAATGATCAGCGCGGCGACGATGGCTATCCCGATTATATGCCAGGTAAGGTCCGTCTGTGTACGCTGGATGTTCTGGCGGATCTCCTGTTCTTTCTCCTGCTTCTGCAGCTGCTGCTGATCGTTGCTCGTCCTGATCCACTCGTCGATCAGCTCCTTGCTGTATCCTTCCCTGCGGATCCTTTCCATGAGCTTGACGATGCCGGGCGGCAGGTCGGGATCGGTGGAGCGGTACGTCTGGTCGTCGATGGTCAGGACGATGATATTCTCCTGTTTCGGGACGACCTGCGAGTCGCCCCAGAGCGAGAAATCCCTTCCGCAGACCCAGCAGAACTTGCGTTCTTTCAGGTTAAGGGCCCCGCAGACGCATTTTTTGAGCTTTCCCTCCTGCCCGCCATAGTCGTTAAAGTAGTCGCTCAGGGAGTGCCTGCATTTGACGCATTCCCGGTTCGAGGATACGTTCTCGGCCCCGCAGTACGGGCACATGCGGATGTAGTTGGTGCCGGTGGGGGCTTTCTCCTGGGCCGTTGCGCGGTCGGAGATCGCGACCTCGATGCGCTTGTCATTGACCTCAAGCCGTTCGAAACGCCTGGTCGCGGACATGCTTTCGGACTTCACCGACCAGTCTGTGGGCTGGTTCTCGAGCTTCTGAAATCTCTTAAGGAAATCCT
>JBLMZF010000143.1:0-15153 GCA_050258655.1 Deltaproteobacteria bacterium | reverse complement strand
AAGGGGCAGGAGATACCCCGCGATAATCTCATCCGTAAGCTGATCAAGATCCAGTACGAGCGCAACGACTATGATTTCGCTCGCGGCAAGATCAGGGTGAGGGGGGACGTTGTCGAGGTCTTCCCGGCCTACCGCGAGAAGGCGCTCCGGATCGAGCTTTTCGGAGACACCATCGAGCGGATCTCAGAGATAGACCCGATAACCGGGGACATCCTCCAGACGATGGACAAGATCGCTATTTACCCCGCCAAGCATTTCATTGTCTCAGAGGAACACACGCGCCAGGCGATCGTTTCGATAGAACAGGAGCTCCAGGAACAGCTGGCCTTCCTGCGCAAGAACAACAAACTGCTTGAGGCGCAGAGGCTGGAATCGCGCACGAAGTACGACATGGAGATGCTCGGCGAGATCGGCTACTGCCACGGCATCGAGAACTATTCGCGTCATATCTCCGGCCGGCCGCCAGGGTCAAGGCCGTACTGCCTCCTGGACTATTTTCCCGGCAAGTTCCTGACCATTATGGACGAATCGCACGTTACCCTGCCTCAGGTACGCGGGATGTTCGAAGGGGACAAGGCGCGTAAAGAGGTCCTGGTGAATTACGGCTTCCGCCTGCCGTCGTGCCTGGACAACCGTCCGCTCAAATTCGACGAATTCAGGGATATCACCCAGCAGATGGTCTTCGTCTCCGCGACACCGTCGCCTTACGAGATCAAGCTGAGCAAGGGAAGGGTGATCGAGCAGATCATCCGTCCGACCGGCCTGGTCGACCCCGAGATCGTCATCAAACCCAGCGACGGCCAGATACAGGACCTGGCGCAGGAGATCAAAGCCCGGGCGCGCAGGAATGAGCGCGTGCTGGTGACCACGCTGACCAAACGGATGGCGGAAGACCTGACTAACTATTTACAGGAGATGGGATTAAAGGTAAAATACCTTCATTCGGAAATACAGACCATCGATCGCTCGAGGATCCTGCGGGAATTGAGGCAGAAGGAGTTCGACGCCCTGGTGGGCATCAACCTGCTCAGGGAAGGCCTTGACCTCCCCGAGGTCTCGCTGGTAGCGATACTCGACGCGGACAAGGAAGGCTTCCTGCGTTCGACCACGTCACTTATCCAGGTGGCTGGCAGGGCGGCACGTAATATCAACGGTACGGTCATCATGTACGCCGACACCATGACAGGCTCGATCAAGCAGACCGTCGCCGAGTGCAACCGCCGCCGGAAGAAACAGGTCGAGTTCAACGAGAAAAACAAAATCACTCCCCGTTCAATCGAAAAAGCGATCAAGGAGGGGATCGAGGACCTCGAGGATACCGAGCAATACGTCCAGTCGCTCACGGGCCAGGGCGACGTGGAATACGAGATCGGCCAGTACATTTCCGATCTTGAGAACGAGATGGAACTTGCGGCGCGCAACCTGCAGTTCGAGAAGGCCGCCAAGATCCGCGATAAGATAAAGGAACTAAAGGATTCCGTCATTGCGAGCCCCAAAGGGGCGAAGCAATCAAAAATCTAGCTATGACGCTGCTCTGCGTAGATATAGGCAACACCAGCACGACCTTCGGCCTTTTCCCGGTCCGCCAGGGGCTTTTGCCTCCCAGGCCCGTCAAAAGATTCGCCATCCCCACCGCCAGATACAATTTCGCCTCCTTAAAAAAGTCGCTGGGAAAGCACTGGCCGGATGCTGTCATCGTCTCCAGCGTAGTCCCCAAGGCCACCGATAAGCTCAAGAAAGACTGTGTCCGCTATTTCGGGATCAAGCCACAGATCCTGGGGCGCGACACGATCGTCCCCATAAAGAATTCCTACCGCAGACCCGAACAGGTCGGGCAGGACCGGCTGGTCAACGCCTTCGCCGGCGTACTGATCTACGGCGCTCCCCTGATCGTCATTGATTTCGGCACCGCTGTCACCTTTGATTGCATCTCCAGGAAGAGGGAGTACCTGGGCGGCATGATCCTCCCCGGGCTCGGCATATCCCTCGACGCGCTTCACCGGCGCACGGCCCTGCTCCCGTCAGTGAAACTCGCTCCTCCCAGGGAGCTGATAGGGAAGGAAACCACGACCAGCATCTTAAGCGGCGTCATCTACGGCATGGCGGCGCTCACGGACGACCTTTCGGACCGCATAAAAAAAGAGATCGGGGCCTCGGCAAAAGTGATCGGCACGGGCGGGAATATTAATCTCATTTCCCGCTACAGCCGTTCGCTTGACGCCGTCGATCCCGACCTGACCCTCAAAGGCCTTTACCTGATCCACACTTCCTGCGGACGCGATTAACTTTACTTTACGCCGGGGATAAGCTTTATCCGCAGCATCTGGCTCTGCTTCAGCTCGCCATTTATCCTCACTTCAAGTTTATATTCCCCTTCACTGCCAAATTTAAGGTTGACGAACTGGAAGCAAAAGGGGACATACTGTTCGCCTTTGTTCTGCCCGGCGACGTTCAGGTCGCCATCCGCTTTGAAGATCGACGCCTGGTCGCCTGTCAGGCGCATCTCGACCCGGTTCTTCCCCAGGTCTTCATGGGTTACCCTTACCCTCATGAAAATATACATGAGAGGGTGGATGCAGGGGAGCTTGAGTGTGCCTATTTCCGTGAAACCCGCCCCTACCAGGGTGAATTTACCGCGTTCGTTGATGGTGGCATAATCCGCGAAAATAAGGTCCGCGATCTCCATAGCAGCCTCCTTTGCGCTTCACATTGTTTTACCACGCCTGTCACGGATTGGCAAGTTCGTAACGGGAAATAAAAAAAGCCCCGGCCGCTATAAGGCCGGGGCTTTCGCTCACTATAGGTTATACGTCGCCGGTGAAGTCCTCGTGCGAGACAATGACGTTTTTCTCCACTTTTTCCAGCCCCTTGTTCACCAAGAGGGTCCCCTTCAGATACTGGAGCTGAAGCCATCCCTGCCTGTACCTGAACAGGCTTTCGAGCTGCTGCCGCCGGGCATCATAAACGTCCTCTTCCGAATCGTAAACGAAACGCATATCCGTTTTCCCCACATCAAAGCGGGAGACCGCCATCTCAAGTACCAGCTGCTTGCATTCCACGGCCGCGGTCATGGAATCGATCTCCTTTTTGAGCTCCTCAAGGCGCCTTTCGATGGAAGCGAGCGAGCGGGTAAGCTCATAATCCGTTGCCTTGAGGCGCTGTTCCGCGATCTTCTTGTTAAGCTTCGCCGCGGCAAGTTCATTGCGCTCGCGGATGCCGGCGAACAGGGGGAGTTTTACCTCAAGCATCAATGACCATGCCGGCCAGTTGGCTGATTTTACCTGTTCCCATGACTGGTCCTCGTTCGACCCCAACCCGCTCCAACCGTAGTTTCCCTTCAGGTTCAATTCAGGAAGCCGCTGGCTCTTGTAATAGGAAAGGCGAATATCCTCCTTGTCGACCTCGTTTCTGCGCATCTGCAGGTCCGGCTGTTGTTCGATCAGGCGCTCCTTCTGGTCGGCAACCACCTCCTGAACAGGTTCAGCCGTCAGGGGATCGATGGCATCAAGCATCCGGCTCCCGGTGATAGAAGGGTCCGAAAGAATGAGTTTGAGCTGCATCGACGCGTCAAGGAGCTTGGTCTTCGCCTGAGCCTGCAGCGCCAGCCGCTGGTCCCGTTCGGCTTTTGCCTGTGTAAGGTCCAGATCAGAGACGGTCCCCGCCTGGGACTTGGCCTTCGAGTCAGCGTAGAGTTTTTCAGCTATCTCCAGCGACTCATCCGCAAGCCTTGCCTGCTCCTTGGCCATGGCCAGGTTCCAGTACGCCGTTTCCGCGTCCAGCACAGCCTGCATAAGCTGCTTGCGGAACTGATCCCTGGCAATCATGTAGTCCTTATGGGTTATGTTCAGGCTCGCTGTCGGCGAACCATAGAGGAAATTTTTCAGAAGCGGCTGCTCGGCGGTGAGGCCAACGAACGATTCGTATTGCTTGCCGGTGGTGAGTGAGTTCTGCAGCCTTTTGATATTGTAGCCGAAATTGTACCCCGTGCCTGAGAAAAACCTTCCGCCCAGTCCGGCGGAATACTCGTTATTGAGCTCATTGAATGTGGGGTTGAAGTTCTGCTGAAGCGCCTCAAGAGTGTTGTTCTGGCGGCGAAGGCCGGTCCTGCCGCCGCTCAGGTTGACGCTGGGCTCGAAATCGCCCCAGGAAGCCCGCGACTGGCGATATTTGCTCATTGTCTCAAGCCGCGCTTCCTCAACAGTCGGGTTGTTGTGGGCTACATAATCGATGACCTTTTCAAGCGTAAGGGGGAGAGGGAGGTCCGCCAATCTGGCCATTGCATCCTCTTCAGCCTGAGTAGCGTCGCTGATGTGGTTTTCTTCCTGGCATCTGCACGGTGAAGAGGAGAGATGGAAAAGTGCCACGAGAGAAACGGTAAAGACGATAACCTGTTTTAAGCGCATATGCTGTACCTTCTTTAGGTGAGGCAGGTCTCCAAAAAACCGTGGCAATTTTTTGGCAGGACTATAGAGGTCACAAGGAACGTAACACTTATATAAGTTTACTTATAGAACATTAAAATTCAAGTATTTTTAAGTAATTTTTTAAAGTATTTAATATTTATTTGTTTTTAGCCCGAATATATGCTATACTTTCGTGAGTAATATGCCTTAAAAGGCACTAAACCCCATGATTCCCAGCCCCTTACAAAGGAAGGCGTATGCGTAAGACTCTTATCCCGCTTTTGCTCCTCATGCCCATCCTCTTTTTCTTATCCGCCTGTTTCGCCGGCCAAACACAAGGCATCACCGAAGCCTACCAGGATTCCACCATGAGCTCGGTGATCGCCGGGATAGTCTCCCAGATCAGGGTCAATGAAGGGGAACCCGTCAAACAGGGAGATATCATCCTTGAACTCGTCCACGACGAGCAATCCCTCCTCGTTGAGAACACCAAAACCGATTATGAACGCAACCTCAGGCTCTACGAGAAGAACAATTCGGTGAGCACCGAGGAATTACAGAAAAAGGAGCTTGATTACAAGCTGGCGCAGGTCGAGTTGGAGAAACGCCTGATCAGGGCGCCGTTTGACGGGATCGTGACCAAGTTTTACCGCCATGTGGGCGAATACAGCGACCCCCAGCAGCCCCTCTTAAGGATAGTAAATATCCGGAAATGCCGTTTTATCGGCTACCTTGACCGTGAGGCCGGGAAGCTGGAAAAGGGCGCGAAGACGCGTATTAATATAGGACAGAGCAACGGCCCGGAATACGAAGGGGAGGTCGAGTTCATCTCCCCCGTAGTCGACGCTTCAAGCGGCCTCCGCGAGGTCAAAATCCTCTTCGACAACACCGAAAAGCCGGTCACGCCGGGCGTGGTCGGCTTCCTGCTTGAGAAGGCTGACGATGGCACGCGATAACGCTACTGACAGGGAAGATCAATTTTTCCAGCTTATCGACGACCTGAACCGGCTGCGCAGTTTCGAAGGCCAGCCTCCCGAATTCTGGCCCGCGTACCTTTCACTCCTGGTCGAGCTGACCGAAGCGGCAGTCGGCATGGTCCTTATCCGCACCCGCGAACAGCCGTCCTGGCGCCAGATCGCCATCCTGCCAGAGACCCAGAAGGCCGGGTTCTACGCCAAGATTGTCGCCGAACGCATCGAGGAAATAGGGCTTGTCTCGCAGACAGAAGGCTATTGCCTGCTCCAGGCTGAAGGGGGCTTTGTTCTGGCCAGCAAACTCGAAATCGGGGAGGAAGGCAGCGAATGCATCGCCGTCGTCTTCGTTTCATCCTCGCTGCGGCCCCAGGCAGTGGACCGCCTCAAAGCGCTCCAGTTCGCCTGCGACATCCCCGTCAACTACCAGCTTTCCCGCATCGCCCGCGAATCCCGGACACGGGTCGAGCATTTCTCAAGCGTCCTGGATTTCATGGTACTGGTCAATTCCTCCCCGAAGTTCCTCAGCTGCGCCATGACCTTCTGTAACGAGCTGGCTGCCCGTCTTAAATGCGAGCGGGTGAGTCTCGGCTGGTATGAGAAAGGATATATCCGGCTCGAGGCAATGAGCCACGTGGACCATTTTGACCGCAAGATGGAGGCTGTGCAGCAGTTAGAGGCCGCGATGGAGGAGACTTTCGACCAGGACATGGAAATCATGCTCCCGCCGCTGCCCGACAGCGGTTTCATCGCCGTAGCGCACAAGGAGTACGCGGCAGGCCAGAAGACCGCGAACATCTGTTCTCTTCCCCTGCGTATCGACGAAGAGGCCGTCGCTGTCTGCCTGTGCGAACGCACAGAACCGTTCACCGAGGTGGAATTGCGCCTCCTGCGGCTGGCGTGCGACCAGGCGATCCGCCGGCTGTCGGACCTTAAACGGAGCGACAGGTGGGCGGGAGCCCGGCTGGCTTCGGCGGCACGGGAGCGCCTGGCAAAGCTGCTCGGTTTCCAGAATACCTGGGCAAAAGCGCTGGCGATCCTTATCTCGCTTATCCTCGCTATCGTATGTTTCGTCCCCGTACCGTTCCGGGTGCAGGCCCCGCTTATCCTCAGGACACAGGCCCTTTCGTACCTTACCGCCGGCATCGACGCGCATATCGACAAGGTGTTTGTACGGGTCGGCGACAGGTTCAAGCAGGGCGATGAACTTTTAACCCTCGACCGCAGCGAGCTGCTGCTTGAGGAAGCTTCCGCCATCGCCGAGCAGGACAGATACCAGAGGGAATTCGAAAAAGCCCGTTCACTCTCGGCGCTCGCCGACATGAGGGTCGCCGAGGCGATGCGGGACCAGGCGACGGCCAAACTGGGGATGATCCGGTACCGCCTTGATAAGTCAGTCATCCGCGCGCCTTTTGACGGAGTCATCGTCGAAGGCGACCTTAACGAACGGATCGGCGCCCCCGTAAAGCAGGGGGACGTGCTCCTCAAAGCCGCAAGGACCGAAGGGCTGTATACCGAGATGGACGTCAAGGAATCGGATATCCACCATGTCAAGGACAACGCCGACGGCGAGATCGCGCTGGTGAGCCGGCCTCAGGATTCGTACAAGATCAAGCTCACGCTTGTCGAGCCTGCCGCGGTGGTCAGGGAGAAAGGCAACGTCTTCATCGCCCACGCCGATTTCAAGAGCCAGGCGCCTGACTGGTGGCAGCCGGGCATGACCGGAGTCGCCAAGATCAATGCCGGCAAACGGACGCTCCTATGGATACTCACCCGCCGCACCATCGACTTCCTGCGGTTAAAGCTCTGGTGGTGACACTTTGTCTGAAGACAGCAGGACATTCCACGAATCCTGGTACCGCATCGCGGGCCAGCGCGTAAGCCTCAAGCCCAGCGTAAGGGTCAGGCGGCAGATGTTCCGCGGCATCCGCTGGTACGTCCTTTATGACCTTTTCAGCAGCCAATTCTTCCGGCTGCAGCCCGCTTCCTACGAGTTCGTCGCCCGCCTCTCAAAGAACCGCACTGTCGAGGACGTCTGGAAAGGCATCATGGAATCCGACCCGGACAACGCACCGGGCCAGGAAGAGGTCATCCACCTGCTTGCCCAGCTTTACCACGCCAACCTCCTCCAGTACGAGCTCTCCGCCGACAGCGTCAAGCTTTTCGAACGGTTCAGGCAGAGGAAACAGCAGATCATGCGCTCGAACCTGCTCAACATCATGTTCCTGCGCATCCCGCTGCTCGACCCCGACGCGTTCCTGAAACGCTGCATGCCTTTCGCGCGCTTCATCATGGGACCCATAGGGGCGGCCATCTGGCTTGTGACAGTCGGGATCGGTGTGAAGGTCTGCGTTGAGAACTTCGGTGAAATCCAGCTCCAGAGCCAGGGTGTCCTTGCGCCTTCGAACCTTTTCCTCCTGTACGCTGGACTGGTCATCATAAAGGCGATGCACGAGTTCGGCCACGCCTTCGCCGTGCGCAGGTTCGGCGGCGAGGTACACGTCATGGGTGTCATGTTCCTGATCTTCAGCCCCTTGCCGTATGTCGACGCTTCCGGGGCATGGGCGTTCCGCAGTAAGTGGAAGAGGGCGTTCGTAGGCGCCGCCGGCATGGTCATGGAGCTTTTCATCGCCTCGTGCGCCGCCATGGTCTGGGCGAATACTGGCGAAGGAACGCTCCATTCGCTGACGTACAACATGCTCTTCGTCGCTTCCGTCTCCACGCTTGTCTTCAACCTCAACCCGCTCCTGCGCTATGACGGCTATTACATACTCTCCGACCTGCTCGACATGCCCAACCTGTCCACGCAATCGACGCAGCAGCTGGTCTACCTGGCGGAAAAGTATGCCTTTGGCGTCAAGAAAGCAAAAAGCCCTGCGGTCACCAGGCGGGAAACGGGAATATATACTTCCTTCGCGATACTCAGCGGGATCTACCGCACAATCGTGTTCTCGGCGATCCTCCTGTTCGTCGCAGACCGGTTCCTTCTGGCAGGCATTATCATGGCGGTCATCTGCGCCGTGGCCTGGGCTGTCGTGCCGCTGGCGGGCCTGGTCAAGTACCTGGCGGCGAGCCCCCGGCTTGAGCGTTCAAGGACAAGGGCGGTAGCCGTCTGCGCCTCGACATTCGCCGTCCTGTTCGGTTTCCTTTATTTCTTCCCGTTCCCGCTCAATTTCAAGGCTCCGGGGGTGGTGCGGGCGCACGAATACGTGGTAGTGGTAAACAGGGTGAACGGCTACATCGAGGAGATAGCGGCGCCTTCCGGTTCCCATGTGAAGCGGGGTGATGTGCTGCTCAAGCTCACCAACCCGGAGCTTGATTTCGACCAGTCGGAGACCGCGGCAAGGGAACGTGAAGTCACGGCGCTCTACCAGAAAGCGCTGGACAAGCAGCAGGCGGACATGCAGCCGCTCGCAAGCGCGCTCGAAGCGGTGAGGAAGCACCGACGGCAGCTGGCCCGGGACCGCGAGGACCTTCTGGTCAAGGCCGAGATCGAAGGAACGTGGATAGCCCCGCGCAAGGATTATATAGGTATGTGGATCATCCGCGGCACTCCGCTGGGCCAGCTGGTAAACGATAAGACCTTCTACTTCAGCTGCGTCGTCTCCCAGCAGGAAGCTTCGCGCATATTCTCCAATGAGATCAAAAAGTCCCAGGTCAGGCTCACCGGCCAGTCTGATGTCACGATCCGGGGCTTAAGCTACACCCGGATCCCCATGGAACAGACCACTCTGCCTTCGCCCGCGCTGGGGTGGGGCGGAGGAGGGGACGTAGCGATCAACACAAAAGATTCCAGCGGCAGGAAAGCAGCCGAGCCTTTTTATGAGCTGAGAGCGGAGATAGCCGGCGATACGCCCGCGCTCCTGCTGCACGGCAGGTCAGGGCGCATCAGGTTCCAGGCGGGAAGCGAACCACTCCTGCAGCAATGGTGGCGCAAGCTCAGACAGCTGGTCCAGAAGCGGTACCAGATATAGGATGAACTCTCTCTCCAGGGATTACATCAGGACAAAGATCCGCAAACCCCAACCCCTCCTTACCGGGCTTGACGCCCGCCTCTACTGGATCGAAGGCTCGATAAAGGGCGGCAAAAAGACATTGAAGAAGCTGCTCGATGAAGCCGAAGCTATCGACAGCCTTGGCGCCTCTTACAAGGAAATGTCCGAGGAAGAGCTCGGCAGCACGCTTGCCGGGTTCAAGGACAACTTTCGCAGACGGAAAAAAGGGTTTGAAGAAGCGCTGCCGGAAGCGCTGGCAGCGGTACGCGAGGCAGCCGGGAGGAAACTGGGCTTACGGCCGTTTGTCGTCCAGCTGGCCGGTGCGCTCGCCCTACACCGGGGTATTATCGCCGAAATGGCCACAGGCGAGGGTAAAACCCTGAGCGCGGCGCTTGCCGGGGTCATCAACGGCTGGATCGGGCTTCCCTGCCATATCATCACCGTAAACGATTACCTGGCTGAACGAGACGCGGAATGGATGGAGCCTTTGTACAAGTTCTGCGGCGTTACCGTGGGATGCGTGACAGGCCAGCAGGAGGCAGCTGAACGCCGCCAGGGCCATGGCTGCGATGTGACCTATACCACGAGCAAAGAGATAGTAGCCGATTTCCTGAGAGACAGGCTGTGGCTGGGCGAGATGCAGAACGCCGGCCGCAGACAGATCAGGATGCTCCTGGGCAGGCAGGCGGACATAGAGCGCGGCCTGGTCATGCGCGGGATCCATTTCGGCATAGTCGACGAAGCCGACAGCATCCTCATCGATGAAGCAGTCACTCCCCTGATCATATCCCGGCAAGTCCCGAATGACACCTTTATCGAGACCTGCAAGGCTACCCATGCCATCGCCCAAAACCTTGAGCGCGGGAAGGATTATACCGTCAACCAGCGGTACAAGGAGATCGAGCTTGACCCGGGATTGAAGGACCGCCTTGCCGACAGGCTCAAAGAGATGCCGGGGACAGTGGCCGGTTCTGCGGGGGCACGCCTCGAAATGATCCGGCTCGCCCTCCAGGCACGCGAATTCTTCCACCTTGACCAGGAATTCGTCATCCAGGACAACAAGGTGGTCATTGTCGATGAGTTCACCGGCCGTATCATGCCGCAGCGAAGCTGGCAGTCAGGCCTGCACCAGTTCGTGGAGGCTAAAGAGAACCTGGAGATGACCGTGCCGACAGAAACGCTGGCCAGGCTCAGCTTCCAGCGTTTTTTCCGCTTTTTCCGCTGCCTGGGAGGCATGACCGGTACCGCCCGCGAATCCGCTTCTGAACTGTGGGACATCTACCAGGTGCCCGTGGTCTCCATACCCGAAAACAAGCCCTGCCAGAGGATCGAGCTGCCAACGATGATCTTCAGGAGCCAGGAGGAGAAATGGCAGGCCATCCTGGAAGAGATAACCGCCATGCACGGCCAGGGAAGGCCGGTGCTGGTAGGCACCAGGAGCGTCAGGGCAAGTGAAAACCTCTCCGCCCGGCTCACGGCCGCGGGGCTGGCGCACCGCGTGCTCAATGCCGTCCGCCATAATGAAGAAGCCAGGATCGTCTCCCACGCGGGCGAGACAGCTTCCATAACCATCGCAACCAACATGGCAGGGAGAGGGACAGACATCAAGCTGGAGGTGGGGGTGGCGCAAAAAGGCGGCCTCCATGTCATCGCCAGCGAATGTCACGAATCGCGCAGGATCGACCGCCAGCTTTTCGGCAGGGCCGCGCGCCAGGGCGATCCCGGAAGCGCCAGGCTTTTTGTCAGCATGGAAGACGACCTTGTCTGCAGGTACCTGCCCAAAGCGGTCCGCGCGGCCGTCAAATCTTCTTTAGGAAAAAAATCCCGCGGCTCGGAGTGGCTCGCGGCGAAAGCTGTGCGATGGGCACAGCTGACCGCCCAATCGCTCGCTTTCCGTCGGAGACGCGCTGTCCTGCGCATGGACACCTGGCTCGATGATTCGCTCTCGTTCACACAGGGCGATGTGATGTGAAAAAAATTGTTGACAAAATCTTTTAAAATGCCTACACTGGAAAATGGTATCATTCCCCCAACTGTGTTTATGTACATCTGTGGAGTCTTTTAGGTAATGGCTGTCAAAAAGTCCCGCCCAAACAGTTTCCAGCTTGAGCCCCTTGAGCCTCGCCTTTTGCTGTCCGGTGACGGCGTCAGCGATTTGACCGCTCTTCCTACGGACGTTTTGGTCCCTGAGCAGACGATCGTTGAACAGGGAGGTTCCCAGCAGACAGCAGACGTCAATACCTTCAACGCCGCCTCCGAAGTCAGCGGTTTGCTGGAAAATGTCCAAAACTCCGGCCAGACTGACCAGACCGGAGAAGAAACCGGCGCTCCTGCGAACACCGATGCGGTTGTCGAGCTCCAACAGACCGCTGTCGAGACCCCTAAAGAAGAACTTAACACGCCTGACACAGTGCAGGCTGTTTCCCTTTCTGAAGAACAGAATCCTATTTTGGAACAGTTGACAGATACGCTTTACACTCCTTCCGGTCCGCCGGCTGACAGCGCCCAATTCCTTTTTACCGCTTTACCGGGTACTTATTCCCTCCAATTAGACCTCCAGGATCCCTCGATCCTGCAGGTGATCAACACAGGCAACGGCAGGGTAGAAGCCAGCCAGAGCCTGAAAACGATCGACAAGATCGTGATCACCGGCAGTCAGGAAGGATCGAACGGGTTCGTTTTTGATTTTTCCGTCCCCTTTTATATTAAAGACGGCGTTGTCTTGAACTGCTGGCAAGGTTGGTTCAACACTCTCCTCATAAAAGGCAACAGGAAGCTCAGCGCCACGTATACTCCCCAAACCTCAGATTCAGGGGAGGTAGCGGTCACATCCCAGGACAACACCACAAACATCTCCTTTAGCCAAATTGGACAATTAGGCCTTAGTACCTTTGCGGCTGTCAACATCCTCACCGGATCCGGCAATGATGATCTTCAGGTAGCCAGGGATGGCGATTCCACTGTCGTTTCAGGTTCCCAGGGTGGGCAGGCGTTCGTCCCGGTCTCCCTGTCCGATATCGAGACTTTCTCCATTTCAACCGGAGAAGGCCGCGACTGCCTTGTCCTCAAAGGCACCCAGCAGGACGACTTCTTCAGCCTTTCGGATGATTTTTTTGTTTCCCTGGGAGAAAGCGCTTTCTGCGTTTCAGGCATAGATTTCCTCAAATTCCAGGGCTTGGGCGGGAATGATACCTTCCACATCCGGTCTTCCCACTATTATCCTGTCGAAATTGACGGCGGAACCGGGAACGACCAAGTGACCGTGGACAGCCAGGGCCAGCAGCCCGTGACCTTCTCTTCTGTAGAAACGGTCACTGGAGAGGGATTGGACGACAAGCAGGCGGATGCCGCTGCCGCACAGATCAGGGCCTGGTTTAACCAGCTCATCGCTACGGGGATGGTTGACGGGCTGGAACAGCTCAAAATCGAGGGCATCTCTGGCACTGCCGGCCTGATCAAGGCCTTTAACGATGCTGGAATCCCGGTCGCTTATTCGCCTGTCCTGAAGACCCTTACCGTTTCCTTCAATACCGCTAAAGACATCAGCTTCACCCGTGCCCTGAGCGCTGCGGGGGTAAATACCCAGGATAGCCGGCTAAGCGCCATCCAGACCGACTGGCTGGCAAATATCATCTGCAGGGTCACTACAGCCTTTGACCTGGTGGTAGACCTCAGCGGCCAGGCACTGACCGCGCTGGTGGACAACCTTTCGATAGAGGGGGCGGGAGGAGACAATATCGCGAAGATCACCCTTTTAGGCATTGCCGCAGGCAGCGTGGTTTCAGGAATCCGGAGCGTGACCGAAACAGAAGAGGGTGCCAAGAGCGAAAAGAAACGATTCAGCCTGAACGACCTGCCGCTTTTCTTCAGCTTCCTTTTCAGGGCCAACCTCGGTAACAGCGTAAATAAAGCTGTCTTCGCGACAGGCGGCGCAAGCGGCCCTGACAAGTACATCTACTGCGATTTCTCAGCCGGTGAACCCCAGATACCGGCTTATGACGGTAATACCCTTGTCCTGCCTTTAAATTACAGCACAGAACAGGCAAGCGCCGCTGACCAGGCGGCAGATTCGTTATATACGCCCAACGGCCCTCCGCAGATCGCCGTTTATGTCCTGCCTGACGGTGCCTCAGATACGACCCTGCGTCTTGATCCCCAAGATAGTTCCATCCTCCAGCTTATCGATAACGCCTCCGGCGAGACCCTTTTCAGCCAGCCGCTTTCTTCCCTGGCAGGGCTCACGATCTATGGCGCCGATAATACTCTTGACCGGCTGACCATCGATTTCAGCACTCCGTTCGCCCTTTCTGAAGGTATCTATTTCTCAGCAGGAACAGGTTACGATGCCCTGATCATCAAGGGCACCGCTTCCACCGCCGCAGATTACAACGAGACCGCCATCGACAGCGGCTGGGTAAGGCTTTCTGACGGATCGGCTTGCGCCGTGACATACACCGGCGTCGAACCGGTCTACCTTGTCGGCTTCGGCTCTGTGGTCGACTCCGGCCTGATGCGCTATGGAAACTCGCCGGCCATCCTCAATGTCACTGACTATACTCTGGCCTCAGGCTCCACTCTTGAGATCGAGATCGGCGGCCTTACGCCCGGCCCCGGCACTCCTTTAGATAACGGATATGACCAGATCAACGCCTCCGGCCTTGCGGCTCTTGCCGGCGACCTCCAGATCACCCTGATCAACGGTTTCACACCTGTTGTCGGGCAGACCTTCGATTTCCTGACCTTCGGCTCCATCAGCGGCGCATTCGCTTCCGCCACCGGCTTGGCAGGGTGGGGGGATGGCACGCTGTATTTCGATATAGTCCAATCGGCCGACAGGTTACAGCTGGTGGTCAAACAGGTCCCCGGCGGGGCGAAGATCACTTCGCCTGAAGTCAACGCGGTAGCCAAGGTCATCAGCACCTATTTCCCGGATACTTCCAAGACGTTTACCGGCTCGGTCAGCTTTGGCGGATTCGTGGATATCTCCGGTTCGATCGGTATCGCCAAGGACGGCACGCAGGTGAAGGTCGTTGCCCAGGACGTCAATGTTGTCCTTGGCAACTCCTCGTTCTCAGCCGGCATCACCAACGGCAGCCTGGCGGTAATCCTGAACACCGACCTTACCCGGGTGATCTATGCCACCGGTACCTTTACCGTGACCGGCGGTAATTTCGTCAACGCTACCGGCACGGTCACAGTCAAGCAGAACACCACTACCACCGCCTACACGGACACGCCTGTAACCATCGGTGCCATCACCGTCCATATCCTCGATGCGGGTATCGACGCAAGCAGCGTGGAAGGGAGCGGCCTGACGGTGCAGATCAGCGATTTCGTGAATATCGGCGGTAACTTTAAGCTGCAGAAGACCGGCAACCAGATCCAGATCGCCGTAAGCTCAGCATATGCGAAACTCACCGCCGGGTCGGCGGAAGTGGGCGTAAGTTCCGGCACCCTGGCCCTGGTAATGAACGATGACGGCACCAAGGCTTTGAGCGCCAGCGGCACCCTGGCTTTCACAGTCAGCGGTTTTATCGGCGCCACAGGAACGGTGAGCGTTTCCTTCAATAATACGTCCACCGACTACAGCGACACGCCGCTGAACTTTACGGTTGGCGGGACGTCAGTGAGCATCTCCAGCGCCATCGGAACCCAGGCCGTTACGGTAACGGGTTTCAACGTGACGGTTTCTGATTTCGTTACACTGTCCGGAGACTTCGGGTTCAAGAAGGATTCTACGGAGATCATCGCCGTAGCTACCAATGTGGGGGCTTCCTTAGGCGT
>JBLMZF010000142.1:0-9577 GCA_050258655.1 Deltaproteobacteria bacterium | reverse complement strand
AGGCGCCTGACCTTTATTCCTTCAACTTCCGCCGGCGCCCCTTTAGGCTCATCCGCGCAGATCACGGTCACGTGGTGTCCGGCCCTGGCCAGGCCGCGGGAAAGATGGTATACCACCATCTCCACGCCGCCGATGTACGGATAGAAACGGGCCGGGGTCTGGATTATCTTCATGCCGTTGCCTTCTTCTTTTCCATCATGCCTTTAAAGAACCCCATGTTCCAGGCGACCATCAGGACAAAGAAAAGTCTCCAGTAACGCAGGCTCCTGCCCGCATCGCGCGTCTTCATCATGAACCATACCGGCACGGATAAGACCGCGGCCGTGATAAGCCACAGGCCGACAAAAGGGTAGAACACCGATAGAACACATGCAGTAGCCGCAGACCCCGCGCACAAGAACGGTACATACTGTACTCTTCGAAAAATGCCATATCTGCGGACCAGGAACGCCTGTGCCCAGCCGTACCTGACCATCGCGCGACGGAACGCGCGAATATCCCTCGGCCTGTAATGGAACACGCGGGCACCGGGGTTGAAATAGAGCCGGTGCCCTTTTACACGCAGCCGGCGGTCGAACTCGACATCCTCGCCCGGCCACAGCCCCTCGAGGAAACCGCCTTCTTCAAGATACAGCGAACGCCTGTACATCACGTTGCAGGAAGGATTATGCTCGACTTCGGCGATCCCCGAACGGGAAGAATGCAGGTAATCGGTCATGAATCCAAGCGCGGACATGAACCCGGCGAGGTCCCTGGCGAAATCGGAGTCATCATCGGGTACAGCCTGGCTCCCTCCTGCTCCGGCAGCATCAGGATGGTCCGCAAAACACTCCATGAGCTCCCTGAGCCAGTCTGCCGGAACGATACAATCGCCGTCAGTGAACGCGATGTACTCCCCCCTGGCCAGTTTTGCCGCCTCATTGCGCGCCCGTGACGGTCCCTGAGAGACGGCATTGGAGATGACCTTTATCTTTCCCGCAAAACCCCGCAGCTCAGCAGCAGTGGCATCAGTGGAACCGTCATCGACGACAATGATCTCAACGCGGGGCCAGTCAAGCGCGAGGAGCGACTCGACGCACCTGCGGATGGTCGCCTGGCCGTTCTTGACGGCGACGGCCACGCTGATCAACGGCTCATTCATCGTTTAAAAAGATACGTGAAGAAGTTCCAGGCCCCCCTGAGCTTGCGGTAGAAGTCCGCGGGAGAACGGTTGACCAGGGCGAACCTGAACATGTACGCGGGACGGAAGTAGAACTTTTTGAGTCCCAGGTCCACGTAATGGTTGATACGGTCACGGGAAAGCTGCGGGTACCCGACCACCCCGCTCTGTTCACCCGTGGAAAGCCAGTCGGACCAGGTAGCCGCCTTGATCCACCCTTCCTTCTTGCAGATGTCGTAGAAGGCGGTACCGGGGAACGGCGTTGCCCCGGAGAACTGAACCGTGGTAAGGCCGAGCTTGAGGGCGAAATCGGTAGTCGCAGCCGCCGACTCCTCGGTCTCGCCGGGCAATCCGATCACGAAGCACCCGTGCACCTCGAGACCGCACTCCTTCGCGAGGCTGACGAACTCGCGCGAACGTTCAAGGTTTATCTTTTTGTTCATGCCATCGAGCATCGCCTGGCTGCCCGACTCGAACCCGACAAGAAGCTCCCTGCAGCCGGCCCGCCGCATCTTCCTGAACAGCTGCCGTTCGGCGGTATCGACACGGGCGTTGACGGAAAAAGCGATCTTGAGCCCCCTGCCGAGTATCTCGTCACAGATCCGCTCGGCGCGCTCGCGATTGACCGTGAACGTGTCGTCCTCGAAAAAGAACTCGCCGCCTTTAAGCACCCGCGGGCACAGCTTGATGTCGTGCTCGATCTCATCGACCACGTTGGCCGGCGAACGGAACCGGTACCGGGTGCCGTGCATGACCTGCGGCCAGAGACAGAAGATGCACCGGTTCGGACATCCCCTTCCCGAGATGATATCGATGTATGGGTAGAGCTTCCCCCCGTCGAAATACTTCATCAGGTCGAGATGATGCCAGGCCGGGAACGGCAGGGAATCGAGGTCTTCGACCAGCGGTCTCGGACCGTTAGTGCGGACCGTCCCGTTCTCGTAATAGGCGATGCCTTTGACCGACGAGAGAGAACCGGCGTTCTCCACCGCGTCGCGCACCGTGTAATCGTATTCGCCTATACAGGCCACGTCGACGCTTCCGCCCGCCTCCCGCAGCGTCTCCTCGGGGAGCGCCGAGATGTGCGGACCGACCATGATCACCATGGCCTTCGACTCCTCCTTGACGATCCGCGCGCACTCGATATCAGAGAAGACCGACGGCGTGGTGCAGTCCAGGACCACCGCGTCGGGCCGCTCCCGGCGGACCAGAAGCCGCAGGTCCTCCTTTGACTTATCCTCAGCGACCAGGTCGTAGAGTCTGGCGTCATGGCCGGCCTTCTCGAGCACTGCGGTCGCGTAAGCCAGCCAGTCGGGTGCCCTGAGCACCCTCCCCCGGGAACGGGCGGCCCACCGCTGCGTACGGCAGAAGTCCTTGACGTAAGGCTCGTTTATGACGAGTACTTTTTTCATTTGTTCTTGTTCATGAACAGGAGGCCGACGAAGAAGGAAGAGAACACGGTCTGAAGGCCTATGATAAGCAGCGTCATCGCGAACACCGATTCGCGTATGCGGTAGAGGGCTCCGAACCCGCTCGAGAACCACTCGAAGAGAATGGAGCAGTTTATCGCGACCCCGGCGAAGAAGATCAGGAGGCCGAAAAGCACACTCCTCTCAAGGCTGAAATTCCTGCGGCAGAACCTGATGAACCAGTCCGGCTTAAGCAGCCTCTTCTCGACCGCGTACAGGTGCGCGAAGACACCGAGCGATATCACCTGGAACGAAAGTATGGACAGGGCGCTGGCGAAAACGGCCAGGTGGGTATCCCAGTAATGTCCCATGAACAGCACGGGGCCGTGCAGGAGCGAGACCAGGATGAAAAGGCCGACGGCAAGCCCGGTCAGCCCGGGTATGAAATAAAGCCACAGCGGCGAGTACAGCAGCATGAAACGAACATGGCGCCAGGCGTCCTGAAACGGCATCAGCTTCGACTTGCCGGCCCGCACGTGATAATTGATCGGGATCTCGGAGATCTTCAGGTTGTTCTGCAGCGCCGCGACGACCATCTCGGTCGCGAACTCCATGCCCGGGTGCTGCAGTCCCATCCTGACGTACGCCTCACGGGTGAAGGCGCGCATGCCGCAGTGGATGTCGGAAAGGCTGGTGCGGAAAAAGACACGGCACATGCCCGAGAGTATCGGGTTGCCGATATACCGGTTCATCCACGGCATCGCCCCCTTCTCCATCCTGCCCTTGAAGCGGGAACCCATGACCAGCTCGTTACCCCTGCGCAGCTGCGACAGGAACTTCGGGATGTCGCCGAAATCGTAGGTATTGTCGCTGTCGGCCATGACGATGTACCTGCCCCGCGCCTCTTTGAGGCCGCGCAGGTACGCCGCGCCGTAACCGCGGGTCGATTCGCTGACGACCACAGCTCCTTCGCGTGCCGCGATCTTCGCGGAAGCGTCGGTGGAACCGTTGTCGGAGACGATCACCTCAGCCGAAACACCCTCTTTCTCCAGGACCTCTTTGACCCTGCGCACGCAGGCACCGATGCATTCTTCTTCGTTGAGGCAGGGCAGTACGACCGATACTTCTATTGACTGTCCCATTATCCTCCTACCAGATTATCTCGTAGACCGACGCCAATTCCTTCTCCTCGCTGAAAAGCTTGAAATGTTCCAGACCGTTGCCGTGCAGGAACAGCAGCCGGAAAAACAGGCTCCTGATTATTTCCGTGTTGAAGATGCTCAACTCATAGGTATCGTCCCTGAGCGTCACCACAGCCGACGACTTCATCTGGCTGTCCGGGTACGGGGTCTCCGTCATCCGGTCCCCCTCGACAGTGAAAAGGCTGTGCAGTATCTTGAATGACCGTTCCTGGACGTCGTAGAAGTAGAACTTCCTGCGCGCGGGATCATAGACGGAGCCGTTCTCGAAGAAGACCAGTCCCTCGTCTTTCATGTCGGTCGGGAAACTGCCGAAGAAATAGAGACTGCGCGAGATCCATGAAGAGAGCTGCTTCTGCGGCACGAACAGCGCCTCCTCGATCAGCTTCTGGCTCTCGTTGACGCCCATGCCCAGCCCCGTCACCAGGTAGCCGCGCATCTCATCCGGCTTCTTCCTGCTCATGTAGCTTACCAGGTACGCCTTCGAAGTGTCCCAGTCGCCAATGTAGGAGATCGCCGACATCTTCATCAGCATGCTCCAGTCGACAATGAAATACGCGTGCGGCGGCTTGGAGAAAAGGAGCCGGTCCGCCTCTTGCGCCTCTTTTGAAGGAAGCAGGCTGTTGAGTTTCCGGCGGGCGGTATCGCGGTCGCTTTTAAGGAGGTCGTTGACCACCGCGAGGGACCTGAATTCGTCCTTTAAGCGGTTGTCGACGATGTCGAATACGCGGTTGCCGCCGTTATTGAGCATCCTCAGGATAGCCACGGCCTCTTTCTCGTTATCGGACAAAAGAGCCCGCGCCATCCAGTAAGCCCGCGGTCCTGCCTGGCTCTGGCCGTCGAAGATGACATGCCTCTGGGCCACCACCTTGAACCAGTCGCCGAAATCCCACCACGAGTTCAATACGGAATCCTTCGGTGTATCGTCCTTTATCGTCGTCAAAAGGTTATACCACCTGTCGTTGATCAGCGGATACGCTTCCTGCGCGGCCTTGAAACCGGTATTGACCGTGCAGAAACCCGCGTAGAGAAGGACCAGGCCGCCAGCTCCGAGGAAATAGTAATTCTTCCGCAGATCGGCATAGCTGACCAGCTCGTCGATCGCCCAACCCAGCATGATGCCCATCGGCATCAGCACGAACATCACGAACCGGATGCCCTTGAAGCAGATCACGAAGCTGACCAGGAACCAGATGACGAACATGAAGATAGACTCGTGTTTGAGCCCGCGAAACCGGTGGTTATTGAACAGGAGCGCCAGCATTCCCACCAGGGAGAGACAGAACAAAAGTATGTCTCCCGAGGTGCGGCTGATGGTGATGAAATCCGGATGCTTGAGTTCCCCAACGGTAGCAAAAACATTGGGCCAGGCGGAGACGGTCACATCATTAAGGGAAAGCCCCTGGATCGCCTGCCCTATGAGGTCCTGAAAAGGCGGAAGACCGCAGAAAAGGAAAACGAAAACAACGCACGAGACCGAGAACGCCGCGAGAGAGACCAGATGCCCCTTTACCTCCGCCCTGACATCATCCTTGTACTGGAGGTGCTGCAGAAGCAGGTTCAGCAGCGAATATCCCTCGAACGCGACCACGATGAACGCGAACACGAACCAGAAGCCCCAGGTGGCGGCGAACAACCCCGCCCAGAATCCCGAGAGAACGGCGAAAAGCGCCTTCCTCCACCCCGACCAGTTGAACCCGATCAGATAGGTCCCGACGATCAGGAACGGGAAAAGCATGGCCAGTATGTCCATGTCGAACCAGCCCGCGACGCTGCGGGGGACGAAGATCGGAGCCATTCCCGTGAACAGGCAGGCGACGATAGCCGACAGGATCCCGTAAAAACGCGCGCAGAAGAAGAACAGCGCGGTGACGAGCAGAGTGATGAAGAACAGCGGCAGCCAGAACAGGAACGTGTTGAGAGGCAGTCCGGGGATCAGGAACGAAGTAATGCGATAAAGGAACGCGGAACCGTAGAACAGGAAATGCGGCCAGGGTATCTCATAGCCGTCAGGGTAGGTCATCAGCATGTCCATCTGCTTTCCGTCCCTGACGATATCGCCGGGATGACCGAGACGCAGGACGTTGTCCACGTAACGCGCCCAGTGCCAGCAGTCGAGCTCCATCAGATACGTCTGCCCGGCCTTGTCCTGGAACCTGTCTTTCTCTCTCTGGTATTCCTCCTGCGTGCGTGCCTGCAGGTCTTTCTGCTGCGTCTTGCGGTACTTGTCGAACTGGTCGGCGACCAGCCTTTCCTTTTGAGGAGCGGGAATACCGGGATAACGCTCGTCGACAGCGCGGGATATCTCGGAGATCTTATCCCTGAGAACGGTGTCGGCGGCGCTTTTCTTGAGCTGGGGGAAAGAGGCGGGGAAGGATCGAATATGCAGGTTGACGCCCAGCACTGCCACAAAGGCGGCAAAAAGGATTATCCGGTTCTTCATAGTTGTTTCATTATAACATCTTTCGTCGGGAGAGGCAACTGATTAAGTGGGTATAAAGCGGCGGAACTCTAATTGCAGGAAACGGATAAGAGGGGTATCCTGGCCCGCATCTGGACCTTCGGGTTCTTGAGGCTGCCGCATCTGAATGAGAGGTCCGCCGAGCCGTTAAGCGACGGGTCCCAGCAGAGCATGATGTTGACGTCAAGATAGCTGGTCGCGTTGTTGAATGTGACGTCGGGAGATCCCATGGTGCTGATCATCTTTGTCGTAAGTATATCCGGGACGGCGCAGCCGCCGCCGGGATAAGTCGCGTTCTTACAGTACGCAAGGGTGTACTTAGTAGTGTTGTAATTGAATTCTACCCAGTCATCCGAGCCTGCGTCCGGCATGCCGTTACCGTCCGTATCCCTGAACGCGCGCATGATCTTGTTGGAACCTGATGTCGTGAAAACTGTCGCGTTAATGCCGGGCACAGAGGTCGCGTCAACAAGCGATTTGGCCATCTTCTCGAGTATCACCGACGCTTCGTTCTGCAGCTGGGCCTTGCGCGCCGCCCCGACCACCTGATAATCGCAGAACGTCTGGATATTGAACAGACCCAGCACGATGATCGTCAGAACGACAAGGGAAATAAGGAGCTCCAGGAGCGTAAAAGCCTTATTTGGTATCATTCCAGTAAACTGTCGCAGTCACCTTGCGCACCTGTCCCGTCCCCGAGACCGGGACGTTGGTGATGTTATAGGTGGAGGTATAAGAGATCCCATCGAGGTAAAGGGATTCTCCCGCTCTATTTCCGTCCTTAAGCATTCCGCCGGGCTGATCGAAGTTCGCAGCGTTCACCCCGTCATTGAGCGGCGAGTTGAGGTATTTCATCATCTGAACGGCAGCAACGCGCGAACGGTTATGCTGCGTGTACATACGGGAAACAGCAAGGACGCTGCCCATCCCCGCCATGACAAGGGCAAGGATCATGAGGGCCATGAGAATTTCCAGCAGGCTCATCCCGGACTCGCCTGAAAGCATTTGATCTCTCATGTTCATACCGTTAAGGACAGTTTGTTTTAAAGGTATCCGGGGCTGTAGCGTTGATGCAGACGTTGTTAGCGGGGCCTCCGTTCCTGGTAGCCACTGCCTTGAAGTTGGTGGCGGTGGCGCCGGAGACGCGGTAGGTGTAGCTCGGGTTCGATTCGGGAAGCATCAGGCTGAGGTTCTGGTTGAGGTAGTGAGCCGAAGAACTGTCGACGAATCCGCCGACCTCCATGCGGTAGATCTTCTCAGCGGCCGCGATGAGCTTGAGGTTTGTCGTCGCCTCCCTTTCGAGAGCCGCTTCCCTCGAACCTGAAAACTGGTTGACCGCCACCACGCAAAGGACACCGATGATGACGAGGACGATCATCAGTTCCGTCAGGGTGAAACTCCTTGAAGCGCTGTCAAAGGAACATCGTCTGCGCATGAATGGACTCTAGTAGTCTCCGCTCCAGCTGTCCAATCCTGAAGAAAAGTTGATCGTCAGCGTCAGGTTCTGCGCCGGGACATCCCCCCCCGGCTGCTTCCCCGCGGCGCCGACGCACCTGGTCGCCACGAACGTGACCCTGTCAGCCGTGGCCTGCGACACGTTATACCAGAAGAAATTCGACTGTCGGCACTGAGAGGCCGCCGGACCAGGCACTTTGCCCTGTCCGGCGCCTATAAGCAGATTGTCAGCTGTGCACGAGTCAGTGCTGCCGTCACGGGAGAAAAGCCCGCCGCACATACTCCGCATGTTGCCGAGTACCATCCTCGCTTCGGCGCCACGGGCCTTTTCCAGAGAAGACCGGTAGGCCAATAAAGCCACCGTCGACAGCAACCCGATGATCACGATAACGATCATCAGCTCAAGCAGGGTAAATCCTTTTTTCACTTGTTTATACCGCTATTTAATACGTTGCAGATGTCCAGTTATCGGTGCCGTTGACGAAATCGACAGCAAGGGATATCGTGCCATCAGCCGTAGCGGACGGATACTTTCCGTTAGTCCTGCAGCGGTTGGCGGTGAACGTTAGGCCGTTCGGTTTTGCTGCCGTGCTGACTGAATAGTTGAACCAGAATTTGCCGCCTACAGTACCCGCGGCGCCGCAGGTGGTGCTTGTACCGTTGGGGATGTCAGTTCCAAGACGCATTACATCAGGGGTGCAGCTGCCCGTATCCTGTGTCTCCATCCATTTGGCCGCGCACAGCTGACGCATGCTTCCGATGACCGTACGTGCTTCCGCACCTCTCGATTTCTCGATCGTTGACTGGTACTGCATGATACCGACGGTCGCGAGAACGCCGATGATGATAATGACTATCATCAATTCCAGAAGCGTAAAACCGCGTCTAAACATTACCCCTCCTTTTTTATAAATCATTGGCATAATTATACCTTACTTCAGTTCGCTGTCAACCGATTTTATTCTCTCGCCACCTCCTGTTAGAACGGTGCACTATAAGTATAACATATTCTCAACATTAACCACTACCTATCTTGGACATCTGGAAGATGGGCATGAACAGCCCGATGACCATCAGGCCTATAACCAGGCCCATGAAGATCAGGATCACCGGCTCGAAGAGCGAAAGGATCCTCGCCAGGAACGTCTCTATATACTGCTGGTAGAACACGTCGATCTTCTTGAACATCTGGGGGAGTTCGCCGATCTCCTCGCCGATGCTGATCATCTGTATGACCATCGGCTCGAAGAAGCCGCTCGCCTCAAGGGGCTGGCTCAGCGGCTTGCCGCTGCGCACCTCGTCCTTGACCGAACGGATGATCTCGGCCATGATGACGGATCCCACGCTTTGTTCGGTTATCTCAAGGGAATACAGGATGGGCACGCCGCTCTCAACGAGGGTGGACATCTCCGACGCGAAACGCTCAACGGCAAGCGACCTGAAGAAATCACCGAACAGCCCCAGGTTATAGAGGAATTTTTCCCAGTTCCTCCTGCCGTCCTTCGTGGATATGTATTTTTTGAACAGGAACCCGGCGACGATGAACCCGACGAATATCATGAACAGGTATGCTCTGATGAAATCGCTGACGCTGAGAAGGATCAGGGTCGGCGTGGGAAGTTTCATGTTGAAGCCCTGGAACACCCCGGCGAACGTGGGGACGATCTTGACGGTCACGAAAAGGAGCGCGCCTATCGAGGCAAAAAGCAGGATCATCGGGTAGATCAGCGCCGAGATGAGCTTTTGCTTGAACTCGGCGTTGCGTTCGAGGTACTGGGCGAGACGGTCAAGCACTATGGCCAGGTTGCCCGAGGCCTCCCCGCTCTCCACCAGGTTCACCCACAGGTCGGAGAACACCTTGGGGTGCTTGGCCAGCGCCTCGTGGAAACTCAGC
>JBLMZF010000141.1:0-13576 GCA_050258655.1 Deltaproteobacteria bacterium | reverse complement strand
CTCGCTTACAGCTACGCGATCAATCCCGGGATCATCTCCGGGATCAGGCCGGAAACGCATCCCTCAGAGATCGGGACGATCAACACGTTCACCGAGAACGGAAGGGTGAGGACTTCCTTCATCTCTTTCCCCGGCTACACCACGTACGTGCCGTACAAATACACTGTCTACACGTCGACACTGCAGCTTCAGGCCCTGGACGCGAAAAGCCTCAGGGACACCAAGCAGCAGAGATCGGTCTGGATAGGAGATGCCGCTTTGACCTCCCAGAACCCTGACCTGCGCGAAACGGTGAACTACCTGCTTGTCGAGACGTTCGGCCATTTCGGCCAGGACACGAAAAAAAGCATCAGCGATACTTTTTCCCCCAAAGACCCCCAGGTAAAACGCCTGTCCGAGTGACCGTCCTCCCGTAGAAAAACATCAGCAAAAAGAGTTCGGACCACCTTGCCCGCAAAGCCCTGAGATGAAAAAATAAGTATAGGTGACATATGCCTATACGATCGGTCATTGCAGTGTTTTTCTGCGTCTACGCAGCCGGGACCGCGCTTGCGGCCCCGCAGCGGCCGCTTCCTCCGCCGCCTCCCGAACCCGCCCAGGTACAGGTCATCCTGAAAGAATGGGAGATCGCCATGGCGGACAGGCTTCCCGCCGGTACCGTCCGTTTCCACATCACCAACGCGGGGACCATCCATCACAGTTTCCAGATATCGGGTAACGGAGTGATCGGCCGTACAGGAGTCCTCGGCCCCGGGCAGAGCGCCCAGTTGACGGTGACCCTTGGGCCGGGAGACTACGTGGTAGACTGCCCGGTCGATCAGCATTACGCGATGGGCATGAAACGCCCCGTATGGGTGAGGTAGACGATGGCCATACGCATCATTTCCTATGACCGCGCGGTGTTCGCTGACAGGAGGGAAGCGGGATGTCTTCTCGCTGAGCAGTTGGGTGAGTTCTCCCATAAGAACGCGGTGGTGCTTGGTATCCCCCGGGGCGGGATCATCATCGCCCGTGAAGTGGCCTCAGAGATCGGCGCATCGCTTGATATCCTGCTTGCGCGCAAGCTCCAGGCGCCCGAAACGCCGGAACTGGCGATAGGCGCTATCGCCGAGAACGGCACGGTGTATCTCAACGATACGATGATCGATGAGCTCAATATACCCAAAGCGTACATAGACGAGGAAATAATGCACCAGAAAGCCGAACTGCGCGCCCGGCAGAAGGTTTTCCGTCCTGTCAGACCGAAGGAAAATCTGTCCGGCAGACCGGTCATCGTCACGGATGACGGTGCGGCGACAGGCGCGACTCTTGAGGCGGCATTGAGAAGCTGCAGGAAGGAGAGACCTTCGCAGCTGGTCTGCGCGTTCCCTTCCGGCTCGGACGAAGCGGTGGCGCGGCTGGCCCATGAGTGCGATCTGCTGGTTGCGCTGTCTGTGCCGCCGTTCTTCAGCTCGGTCAGTCTCGCATACAGGATGTTCGACCAGGTAACCGACGAACAGGTGCTGTCGATACTCAGAAAGGAAGCTGAACATGAAAACAGCAAAACAGGGTCTGTCACACGAAGAAGTTGAGATTCAGTCAGGGAACGAAACTCTGAAAGGCGACCTTGTCCTTCCTCCCAATACCGATGCCGTCGTCATTTTCGCTCACGGCTCAGGCAGCGGAAGGTTCAGCCCCCGCAACCGGCAGGTGGCCTGGACGATCAACGAGGCGGGCATGGGAACGCTCCTTTTCGACCTGCTGTCTGAGCGGGAGGAGGCTATCGACGCTCTGACGGCGGAGTTCAGGTTCAATATCGAACTGCTGACAACACGTCTGATAGCCGCGACAGACTGGATCCTGGCGGCAAAAAGAGGCTGCTCATGCACGATAGGGTACTTCGGGGCAAGCACCGGAGCGGCGGCCGCGCTATCGGCTGCGGCAAGAAGGCAGGCGAAAGTAGGAGCAGTGGTCTCCCGCGGGGGCAGACCCGATATGGCCGAGCCGGACCTGGGACGGGTCAAGGCGCCCACGCTGCTTATCGTCGGGGGCAATGATCCCGAAGTGCTCGAGCTGAACAGGAAGGCATATGACATGATCACGGCGCCCAAGGAGCTGTCCGTCGTACCGGGAGCCACACACCTTTTCGAGGAGCCCGGGACGCTTGAACAGGCAGCGAAGCTCGCAAGCGACTGGTTCGCGCGCTACCTGCTGTAGGGACGAACAAAGACCTTAAAAAGGGGCAAAGCGTCATGTCGCTTGAGCTCCGGCAAACCCATAATATATACAATGAAAAACACTATCGATCTCGTCCGCCCTTTCGATCTCAAGGAACTTGTCGACAAGCAGCAGGATCCCTGCGTATCGCTGTACATGTCCACCCATAAAAAGAGCGATCAGAAACAGCAGGACCCGCTCAGGCTCAAGGACCTCATACGGGACGCGGAACACAGGCTTACGGGATGGGGTGTGCGGCTTCCCGAAGCGCGCCAGTTCATGGCTCCCCTGACGTCACTGATAAAGGAGTACGGTTTCTGGGAGCACCAGAGCGAAGGGCTGGCCGCGTTCATCTCACCGCTGACATCCACGTTCTATCACTTACCGTACCGTTTCCCTGACACGGTCTCAGTCGGTCCGCATTTTCATTTCAAGCCCCTGCTCCCGAT
Source organism: Deltaproteobacteria bacterium (assembly GCA_050258655.1). Lineage (GTDB taxonomy): Bacteria > Omnitrophota > Gorgyraeia > Gygaellales > Profunditerraquicolaceae > JBLMZF01. The sequence continues at coordinate 10,931 of JBLMZF010000141.1, read as the reverse complement.
GCTCAGCGAGGACGGTGTGTTCTATATCCTGGCTCTCAGCCCTCATGAAGTGCGCCTTTTCCAGGCGAACAGATTCGAGACCGGAGAGATAAACCTCGAGGGCATGGTCCCGGACAGGGCGCAGCACATGAAGCTGCACCATGATCTCGACCGCCGTTTCGAGTTCCAGACGAGGGGGGGCGGGGCGCCGACGCGGACAGGCTCGCGTGAGCTTCCGTTTTTCTTCGGTCAGGGCGCCTCCTGCGACTGCCGCAAAGAGGATATCCTCCAGTTCTTCCATGCCGTCAACCGGGGGGTCATGGGAATGATCAGGGAAGACCATCGGCCGATGGTGCTTGCCGGTTCCGAAGGCATCGTCCATCTCTACCGCAAAGCCAGCCATTATCCCTACCTCTGTGAAGACTGGCTCCCCGGCAACCAGGATATAACCGACGAGCTGCAGCTGCAGAGGATGGCCTGGCCGCTGGTCGAACCGGTGTTCGCGCGTTCGCGCAGCCACGCTGAAGATGCGTACAAAGACCTTACGGGCACGCTGCGCAGAGATAACAGGATACGCGAAATACTCCCGGCTTCCCATGAAGGGCTTATCGAAACACTGTTCGTGCCGCTGGACAGGCATCAATGGGGGAAGTTCGACGGCAGCAGGGAGACGATGGAACTTCACGCTGCTGAGCAGCCGGGGGATGACGATCTGCTTGACCTCGCGGCCCTCCTTACGAAACTCCATAAGGGCGCTGTCTACGCGCTGCCGCAGCAGGAAATGCCGGGGGATGGCATCCTTAACGCCATCTACAGGTTTTAATGGGTCCATGGTGAACGCTATCCGCCCCAGGCGGTCAGGAATACTGACGGGACTTTTTTCCGTTTTCTCAGGACGCAGCATCGGCACCGGGGACTTCAGTGACCTGGAGACGCTCATCGACTGGTGCGCCGCCACAGGCAACAGCGTTCTGCATCTGCTTCCGCTCAATGAGATGGGCCGCTCCTTCTCACCATACGAACCGTTCAGCGGATTCGCGCTCGAGCCGATGTACATGTCGCTCGACGCTTTCTCCGGTCCCGCGTGGCTGTCGCAGCGCCTCGACGAGCTGAGAACAGCGTTCCCGGCCGGACAACCGCACTTCGATCCCGCGTTCAAGGAAAAGAAATTCAACCTCCTCTGGGACATATACGTCCATGAGTCCGAACAGGGCATACTAGACAGGAAGGCTCTGGCAGACTTCCATGAGCACAACATCTCCTGGCTTGACGATTTCGCCCTGTTCAAAGTACTGGGAGACTTCCACGGCAAAAGACCCTGGTACAAATGGCAGGAGGAGTACCGGGACCGCGACAGCGGCGCGATCGAAAAGTTCAGAAAAGAGCATGAGTACGAGCTTTTTTTCGACTACTGGGTGCAGATGCATCTCTTCCGGCAGCTTCAGTCATGCGCCCGCAGGGCGGCACAGAAGGGTGTCGAGCTCAAGGGGGATCTTGCGCTGCTGATCCCAAGGGACAGCGCGGATGTCTGGTCGCGGCAGGGACAGTTCCGTCTCGGGATGGACGCAGGCACCGCCCCGGACGCAAGAAACCCGGCAGGCATCAGGCATGACGCACCGGTCTGGGACTGGGGAAAGATGGCGGAAGACGGGTACTCATACCTGAGGCAGAGGCTTTCTTATCTCGGACGGACATACGGACTCCTGCGGATAGTCAACGCGCGGGAACTGGCGGGAAGCTGGGCTGTGCCCGTAAGCGAACCCCCGGAATGCGCGGCGGCACATGGCTTCTTTCTCCCTGAGGACCAGAAGGAAAGGGAAAGACAGGCTGATAAACTCCTGGCGGTCATCAGGGAAAACTCCGCCTGCGTCTTCTCAGTGCCCGGGACAGAAGCTCAGGAGCTGGAAAGCGCGCTGAAAAACGCCGGCATAGCGCTGGAACACCTGCACAGACAGCAGAAAACGGACGGCATTTTCGTCAAACCGGACGATTATGATGAAGCCACCGTCTCCGGCCTGTCAGACCAGGATACCTGCGACTGGGGAACGTGGTGGGAAGCAGAGGCGGACACTGTGGATAAAGACCTTTTCTCCCGTACATGCGCGGACACCGGACTGGATGAAAGAAGGGTCAGACAGCTTCTCTGCCGCGGCAGGTCGGCAGACAGCCGGCTGCGATGGAAAGGTGATGTTCCGGTCGAACGTATCGAGAAAGCGACCGGCAGGAAAAATGAAGAGCTGGGACCTCTGCTGGACCTGTACCTCTCTGGACGAGGCGAGAAGGAACTGGTCTGGAGATCCCTGGCGAACGGGTCCTGCCCACAAGAAGCTGCGCCATCGCTGGTGAAGGAAGCCATAGGCATGACCCTCTATTCCCGTTCCCGCTATGCGATGAACACGCTTTTCGACTGGATCAGAGCCCTCGGACTGGCAGGTGAAAAGAAAAGTTTCCGGATGAACGAGCCCGGCACGAAGAAAGCCCGGAACTGGTCATGCGTCCTGCCCGTCCCGCTCGAAGCATTGATGGAACCGGGAGTCACCAGACTGGCCAGCCGGATGATCACAGCAGCAAGGAGGGAGCATGCTCCACAGCGCAAGATCGCTGAAAGGATATAGGATCGAAGCCCAGGACGGGGAGATAGGGACCGCGGTCAATTTCTATTTTGAGGACAGGGAATGGGTCATCCGTTTCCTCGTTTGCGATACGAGCGCCCGCTTCGGCAGGGATGTGCTGATACCGCCGCTGGCTCTCGAGAACAAACCGCTTTCCTGCGACCGCACCCTGCGGATCGTGGCCACGATCGAGATGATAAAGAACAGTCCCCAGGTCAATACCCGGCGGCCCGTCTCCAGCCAGCAGCAGCATATCCTGGACAGGTATTACAGCTGGCATCTGTCGACCATACCCGAGCTCAACGAACAGGTGTTCGAGGGGCCTTTCGCTGCCGCAAATCTCCATAGCGCTCTGGACATCGCCGGTTACCATCTGAAGACAAGGGACGGCGAGATAGCTGCCGTCGAAGACTTCATCATCGACGACCAGGGATGGACAGTCGCTTTCCTGGTCCTGCAGGCGGGGCTCTGGCTCCCCGGCAAACGTTTCCTGCTCGATCCCCACTGGGTCGACGAGATAGACTGGCCGGAAAAACGTCTCAACGCCGATGTGTCGGCGGATAAGATACGCACAAGCCCCGATTACGACCCTTCCATGGTCATCACGCCCGAACTCGCCTGCACGGTCCACCAGCATTTCGGCCAGCCGAAGTTCTCCACTCAAAAAGCGCTTGAGGAGATCATCAGGCGCAAGGCCCAGGAGCTCTACTCAAAGCGGGGGGCCGCTCCCGGCAACGACTGGGCAGACTGGTTCGAGGCCGAAAGGCTGGTCAAGGAAGAGCTTAACCGCCTCATCAGGGAAAAAGCGCATGAGCTAAGCTCGCAGAAAGGCGGAAAGCAGGGCTGGCAGGACTGGTCCGAGGCAGAACGCCTGGTCAGAGAAGAACTGAAAAAGAAAAGATAATTCACCCCTTTTTTCCCGCCTTCCCGTCACGCTTTTCACTTTACTTTTACACTGATCGATGATATCATTAACTTCTGTATTTTTATGAGGAAAGGGCGCAATGGCTTTATCCAAAGAGACAGTGAAATACGTGGCAGAGCTGAGCCGCATGGAGCTTGAGCCGCAGGAACTCGAGAAGCTGTCCAGACAGCTTGAGGCCATCCTTGACTTCATCGACCAGCTCAAAGAGCTGGACATCTCCGCAATCGAGCCGACCAGCCATATCCTTCCCATCAGCAACGTCTTCCGTGAAGACACGGCCGGGAACTGCCTCCCCGTAGAGAAGACGCTTGCGAACGCGCCCGAAAAAGAGGGGAATTTTTTCGCGGTGCCGAAAGTCATCGAATAAACCATATCCGGACATGGAAGCCCACAGCCTTACCGCACATGAGATAAAAGAGAAAAGCCTTTCCTGTTCAGAGGTGCTTTTAAGCCTCAGCCAAAGGGTCTCGGCCGTGGAAAACAAGGTCAAAGCCTATGTCCGCCTTAAAGAAGGGGGGCTGCAAGGCCGCCAGGAAAAAGCACAGGGACCACTGGCCGGCGCAGCGGTCACGCTCAAGGACAATATCTGCACAGAAGGGCTCGAGACCGAGTGCTGTTCGCGGATCCTCCGCGGTTTCAAGCCGCCCTATGACGCGACGGTGGTGAAGAAACTGAGGCAGGCAGGCGCTGTCGTCGTCGAAACGAAAGCCAACATGGACGAATTCGCCTTCGGGTCTTCCACAGAGAACTCCTGTTTCGGCCCCTCGCGCAACCCCTGGGGCACTGACCGCGTACCCGGAGGCTCTTCCGGAGGATGCGCCGCCGCTGTCGCCGCGGATGAGGCCATCGTGGCCCTCGGTTCGGACACCGGAGGCTCCATACGCCAGCCCGCGTCGTTCTGCGGAGTAGTGGGCCTCAAACCCACGTACGGGCGCGTCTCCCGCTACGGCCTGATCGCTTTCGCTTCCAGCCTCGACCAGATCGGACCGTTCTCCAAGGACGTCCATGACAGCGCGCTGGTCATGAATGTCATCTCCGGCCATGATCCGATGGACTCTACCTCGGTCGACATGCCGGTACCCGATTACACGAAAGCGCTGGTCAACGATGTCAAAGGCATCCGGATAGCCATCCCGAAGGAATACTTTGTCGAGGGGATGAACCCCGAGGTCAGCCGTATCATCCAGGAGGCGATCGAAAAGCTCAGATCACTCGGCGCCGCATCCGCGGAAATCTCCCTGCCGCATACGAGATACGCCGTACCGGTCTACTATATCCTCGGGACCGCCGAGGCAAGCTCGAACCTGGGCCGCTTTGACGGTGTCCAGTACGGTCTCAGGGCAAAGACAAAGAAGCTCATCGAGATGTACAGGAAGACAAGGGGAGAGGGCTTCGGCCAGGAGGCCAAGCGCCGTATCCTGCTGGGCACGTTCTCGCTTTCCCATGGGTACTACGACGCGTACTATCTCAAGGCTCTCAAGGTGCGCACGCTGATCAAGCGCGATTTCGACGAGGTCTTCAAGGGATTCGATTGTATCCTGACGCCGACAGCGCCGACAGCGGCGTTCAAGATCGGTGAGAAGACGGACGATCCGCTCCAGATGTACCTCTCGGACATCTATACGATCTCAGCGAACCTGGCCGGCATCCCGGCGATATCGATACCGTGCGGTTTCACGAAGGCCGGTCTGCCCGTAGGCCTGCAGCTGCTGGCGAAGCCTTTCGCGGAGGAAACTCTCTTCCGGATAGCCCACACCTACGAGCAGAACACACCCTGGCACAAAGAGAAGCCCAAGCTGTAGACGTTGTATGTAAAGTGCATTAACAACAGGTTAAATAAAGCGTCTATGGAATACGAACCGGTCATAGGATTGGAAGTGCATGTCCAGCTGAAGACAAAATCCAAGGTCTTCTGCGGCTGTCCCACCACGTTCGGCGCTGAACCCAACACCCAGGTCTGCCCGGTCTGCCTCGGCATGCCCGGTTCACTGCCGGTGCTCAACCGCACCGCGTTCGAATATTCGATGAAAGTGGGGCTGGCGCTCAATTGCACCGTGCAGGAGTTCACGAAGTTCGACCGCAAGCACTACTACTACCCGGACCTGCCCAAGAACTTCCAGATCTCCCAGTACGACCTGCCCATCTCGAAAGACGGGTTCCTTGACATCGAGATCGAAGGCAAGACGGTACGCATCGGCATACGCAGGGCGCATCTCGAGGAAGACGCCGGCAAGCTGATGCACAAGGAGGACAAGAGCCTGGTCGACTATAACCGGACCGGCCAGCCGCTGCTGGAGATCGTCACCGAACCGGACATCCACACCCCCGAGGAAGCATATCAGTACCTGACCGATCTCAAGCAGATCATCCAGTACCTGGGCGTTTCCGACTGCGACATGGAAAAAGGCACTTTGCGCTGCGACGCCAACGTCTCTGTCAGGCCGAAAGGCGCCAGTGAGCTCGGGGTCAAGTCCGAGCTCAAGAACCTGAACTCGTTCAAGGCTGTGCGCGACGGGCTCGCTTATGAGATCGGACGCCACATCGAGACCCTGCAGGCAGGAGACAAGGTGGTGCAGGAGACCCGTCTCTGGGACGAGAAGACCGGCAAGACCGTACCAATGCGCTCCAAGGAGGAAGCGAAGGATTACCGTTATTTCCCCGAACCCGATCTTCCGCCTTTCATCGTGAAGAAGGAAGAGATAGAGAAGATGAGACAGCAGCTGCCGGAGCTGCCCAAACAGCTCCGCCAGCGGCTGGTCAGGGAATACGGCATCTCTGATTACGCAGCCGGCGTCGTCACCGCGACGGCCGCCAACGCCGCTTTTACCGAGATGATGCTCAAGGAATATCCTGGTAAGGAAAAGCAGCAGGTGATAAACTGGATAACCGGACCGCTCCTTTCCGAGGCGAACGCGAGGGGCAAAGAGCTCTGCGCGCTCTCCATCAGCCCCGGCGACCTCAGCGGGCTGCTCAGGCTCGTCTCCGATAACACGATATCCAATCTGACCGCTAAATCCGTCCTGACCGAGATGCTCGATTCAGGCAAGTCTGCCGGCCAGATCGTCAAAGAGAAGAACCTCGCTCAGGTATCGGACACGGCGGCACTGGAAGAGCATATCGCGGCAGCGATCAGCGAGAACCCTAAATCCGTGCAGGATTTCAAAGCCGGCAGGGAGAACGCGGTGATGTTCCTTGTCGGGCAGGTGATGAAGAAGTCGAAAGGAAAAGCCAATCCCAAGGTAGTTCAGGAACTGTTAAAACGGAGGTTGCAGAATGCGTAAGAGGTATATCTTCGCCCTCGCCATCGCGGCAGGCATATTCTGCTTTTCGCGGATATCCCTGTCCGGAGCCGGGATCGGCCCTGACGTCCAGCAGAAAAAGACCGACAAGGAGCTTTACAAGCAGGTCGAGCTCTTTTCCGACACCCTTGCCATCATAAATTCCGACTATGTCGATGAGACCAAAGCCAAGGACCTGATCTACGGCGCGCTCAAGGGGATGGTCGGTTCGCTCGACCCGCACAGCCAGTTCATGGACCCGGAGACCTACAATGAGCTCAAGGTCGATACCGAGGGCAAGTTCGGAGGCCTGGGCATAGAGATAACGATAAAGGACAGCCTGCTGACGGTCATTACCCCGATCGAGGACACTCCCGCCTGGAAAGCCGGCATCAAGGCCAAGGACAGGATCGTCAAGATCAATAACGAGCTGACCCGGGACATGACCCTCACTGACGCGGTCAAAAAGATGCGCGGCAAGCCCGGGGAACCGGTCACACTCACCATCCTGCGCGATAAGGAAAAGAAGCTGCTCGACATCAAGGTCGTGCGCGACATCATCAAGATCGAAGATATAAAGTCGGCGCGCATCCTTGAGGACGGGATAGGATACGTCAGGCTGGTCGAGTTCCGGGAGACCACTGTCCAGGACCTCGAAAAGGCCCTCGACAAGCTCCAGAAGCAGGGGATGAACGCCCTGATCATCGACCTGCGCAACAATCCCGGCGGCCTGCTCGATGTCGCGGCCGATGTGGCAGGCAAGTTCCTCGAACGGGACAAGTTGGTCGTCTCGACCAAGGGCCGCAAGGGTTTGGCGGAAGCGCAGAACCTCGAGTTCAAGGCGCGCGACGCACGTCCGATCACCGATATCCCCATTGTCGTCCTGGTCAATGAAGGCTCTGCATCGGGCAGCGAGATCGTCGCCGGATGTCTCCAGGACTACCGCCGGGCGGTCATAGTCGGCGTCAAATCGTTCGGAAAAGGGTCGGTGCAGACGATCATACCGCTGACCGACGGTTCAGCGCTGAGGTTGACCACCGCCAAGTACTACACGCCCTCGGGCAAGGTCATCCACGGCAAAGGCGTCATCCCGGATATCGTGGTCGATGAGAAGTTCGAGACCGCCAAGGACGATGCCAACAAGACCCTCGATGCGGACGAAGTGTTCGACCAGCTCGAGAAGGACGCCAAGTCCGGCGATAAACCGGGCAAACAGGACGACTACAAATCCGACAACCAGCTGAGCCGTTCGGTCGACGTGCTCAAGGCGATAAAGCTGCTCAAGAAGTAGGCATACCATGGACAACAAGGTCTACCGTCTCGTCGTAGGCGTTTTCGCTGTGCTCGTGATCGCTCTGCTGTCTTTCGTCCTGCTCAGGCCGAAACAGCCGCATGTCGTCGAGAAACCCCCGGCCCCGCCAATCGAGAAAAAACTCGCCAGGGGTACCATCGCGATCGTCATCGATGACGTCGGCTACAGCGCGCAGACGATGGATATCTACAGCCAGATACATCTGCCCCTGACGGTATCCGTGCTCCCGAACCTGCCGTTCACCTCACAGGCCGCGCAGACGCTGCACGACCGTCACTTCGAGGTGATCCTGCACCTGCCCATGGAACCGAAGAACGCTTCCGGTCTTGAGGACAGGACCATACTGGTCAGCATGACCGCCGATCCTATCCGCTCCATAGTCGCAGAGGACCTTGCCAGCGTCAAATACGCAAAAGGCGTCTCGAACCACATGGGCTCCAAAGCAACGGAGGACACGGCCACGCTCAAACCTGTCTTCGAGGAACTGAAGAAACGCAGGCTGTTCTTCCTCGACAGCTTTACCAGCACACGGTCCATTGCCGAACAGACTGCCCGGGAATACGGCCTCAGGTCGGCGCGCAGGGACATCTTCCTCGACAACCGCTCGGAACGCGAATACATCCGCAGGCAGCTGGCGCTGCTGAAGCAGAAGGCGCAAAAGAACGGCAGGGCGGTCGGCATCGGACATGACAGGAAGACGACTCTCGAGGTGCTGCGTGAAGAGATGCCGGCCATGGCCAAAGAGGGATATCGTTTCGTTTTCATATCTGATCTTGTCGAATAGCCATCAGGCGTCACCATGAACATCCTTGGCATAGAGACATCCTGTGATGAGACTTCGGCCGCAGTGGTCAACGCAGGGACCGCCGTCCGCTCCAACGCGGTGGTCTCCAGCCTCAAATACCACAAACGCTACGGCGGCATTGTGCCTGAGATAGCTTTCCGCATGCAGCTCGAAACGGTCGCAGCCGCTGCCGATTGCGCTCTTTCTGACGCTCAACTTTCGCTTTCAGATATCGACGGGATCAGCGTGACCAGGGGACCGGGCCTTCTCGGATCGCTTCTGGTCGGCGTATCGTTCGCCAAGTCGCTGTCGCTCTGCAGGGATATCCCGCTTGTCGGCATCGACCATCTTTACAGCCACATCTACGCCTGCTTCCTCAACAGGCGTCTTCCGCGCTTTCCCTTCATGGCGCTGATCGTTTCCGGCGGCCACACCTCGATCTTCATGATCAGGGATTTCGAATCCGTATCTGTGCTAGGATCGACGCGCGATGACGCGGCAGGGGAGGCGTTCGACAAGGTCGCCAAGATACTCGGCCTTGGCTATCCGGGAGGGCCCGCGATAGAAAAAGCGGCCGGCGAAGGCGACCCGGGGAGCATACGGTTCGGCTGCTCCAATACCGCCAACCCGTTCGATTTCAGCTTCAGCGGTATAAAGACCGCCGTGCTCTACCACGTCAGGAAACACCCGGCAAAACCCGGCTCAAAGGCCAGCGCCGACATCTGTGCGTCGTTCCAGCATGCCGTGCTCTCATCACTCGTCGATAAATCGCTTTCGGCCTGTGAGGCGAAGAAGATACGCTGTCTCGCGGTGGGAGGGGGAGTGGCGGCCAACGGCGTCTTGAGGCGGATGTTCGCGGAAAAGGCCGCCGAGCGGGGAATAGAGCTCTTTTTCCCGGCAAGGGAATTCTGTATGGACAACGCCGCCATGGTCGCCGGTCTCGGTCACTGGCTCATCGCGCGCGGCCGGAGGGACGACCTGCTGCTTGACGCACAGCCAACGGAAAGGGGATAAGCATGCTCACGGATACTCTGGTCATGATACGACTGTTCTTGTCTGTGGCTCTGGGAGGGCTGGTCGGACTCGAACGCGAAGTCCACGGCCGGGCCGCGGGCCTGAGGACGCACATGATGGTGAGCCTGGGTTCATGCCTTATCATGTTGACATCGATGTATGTTTTTGATATATATAAACAGTCCGCTCCTGTCGATCCGAGCAGGATCGCCGCAGGTGTCATCACCGGCATCGGCTTCCTGGGGGCTGGCACCATCCTCAGAGGCGGCAACAGCGCCGAGGGGGTACGCGGCCTGACCACGGCCTCAAGCCTCTGGGTGGTCGCGGCGATCGGCCTGGCCGTCGGCACCGGTTTCTACGCGGCGGCGATTTTCACCACTGTTCTGGCTCTGGTCGTCCTGCTGTTCCTTGGACGGTTCGAGAAGAAAGTACTTACCAGCAAAGGATAGACAACAACACAGAGGTCCTAAGCATGCCGTTCCGCAAGAAGAAGATCGAACAGAAGACCCTCGACGTCGACGCGACGATGCAGGGCTCGCTCCATTTCAAGGATCCGGTGAACCTGAGGATAAACGGCAGGTTCGAGGGTTCGCTCGAGACAAAAGGACATCTTACCATCGGTCCCCAGGCTGTCGTCAGCGCGACGATCAACGGCGAGACCGTGGTCGTCGCCGGCAGGGTAAAAGGGAAGATAGTCGCCCACGACAAGCTCGTCCTGCTGCCGACAGCGGTCGTCGAAGGAGAAGTGTATCCGGCGCGCATCAGCATCATGGAAGGCGGCATGCTCCATGGCACCTGCAAAATGGCCGGGGATTATTTCGGCATCGAGGAGCTTTCCCGTTTCCTCGAGGTGGACGTCCACTCGATAAACGAGTGGGCCAACCAGGGGAAGATCCCGGCCGTACGTGACGGGAGCGACTGGAAGTTCGAACGCAAGTCGATAGATACATGGCTCGCGTCGGGAAAAGTAGGCAAATAGAATGGCTGAAAAACTGCTGACGATCAGAGAAGTCTCTTCGACCCTCGG
>JBLMZF010000140.1:0-3211 GCA_050258655.1 Deltaproteobacteria bacterium | reverse complement strand
ACCTCTCCGAAAAGGGCCACCAGCCGATGAGCGACGAGTCCGGGGCGTATCTTATCGTCTACAACGGGGAAGTGTACAATTTCGCCGAGGTAAGGACGGAGCTGGCCGCGCTGGGATACGTGTTCAGGTCCAATTCGGATACGGAAGTCGTGTTATACGCCTATATGGCCTGGGGACGCGAATGTGTCCGTAAGTTCCGGGGCATGTGGGCTTTCGCCATCTGGGACAGGAATAAGAAAGAGCTGGTGCTGTGCCGGGACCGCGTGGGTGTGAAACCCCTGTACTGGTATCATCACAACGGCTTATTCATATTCTCATCCGAACTCAAGGCATTGCACCAGCACCCCGGTTTCTCCAAGGAGTTGGATCAAGAATCGCTCGCCCTTTACCTTCAATACGGATACATCACATCTCCCTACTCGATCTTCAGCCATACCCATAAACTGCTGCCCGGCCATTTCCTGAAAATTGACGCGCGGCAGCGCGTAGAGGAGTATTCGTACTGGGATTACGACAGCTGCATCGATCAGGGGCTCAGGGAGTCGAAGCCTGTCCGGGTCGAGGATGCCGCGCAGGAGCTTGAAAGCATCCTTCTTGACAGCTTTAAGCTGCGGCTTGTTTCCGATGTTCCCGTCGGCATCTTTCTCAGCGGAGGAGTCGATTCCACACTGGTCACCGCTATGCTCCAGAAAGTCGCGTACATGCCGCTCAAGACATTCACGATCGGTTTCCATGAAAAAGAATACGACGAGGCTCAGTGGGCGCGGCGGATAGCGGATTACCTCGGCACCCAGCATACGGAACTCTACTGCACGCCTCAGAACGCTTTTGAGGTCGTCAGGAAGCTCAATGAGATCTACGACGAGCCCTTCGGCGACCCCTCAGCGATACCTACCTATCTTGTGTCGAAACTGGCGCGTGAGCAGGTAAAAGTCAGCCTTTCGGCCGACGGCGGCGACGAGCTGTTCTTCGGATACAGGAAATACACGGATTTTTCTACCATCGTCGGTCTGGTGAACAACCCTGTTTTCAAGGCCGCGGCATTGCCGCTGATGCGCTCTCTCGGTCCGGACAGGCTTTTCGGCCTGTACAGGATGATGCGTTTCGCCCTTCCGTCTGTGCCGTATCTCAGGGACAGTTTCGATAAGCTGCTGGCGGTGGCCGGTGCAGGAGACCGGCAGTCCCAGTACGAGACAGCCAACAGGTTCTTCCTCAAGAAGGATCTTCCCGCGCTCGGCGTGAAGGGGCAGCGCGACCACCTGGCTAAATTGAAAGTGCGTAATGAGCTCGACCTGTTCATCTGGGCGATGGCGGCGGATATCAAGACCTACCTGCCGGATGACATCCTGGTCAAGACCGACCGAGCGACCATGGCGGTCTCTCTGGAAGGCAGGGAACCTCTCCTCGACAACAGGATACTCGAGTTTTCCGCACGGCTGCCTGTTTCACTTAAGTACATGAAGGGGACGACCAAGTTCATCCTCAAGAAGATACTGCATAAATACGTGCCGCGCGAGCTCGTTGAACGGCCGAAGCAGGGTTTCGGCGTGCCGGTAGAGAAGTGGTTCAGGAAGGATCTGACCGCGCTTTATGACGAGTATCTTGGCCACGAGCGGATCAGGAAGGAAGGGCTTTTTGATCCGGAAGAAGTGAGCAGGCTGGTCCGTGAATATCGCCGGAAACCCTCCGGAGTGAACCATCAGAAGCTCTGGTTCCTCTTCATGTTCCAGCTCTGGAAGGAGCGGTGGCTGTGAAAACGGGCATCGTGATCCCCGATATGCACGGCGGCGGCGCGGAGAGGGCAGCCTCGCTTCTTTCCCTGCATCTGCCCGGTGAGAAGTTCATCATCGTTTCGCGGCTTACCGTCGATTATCCGCACGGAGGGACTCTGATCAATCTCGATGTTCCCCCTTCAGGCAATTATCTTGTTTCCGCCCTCAGTCTGATCAGACGCGTCAATCGCCTTAGATCATTGAAGAAGAGACTTTCTCTTTCGGTCGCGGTCAGCTTTCTTGAACCGGCTAATTTTGCGAATATACTCAGCCGCAGGGGAGAAAAGGTGATCGTTTCCGTCCGTGAGTTCAAATCCGTCAGTGATTCGAACAGGGGATTGCCCGGGTTCGTGTCCCGGATCCTTATGAAACGCCTGTACAACTCCGCGCATTCGGTAGTGGCGGTCTCGCAATCGGTAAAAAGGGACCTGATCGAGAATTTTTCCCTTGATCCCGATAGGGTCAAAGTAATTCCCAACATGTTCGATCTGGGAGCGATACATGCAGCCAGCCGCGAACAGATCCCCCCGGAGCATGAAGGGATTTTTTCTTCTCCTGTGATTATCACCTGCGGCCGTCTGAGCAAAGAGAAAGGCCAGTGGCACCTGATCGACGTGCTTAAAAAAGTGCGCGAGAGCATCCCTTCAGCAAAGCTTGTGTTCCTCGGGGACGGGGAATTGAAGGAATTTCTCTGCGCATACGCCCGCCGCTCTGGTCTGGGTGTGGGGCAGGATATTTTTTTCCTCGGTTTCCAGAAAAACCCCTTCAAGTTCATCGCGCGGGCCGCGGTCTTCGCGCTGCCGTCATTCTGGGAAGGTTTTCCGAATTCGCTTGTCGAGGCGATGGCAACGGGAACGCCTGTGGCCGCTTCGGATTGCGACGGAGGCTCCCGCGAGATCCTTGCCCCTTCGAGCGATCCTCACGTCAGGACCGGCAGGGCCGATTTCGTCGAGTACGGGGCTTTATTGCCGGTATTCCCGGGCTGGAAGCCGGGCATGGCCGGAGGCGATTGCGTGGCTGTCTGGGCAGAAGCGCTCGTCCGCCTGATCAGCGACGAGCAGTCCTCGCGGCTTTACCGCGAGCAGGGTATGCGCAGGGCCCGCGATTTCAGCATCGAGAAGGTCCTGCCTGAATGGCTGACCCTGTTGACGGACGGACAGGAGCTAAGATGATGCGGGAAAAACATTTCTTTCTGCACAGCCTGCGTCTGGTGCTTTCCCGCATATCGGTCTCCGTGACCGGTGTGTTGTTCTGGTGGCTGGCGCTGCGGCTCTATTCCGTCGATGATGTCGGCCTGGCGTCAGTGCTTCTTTCGACCGCTTCGCTCCTGATCTTTATCGCTTGCCTGGGGACCGTTCCTACCCTGGTCCGTTTCATGAAAAGACCGGATAAGGACAGGATCCTCGGTTCCCTCCTCATGTTTTCCCTCCTGATGCTTT
>JBLMZF010000139.1:0-10086 GCA_050258655.1 Deltaproteobacteria bacterium | reverse complement strand
ATTCCGATGAGAATGCCTTTGCGGGAAGACATCAGCCGTTCCTGCTGCCGTTCTCGTCGCTCCAAGCCCCTTCGGTGCTCGCGTTCCTGCTGCGCTATCGTCTCCACCGCCTGCGGTATCCTTCCCTGAGTGAATCACAGGCCGTCAATGCCGACCTGCATTTCTTCATGAGGCTGGGGTCCGTCGAGCGGGAGCTGGTCCTCGACGCGCTGTCGCTCTACGGCTATCCCGCCCTCAAGCCCGCGGCGGCCTTGCACCGCGCGCTGGAGCAGCTCGACATCCGCACGGTCTTCAAGATCCTGTGCGCGCAGGACCTCGCTGTCGCCTACCGCGACCCCGAGGCGTTGTCGAAGTATACCGCCGGGCTGGTCCGCCGTTTCAGGCAGGAGAAGATCGAGGTCTCCGAGGGGAGGCTGTTCGGGCTTATCGTCGGGCTGGTCTATGCGAACAGCGCCAATGTCGCAGAGATGAGGATCAGTGAAGAATATCTTCAGGATTGTCTTTCCGGCCTTGCCAGCCTCCCCGGCTGGGCCAGCTTCATCCCCTGCTCGGATACATCGGTCCTTGTGGCTAAGCTTGATTCCCTGCTCTCAGAAGGCATCATCGGGATGCAGTATCCCCGGAAAAGGGAGCGGCAGACGCTTATCGGCGTGGTGCAGAAGGTGCTGATGCGTTTTGCGGATATAGACCGCGACCTGGCCGCCCATGATCTCTCGGCTTCCTACCGGTACAGCCGTACTCCGGATGTCAGGGGGATCCTCGGCGAGATCTCGGGCCTGCACAAATTCACGTTCGTCTTCGACGATACCGTACACGTGCTCGATTTCAAGAACGACTTCGCCTGCCTGATCAATGATATCGACAGCGTGTATGTCTCTTCGAAGGGCTGTAAGGAATGCGACGCCAGGAACGTCGATACCGTTTTTGAGTTCAAGTATTCGACCCATTTCCGCGACCTTTACCGCCAGATAGCCGGTTTCGACAAGCACGTCTCGGTCTTCACCCTGATCGAGGACGCTTCGAGCGGGAAACTCAGCTGCGATGCCCCCGGCGGCCTCAAGCTCAAGGGGATAAGGAACATCGTTTACTTCGCCGAGCACGATGCGGGGGGGTTCTGTCAGGCGGTGCAGGATTTCGTATCGCGCAATCCCTCGCTCATTGACACCAAGACCGGTCTGACGCTCGCCGAGCGCCTGGCCTGGAACGGGGAAGGATTCACCGTACGGCTGAATCTGTTCGAATTCCGCCGGCTCCTGCTCGACAGGGAGATCATGCGCGGGTTCATCTGGGAATCGAAGCAGTGGCAGACACGCAAGCACGGGAAGCAGGCCAGATGGCGCGACATGAGCGAAGGTGCTATCGCCGGCGAGATCAACACGAGGTTCGATGAGCTGGAATCGGTGGGCGGGTGGAACGATTTTGATATGTACATAAGCGTGAGCAACCCGAAACGAACCGATGCGCGTAAGACACACCCGTGTGTCGTGCTCGACCCGGAGATCATCGAAAAGACCGTTGCGCTTCCGGCTGGAGCCGCCGTCTGCACGCCTGCAGGGAGGTTCAGTATCGCCCTGAGCATGGGAGGCACAAAGCTCGGCAGCGCCGTGGTCGACAGCCGTGGGAATCTGCGTGTCCCCGCCCGCAAGCTGGTCTGGTCGGAGAGGCTCGGGACGCGCGCGAAGGACGCCAGGCCTGAAGATCTTATGCCGCTTGTACTCGGAGAGATAGATTCTCTGCTTCAGAACGCCAGATGTCCGTTATCCGGCCTTGATAAAGTGGGCGTGGCTGTGGCCGGCCCCGTTGAGAACGGCCTTGCCGGCTCGCCTTTCCCCTGCCCGAACCTCCCGTTCGACCGCTATGAACTGCAGTCGAAGCTCCAGGACATGCTCAGGGCCAAATACGGCAGGCAGGTACGGGTGGAGGTGGAGAATGACGCGGTCGCAGCTCTGCTTGGAGAACTTTCCCTCAAAGGCGGGCTCTCGGGATTCGCCAGCGGGACGATCTTTATCATCGGGACCGGAGTGAATGCCGCGGTCGCCAAGGCGGGCAGGCCGTACACGGGCCAGTTCAATGAAATACGGGAAGTCGGCCACAACCTGGTCCGTTCCAGCCAGATGCCTGCCGGATCACTCACCGGCAAAGGGAAGTATGTCTATACGGGCTTCAGCACGTTCGGAAGTCATCCTAAAGACACCTCGGGGCAGGACCTGGCCGGCGACAGCGACAGCAGGTTCTCGGGTCCGGCATTGGAGAGACTTTACCGGGAGAAGGGATATTCGCAGACAACGATCACCGCCAAAGCCATCGAAGGCGACCGCACGGCACAGGAGATCATCAAGGAGACGGGCAGCGAGATAGGGCGCGCCCTCGCCGCGTTCATCCAGGCGTATAAGGAAGAGGATTTCGTAAGGCACGTGATCCTGGTATCAGGCGTCAACGAGAACCTCGGGAAAGGCCTTCTGGACGCGCAAGGGAGGGATGTGTTCGTGGCAGCGATCCAAAAGGGCTGCAGTGACGAGCTGGCGGTCATGGGCATGGACCGTAAGACCGCGGAGTCGATCTCCGAGGGCATCGCCCGTTCACGGCTGACCTTCGAGCGCGAGCTGATCGCCTTCGCTCCGGCAAAGGACGGCGGTTATTCGCTCATCGGCGCTTCACAGAATGAGAGGAATTACCTGCGAATGCCGATCATCATGTGCCCGCTTGATGAGGAGCTGTCCGCAGCGTTGAAGAAGAAATTCTCCGATAACCTCCCGACACTTCAACCGGTCTTTTCCGATCCCAAATTCCAGGGTATCTACTGGGCGAAGTACATGGCCTCAGCGGCAAAGTTGGAAGAGCTGGAGGGAGAATACGGCCTGCTGTTCAACAAGCGGCTGAGAAAGGTCGTGCAATCAGCGCCTGTCGCTGATGCAGCGGCCTTCCTTTATTTCTGTTCGGCGAGCCCTGCAGCTAAAGCCAAGCTGAGAGCGGAGGAACGGGAAACAAATAGGGAGGTGGCGGCGGAGTTGGCTGCGATAAAAGCTTACACGCGACTGAGCGATGATGAGAAAACCGCGGTCCGCGCGCTGTGCGATAAGGCGGAAAAAGACCCGGCCCTGGCAGGGATGTATTCACCGGTATTGGATATAGTCCGCGCAATGATCAACGCGAAGCTTGGCCGTACCACGGTGAGCGGACGGATCAGCGGGTTACAGGGTTTTTCAAAGACCGGAAAGGGGACATTGGAGCAGGAAACGGTAGACAGGTTTTATATCAGATTGTTTCCCGCTACTCTTGAAATAAGGCTGAAAGCAACGTTGAAGGGGCATAGTAATCAGGTCAAGAGTGTTTGCATGAGTCCTGACGGCACCAGGATATTCTCCGGGAGCAATGATAAATCGGTCAGGGTCTGGGATGCTCAGGGATTTCGGGAACGCGGGTCGATATGCGGTGACGATTACATGGTCTATTCCCTCTGCATGAGCCAGGACGGGACCAGGCTGGTTACGGCAAACTATGAGTATTCCGCAAAGGTCTGGGATACTCAAGATTATAGTGAGCTGGGGATACTGAAAGGGCATTCCAGCTGGATCTATTCTGTATGTATCAGCCCTGACGGTAAGAAAATAGTAACGGGGAGTGCTGACGGCACGGCCAAGGTCTGGGATGCTTCAAGCTGCCGGGAATTGGCCACTCTTCAACATAAGGATCTTCGAAGCGTGCTGATGAGTTACGATAGCACAAGGATCATAACAGGAGGGTATAAGTACATCAGGATCTGGGATTCAGAGACATATCAAGAGCTGGGGGCGTTGACGGGGGAGAATTTTGAATCTTATTGCATCAGCCCGGATGGGATGAAGATACTATCGGGGAATCAGCAAGGGACGTTTACGGTCTGGGATGCTGCAAGATATTCGAAACTGGGGACAGTGCAGATGGGCGTCTATGGGGTTGCGTCGATCGCGATGAGCCATGACGGCGCGAGAATCATCGCCGGTGACCATTGGGGGATGGTAAAGATCTGGGACGCCGGGAGCTACAAGGAACTTGCCGATGCGCATGTCCATAACGGAGGGGTTCTTGCCATCTGGATAAGCAGGGACGGCAGCATAATGATCACAGGCGGCTGGGATCAAGAGGTTAAAGTATGGGAACTGTTCGAAAAAGAAGAAGACGATGACAGTTTCCTTGCCGATGGCGGTTATTCCCTGCTCGGCTTGCAGAAAGATAAAAGCTGCCAGCGTATGCCGATCATCATGTGCCCGCTTGATGCGGAGCTGTCAGCAGCATTGAAGAAGAAATTCGCGGATAATCTGCCGACATTGAAATCGGTCTTCTCCGATCCCAAATTCCAGGGTTTCTACTGGGCGAAATACATGGCCTCAGCGGCAAAGTTGGAAGAGCTGGAGGGAGAATACGGCCTGCTGTTCAACAAGCGTCTGCGCAAGGTCGTGGAAAAGGCGCCTTTGGAGGAAGCCGCGGCGTTCCTTTATATCTGCGCGGTCAATCCCGCCGTCAAAGCTCTTCTAAAAAAGAAGGATGCTAATCTTGACATCGCGGCGGAATTGGCTGCGATAAGAGTCTATGCCGGTTTGACCGCCGAAGAGACCTCTTATGTAAGGAAATTGTGCGCAGAAGCGGAAAAAGACACGATTTTGAAAGGACGTTATTCTCCGATCCTGGACTCTTATGAAACAGTGATAAGCACGTCAGCAAATAATAGAAAAGCGACCAGCGAGCAAGCAAAAGGTCTGCTGGGCGAATCATGTTCCGATCCTGTTAAAATAGATGAATTTTTCTTCAGCGTGTTCCCGCGGTATCGATTAAAGACAGTTTTGATCGGACATCGCAAACCGGTCAGATGTGTCTGCATGAGCCCGGATTCGTCTAAGTTAGTCACAGGAAGCGATGACAACACAGCGAAAGTGTGGGACGCCGTCACGTATCGAGAGCTCGCCACTTTGCAGGGACATACAAAGGAGATCTCTTCCGTGTCCATGAGCCGCGACGGAAAGAAGATCCTTACCGTAAGCTACGATTACACGGTTAAAGTCTGGGACGCCGGGAGCTATAGAGAATTGGGGACGTTGCGTCATGATGAACGGATCGAATCTGTGTGCGTAAGCGCTGACAGCAAAACGATAATCACGGGAAGCCGGGATAAAACAGCGAAAGTGTGGGATGCGGATACGTGCGAGCTGCGTAAGACAATAACACTTCCCGGATCCGTTACGTGTGTCTATATGGTCCCGGATGGTTCAAGGATCTTTACGGGGTGCAGTTCCTGTGCCACTAAGATCTGGGATGCGCGCACGTATAAGGAAAGAGGCAGCCTTGAGTGGTACCACGGCGCAGATTATATCTGCATGACTCCCGATTCTAAAATAATCATGAGAGCACGGGGAAAATACTCGACATATTATTCAGACGGAGTGGTCACTGTCTGGGATGCAAGAAGCCGTTTCCTGAGAGGTCCTTCCTATGAACGCCTCGGGATGTTAGGTGCCGGTTATTTCCCAAGTCCAACATCAGTAAGCGTGAGCGCAGATGGGACCAGGATCATTACCGGAGAGAAGAGGAGCCAAGCCGCCATAATCTGGGACGCCAATACCTTTAAATCCGTGGCCGGATTGCACGGGCACAAGAGCGATGTCCGGTCTGTCTGTTTTAGCCCGGACGGCAATAAAATAATAACGGGAGACGAAAGCGGGATAGCCAAGATCTGGGACGCCCACAGCCATAAAGAATTGGCTACTTTACAGGGACAAGTGTATTTTAAGCAATTCTCCTGTATAAGCAATGACGGCAACAGGATCTTCACTGGGAGCCATGATGAAAATGGAAAGGTCTGGGAAAGCCTGGGAGATGGTTTTCTGGATAAGCATAATGACGGCGGGGATAAGTTCTGTACTGATGGCGGAAGAGAGCTTTACGGGATCAGGTATTTCGGCTTCAAGATCGAGAAGGTCAAGCCGACGGAACCGCATGTGGAAGGATCCTGGAAAAGGCATGTACTGCCGATGGGGGCCATAGGCATCTGGAGGGGCATCGGGCCGGACGAATATGTGATCAGCGAAGGCTATTGCGACTGCGCGGCCCTGGCGGTACGCGGAAAAAGAGGCAGGAAGGTCGACCTGCTTGCCGCGCACCTTTTCCACCTCCACATACGTCCCGAGACGGAATTCATCGCGGGATTGACGAAGGACTGGAAGCAAAAAGAAGTCGTGATGATGGGGCTTTCGGATGACATACAGATAATGCGCCGCGCCTTCGGGTATCCTTACGGGAGGATAGTGCTCGAGAAGGTGACTTACAGCCTGCACGCGAAAGAAATGTTCCTGGATTCCGCGAAGGCCAGCTTTTCTCTGAATGGCCAGACGCTCGCTTCCGGACGCTTCAGTGACCTTAAAGACGGCGGGAAAGAGTTCAGCGGCAGCTATTCTTTTCTGGGAGCTTCAAAGAACAAGGAGGATTACGAGCGTTCGCCGCTCATCGCTGAACAGCTTGATGAGGACCTTACCGGTGAATTGATGCAGAAGTGCGGGAGCAATCACTTCCTCACCAACCATAATACCGATTTTGATTTCCAGGGCTTCTTCTGGGCCGAATATATGCCTGCGGCCGCAGGCGTGGTGTTCCACGGCCGGGAATCGGCTTTGTTGTTCGACAAGCGTCTGCGCCGGTTGCTTGAGAAGAATAAAGAAGAATGGACCGAGTTCCTTTGTATTGCCGGGGACGCGGCTTTATATAAAGCGCTGCTCTCCAGGGAAGGGGCAAAAGCGGATATAAACCGTGAAGTCGCCGGAGAGCTGGTCGCGATCAAGGGGTATTCCGGAATGAGGAAGGCGAAGAAAGACCTGTCCGCAGGGATACTGGCAAAGATCGACGGGGATGACGGGTTTGTCCTGGCCTGCGCGGAAGGCTTAAAGGTGTTTGACCGGATCATTGAGCGGTCTGGTGCCAGCCTTAAAGCTGCTGAACAAGAGGTGAAAGATCTGATCCCCGGTCAGGACAAAGGACTTTTCGATGCCGTAAAGGTGCGTCAGTTCTATCATAGAGGCTATTACCGGAAGGTCGAGCCTAAGCGGGTCAAGACTCTCAAAGGTTCTTCCCTGCTCAACTGCATTTGCACGACTCCCGACGGGTCAAAGATCATCGCGGGAGGCTGTGATAATACCGCCATGGTGTGGGATGCGCGCACTTTTGATCAATTGGCCGTGCTCAAGCATGAGGGGCCGGTGCTGGCTGTCCGCGTTTCCCACGACGGCACAAAGATAATCACCGGGAGCGATGACAGGACCGCTAAGGTCTGGGACGCGCAGACGTATAATGAGCTTGCTACCTTGACCCATGATGGCCGTGTTAATGCTGTCTGCATGAGCATTGATGGCGCCTGGATAATCACCGGTTATTCGCAATGGGTAAAGATCTGGTCTGTTGAGAACTATCAGGAGCACAAGACGCTCAAAGGCCATCGTGGAGTCGTGAAAACGGTAGCCGTCAATCCCCGGAAGACGAAGATCATCACCGGAGGGTATGACCAGACAGCGCGTGTCTGGGATGCCGAAAGCGGCGATCAGCTGCGCATACTGGACGAAGAGAACCATCATACGGTGAACGAGGTCTTCTTCAACCCGGACGGGACCATGATCTTCGTCGGACGCGATGGCGATATCGCTATCTGGGATGAGAAAAGCTATGAAAGGATCGATTTCACCACCGGGATGCTTGAGGAGCTTGCCGGCATGAGCCTCAGTACCGACAATACGAAGCTGATAGCCGGATACGAAAATGGCACTGTCAATATCCTGGATGCGGAAAGCCTGCATGAGATCGCCAGGTTCTACCTGAGCTCCGCTGAGGGCATACATGATAAGCTGAGATGCGTCTGCATGAGCCCCGACCGGACCAGGATCATGGCCGGTATCGATTCCGAAGTAAAGGTCTGGGATCTCCTCCCCGGCGAGGATACGTTCTGCTTTGACGGAGGGGAAGAGGAGCGGATACGTGAGCTTTTGTTCCGTATCGGTTTCGGCAGGGTGGAACGGATCGTGCTGCTCCAGGGCGTGGTCAGGAAGTCCTTTGACGATCGCAGGGTCTACATGGCTGTGGTCGCGGACGGCAGGAGTTCGTCCAACCGGAGGCTGGTGGTCAAGGAGAACCCGGCCAGCTGTGAGTATTACGCGCCGAAGATCCTCGGCCGTTTCGGTCTGCCGGCTCCGAGGCTTATTTCCGCCGACTCCGACTATTATGTGTACGAGTTCGTGGGCGACATGTCACTGCGCGAGTTCTACGGGCAGGACGAGCCTTTCTCGAAGGATTTCGCTCTCGACCTTTCCTATAAGATAGGTGAAGCCTCCCTGGCCGCCTACCTCGTCGGGCTATCGGACCGCCATCAGGCAAACCTGAGAGTCTCGTTCAGCCATAACAGGCCCCAGGCGGTCTACAACCTCGACTTCACCAGCGCGTTTACCCGCGGCAGATACGATCTCGGCGAGCAGGCGCTCATTATCCGCGACCTTAAAAAGTTCATTTCCGGCCGTTCGGCTGTTTCAGTGAAGGCGGTTGAGAACGTTTTTGTCCGGGGTTTTATGGAACCTCTTTCCGGCCTCAAGGCCCGTTACGCCGCCTGCGAGCTTCCTCTGGGTGATAAGACAAATTGTGTCCCCGTGCGCCACGTGCTGTCG
The DNA here is from genome assembly GCA_050258655.1 of Deltaproteobacteria bacterium. Lineage (GTDB taxonomy): Bacteria > Omnitrophota > Gorgyraeia > Gygaellales > Profunditerraquicolaceae > JBLMZF01. The sequence goes on along the minus strand of JBLMZF010000139.1, from coordinate 1,414 downwards.
AAGCTTAGCGCCGACGCGACGAGTACCGAGGGCCGGCTGCGTGCCGTGCTTGACGTAAAGGAGGAGGCAGGCAGGGACGGAGGTAAAAAGGACTTCTGGATCGACTATAACCCTCGCGGCGATATTATTGATGAGGTATGGTTCCTGAAGGCCGAGAAGGCCCCCCGGTACATGGCCCACGGGCTGAGGCAGATGAGGGATGACGGGTTCGATCCCGACATCTGCATATTCCTGGCCAGCGAAGCCTTGCCGCTGATCATCGTTTATTCGCTCCTGCGCCGCCGGTTCGGCCTGCGCAGGCCGGTGATCGCCGCGCCTGAAGTGCATTCGGATACGCATGAGCGCAGCCGTGACCTTCTTTTCGCCGAGACCCGGGAACGGATGAGACTGGCCGGGCTGGCGCCGAAGCTGCCCGAAAAGGACAGGAAGTTCTCCGTCCTGATCGTTGATGCCAGCGTCCAGTCCGGAAATACGATGGGCATGGCGCGGATGATCGCGGCCTCCGCTTTCCCCGCCAGCGATGTCCGCACTTTCTCGCTTGTGGTCAATTCTTCTGAAGCTCCTCAAGCGATACCTGATTACGCGGGTATCCGCGTCGAGAACGTGGATTGGCCGAAGATCTGCTGCTGCGACTGGAAAGGCCGGGTCAACAGCAGCAATGATCTCAAGCAGTGGATGCGCAGGCTCAAGGGTCCGACTCTCGGCCTTCTGGGCAAGAACGCCCGCGTGGATGAGTGCGACGAGGGCCGCCTCGCGCGCGAGTTCATGCCCGACGGCGGAAAGATGGCCTCAGGTGATTTCTCTCTCTTGGGAGCTTCGCCTGACCGGGCAGCCTTTCAGGTCGTACCGATACCGACGGCTAAGATCGATCCCATTCTGTTCAAGAACGCCTCGGAAAGGCTGCATGAGTCCTTTCCTGGCCTGCGCCGGATACTGAAGAAGTCGCGGATAGAAGAGAATTTCTACGCTGCAAGATTCATGCCCGCCGCTGCTGCCTTAATCGATGACGGCGCGGGGCAGAAAGGCCTCCTGCTGGATGAAAAGCTGGTATACACTTCCAGTAATCAACTTGCAACCTTACTGTATCTGATCCTCGCTTACTACGGCATGTCGCTTTCACAGGACAAGCTTAATGCTAAAGGCATTAACGCCCGCATTTGTTCTGAGCTTGCGGCAAGCCTTGCATACCGCGGACTACGGAAAAGGGAGGAAGAGGGGCTCAGGACCTGGCTGGGATCCCTCAATGGAACGGAAAGATACATATCCGTCCTTGATTTCTACCGTAAGGTCGCGGTGTTGTCTGATGAGCAGGGTATCGATGCGACAAAAGATTTTATAAGTTCCTTCCCTTTCATAAAGAAGGCCGGTTTCAGCAGGCAGTCGTGTCTGAAGGATCTTGAAGCTGGCTACAGGG
>JBLMZF010000138.1:0-7467 GCA_050258655.1 Deltaproteobacteria bacterium | reverse complement strand
ATCCGTTGCCGACGCCTTCGACGCGATGAACTCGGACAGGCCGTACCGTAAAGGGCTCTCGGTGGACCAGGCATGCGCCGAGATCGAAAAGAACAGCGGCACGCAGTTCGACCCTGAGGTCACCGCGGCGTTCCTCACACTGAAGGCGGAAGGGAAGATCAACGACGCCAGCAACGGGAACGGACATATCCCTGGAGACATGCACAATAAACTTCACACTTCCACACCATGAGAAAACGAATACTACTCCTGTACATCACCGATGTTTCCGGTCATCGCAGCGCCGCTCTTGCCATCGAAAAAGCGCTCAAACAGCTTTCGCCCGACGTTGACATCACCGCCATCAACGCCTTCAAGTACACCAATCCCATCTCGGAAAAGATCGTCAACCGCCTCTACACGACGGTGATAAAAAAGACGCCGAAGATCTGGGATTACATGTACGACAACCCGAAGGTAAAGCGGAGCCTGGAAAAGCTCAAGGAGTTCGTGCACCGCAACAACTCGCCAAAGCTCCAGAGGCTCTTCGATACGGTAAAACCCGATATCGTCGTCTGCACCCAGGCGTTCCCCTGCGGAATGGTCGCCGATTACAAGCGCTGGACCGGCTCTAAACTGCCTCTGGTCGGCGTCCTTACGGATTTCGTCCCGCATTCCTACTGGGTGTATGACCAGGTTGACCATTACATAACTCCGGCTGAAGATGTCAGCCAGCGCCTGATGAAAAAAGGCGTGCCGCAGGAGAAGATCCACGCGTACGGCATTCCGTTCGACCCGGCGTTCAGCCAGTCCGTCGACGCACGCCTGATAAAACAAAAACTGCGCCTCGACGCCCAGATGAAAACCATCCTGATCATGGGAGGAGGGCAGGGGCTGGGGCCGATAAAGACGATCTTCCGCTCGCTCGAGAAGGTGCGCAGGCCGCTCCAGGAGATCATCGTCTGCGGGACCAACAAGAAGCTCTACAAACAGCTATCGCGCAAGACGGGCGATTCCAAGCACAAGATACTGCTGTGCGGGTACGTCAACAACGTCAACGAACTGATGTCCGCTTCCGACCTGATCGTGACCAAGCCCGGCGGGATAACCACCGCTGAGGCGCTGTCCAAGGGTCTTCCGATGATCATCATCAAGCCGCTCCCCGGGCAGGAGATGAACAACACGCAGTTCCTGATCAACCAGCAGGCGGCGGTCAAGCTCGACCGCGCGACCGAGATCTATTCCGTCGTCGACGGACTGCTCGAGGAACCAGACAGACTATCCTCCCTTACCAAAGCCGCGGGAAAGATCGGCAAGCCTACGGCCGCGCTCGATATCGCCAGGTTCGTCCTGGAAAAATGCCCCAGATGATCAATTACTACCTCTATAAGCTCGGCGAGTTCCTGGCCAGTGCCATACCCCTGAGGATGGCTTATGCCCTGGCGGTCTTCGTCACCGACACGCGCTTTATCTTTGCCGACCAGGACAGGAAGTTCGTCTATGCCAATCTCAAGGCCATTTTTCCGGACAAAAGCAAGGCCGAAATACGCGCCATCCGCAGGCGCATGTTCCATAACTTCGCCAAATACCTCGTCGATTTCTTCCGCTCGCCGAATAACAGCCCGGAGTACTGGAAGAAGAACACAAATGTCGAAGGATTCGAGCATTTCGACCAGGCGCTCAAGAAAGGCAAGGGGGTCATCGTCCTGACCGCCCATATCGGCAACTGGGAGATGGGAGGCCAGTTGATCGGCAGAGCGGGATACCCTTTCTATGTGGTAGCGCTGCCGCACGCCAATCCGGCCGTCAACCGTTTCTTCGACAGCCGAAGAGAGACAGGCGGGATGCAGGTCATCCCGTTCGGCAAGGCCGCCCGGGCTTCTCTTCAGGTACTCAAGCAGAACAAGCTGATCGCCCTTGTCGGCGACAGGGATTTCTCCAAGGACCGCGGTATAGTCGTGGACCTTTTCGGCAGGCCGACGTACCTGCCCAAAGGGCCGGCGGTCCTGGCCATCGCCATGGGATCTCCGATCGTCCCCGGGTTCATGATCCGTAATCCCGACGATACCTTCACCCTCAAGGTCCTGCCGCCTATCGAAGCGGGAGAGGGGAAGAAGGCGTCGGATGACAACGATATCCGGGAGGTCATCGACCGTTACAAGCCCGTGATCGAGGACTTCATCAAGCGGTATCCTGAGCAGTGGTACATGTTCAGGCAATTCTGGATCTAGATGGAAAAGATCTGCGTGATCATCCCGACGTACAACGAAGCTAAAGCCATCAAGCGCGTTGTCATGACCACGCGCGAGCAGGGGCTGGACGTGCTGGTGATAGACGACGGCTCCTCGGACGGCACTCCGGTCCTGGCCGGATCGGCCGGCGCCAGGGTCATAGTCAACGAAAAGAACATGGGCAAAGGAGCCTGCCTGATAAAAGGCTTCGGCGAGGCGTTGAGGCAGGGGTATGACGCGGTGATCACCATGGACGGCGACGGCCAGCATCTCCCGCAGGAAGCGGCCAAATTCGTCAAGACCGCGGCCGCTCACCAGAAATGCGGCATCATCGTCGGCAACCGCATGGGCCAGCGCGGATCGATGCCGTTCATCAGGGTAGCCACCAACAAGTTCATGTCGTGGCTGATCTCCCTGGTCTGCAGGCAGGAGATCCCCGACACTCAGTGCGGGTACCGCCTTATTCGCAGAAAAGTGCTCGAGCAGATAAAACTGAGCACTGCCAAGTACGAGACCGAGTCAGAGATGCTGATCAAGGCTTCGCGCCTTGGCTACATCATATGCTCCATCCCCGTCACCAGCGTATACGATGGCGCGACCAGCCATATCAACCCGATCACCGACACGCTGCGTTTTTTCTCGTTCCTGTTCAAGAACGCCTGAAATATGGATTATCCGCGTTTGCGGCAAAAGATGGTCGACGAGCAGATCATCGGACGGGGCATCAACGACCCTCAGGTGCTGGGGGCGATGTACCGCATCGAGCGCCACAGGTTCCTGCCCGATGAATACCGCGAGGAGGCCTATGCGGATTCCCCGGTAAGCATCCCGCACGGGCAGACCATCTCACAGCCTTATATCGTGGCCCTGATGACCCAGGAGTTACGCCTGACTGAGGCTGAAAAAGTGCTCGAGATCGGCACAGGCTCGGGCTATCAGACCGCGCTCCTGTCCGAGATGGCAAATGAAGTCTACACCGTCGAGAGATTCTCCGATCTCTCAGATAAGGCATCCGCGCTCTTACGGGAACTGGGCTACAAGAACATCAGATTCGCGGTGGGGGACGGGACACTCGGATGGAAGGACGCGGCGCCTTTCGACCGCATGATCCTTACCGCGGCCTGCCCGAGAATACCTTTCCCTCTGGAAGAACAGTTGGCGGAAGGGGGACAGATAATCCTGCCGCTGGGAGATCAACACCGTCAGATACTGATCCGGGCGGCGAAAAAAAACGGAAGGATCGTCACCGAACGCATCTGCGACTGTGTCTTCGTGCCGTTGGTCGGTGAATTCGGGATGATCAAGTCATGATCCATATCTACACAGGAACAGGCAAGGGAAAGACAACAGCGGCTCTGGGGCTGGCCCTCAGGGCGGCGGGTGCCGGTCTTAAGGTCTATTTCTGCCAGTTCCTCAAAAAAGGCAAGTACAGCGAACTTGCAGGGCTCAAGCGGCTCAAAGGCGTCACCGTCAGGCAGTTCGGCACCGGTTCCTTTATCAGGAAAAAGCCGGACAGCAGGGAGACCAATGCCGCCCGCAAGGGGCTTGCCTGCGCCAAAGAAGCCCTCAGGAGCGGGAAGTTCGATGTGATCATCCTCGATGAGTTCAATGTCGCGCTGAGCCTCGGCGTGATCGACTGTTCCGACGCGCTGTCGTTTCTGTCCGGCGTCCCCGACGAGATCGAGCTTGTCCTGACCGGGCGCGGCGCCAATGAGACGCTGCTCAAGTGCGCGGACCTGGTCAGCGAGGTCAAAGAGGTCAAACACTATTATCGAAAAGGAATAAAGGCGCGTAAGGGAATTGAATTCTAGTTGACTTCCTGCTCCTTTAAACTATAATCAGAACAAGTACCGGCCCCGAAAGGGCCAACAGGAAAGGCCGTGAGATTCGGCCACAGTCCCGCTGCTGTAAGGGGGAACGAAAGCTTGAAACGCCACTGCTCGAAAGAGCGGGAAGGCAGGCGAGTAGGCTAAAACCCCTAAGTCAGAAGACCTGCCGGTACGGAACACCTCGGAGAAAGGGCCATAGATGAACCAGGGTGCGACCCTAAATGTTTACTTCAACAACGTTTAGGGTTTTTTTGTTTTGATTGCTTCGGAAACAATGATTAAACGCCTCGCAATGACAGCCGTTATTCTTCTCGCCGCCGCGCCCGCTTTCGCTGCCCGGTATGTCTCACTCTGCCCGGCGACCACCGAAATCATCTTCGCCCTCGGAGCAGGCAGCGAGCTCTGCGGGGTGAGCCGCTACTGCGATTACCCGCCTGAGGCCGCTTATAAAGAGAAGATCGGCGATTTCAGCCAGCCTAATATAGAGAAGATAGTCTCGCTCAAGCCTGATGTCGTCTTCTGCACCGGCCTTGAGCAGACTCCTTCGATCACTTCCCTGCGCAAGCTTGGGCTTGCCGTCTGCGTCAGCGACCCGAAAAACCTTTCCGAGCTTTATTCGTCCATTCTTGAGATCGGCCGGTTGACCAATAGAGTGGAGAAGGCCCGGACGATCGTCGCCTCGATGAAACAGGCGGTGGAGCAGGCCAGGCAAAAGGCCGCGGCCGCGGAAAAAAGACCCAAAGTTTTCTTCGAGGTCTGGCACGACCCGCTCATGGCGGCAGGCAACGGCTCTTTCATCGATGAGCTTATCGCCATCGCCGGCGGCTCGAACGTCTGCGCGGATACTCCCAGACCCTATTGCCGTGTCAGCGAAGAAGTGGTGGTGCAGGCTGACCCCGACGTCATCGTCGCCCTTTCCTCTATAAAAACAGATAAGATATACAGCCGTTTCGGGTGGGAAGGGCTTAAAGCGGTGAAAGGGAAAAAGGTGTATAACGATATCGACGAGAATATCCTCTGCCGTCCCACGCCGCGTCTGGTAGAAGGCCTCAGCCAGCTTCAGGAAAGGATCTTGAAGTGAACAGCAGCAACAGACTTAAACTATTCCTTCTCGCGGCGCTTTTCCTGGTCGCGATAACCGCGGCCCTCAGCATCGGCGCGGTGGACATCCCGTTTGCCCGCCTTTTCGACCCGCAGAACCGGGCCATACTGCTTCTAAGGCTCACCCGTGTTATCCTGGGGCTGGTCGCAGGATGCGGGCTGGCTGTCTCCGGTATCTCGCTTCAGGCAGTGCTGCGCAATCCGCTGGCTGAGCCTTACCTGTTAGGAACATCGAGCGGGGCGGGGCTGGGAGCGGTGATCGCGATACTGGCAGGCTTATCAGGCGTTCCCTTGCCTCTGGCGGCGTTCGTCGGCGCATTCCTGACCATGGCGCTGGTCTACCGGCTTGCCAGGCAGGGAGCAAGAGTCCCCCTGCAGTCGCTGATACTCTCAGGCGTCATCGTCTCGATCGCGCTTTCGGCGGTAATGCTCTTTATCATCTCCGTCGCCGCCAAGGAATCCCTGCACAGCGAACTATGGTGGCTCTGGGGCAGCCTTTACGTCTTCGATATCCGCCTGCTCTATGTGGTCGGGACGCTGGTCCTGGCCGGTACTGGCATGCTTTTCGCCTTCTACCGTGAGCTCAACGCCATAAGCATAGGCGAAGAGGAGGCGATGCACCTGGGGATCGAGACCGAAAAGCTCAAGAAGGCGATATTCTTCCTGACCTCGCTGGTCACCGCCGCGGTCGTCTGCGTCTGCGGCACGATCGGGTTCGTGGGCCTGATCATCCCGCACGCGATGCGGATGGTAGTCGGGCCGAACCACAAGGTGCTGATCCCGGTCTCATGCGTGGCAGGCGGCATTTTCCTGGTGCTCTGCGACCTCCTGGCCAGGAAGCTTTTCGCTCCTATGGAAATACCGATCGGCGTGATCACAGCGGCTATCGGCGCGCCGCTGTTCATCCTTTTGCTCAAGAACAAGGAACGGCTGAAATAAATGGCACAGATACTCAAGGTCGACAGATTGGCAGGCGGATACGGCGAACAGATCGTCGTCAATGACGTCTCCTTCGGGATAAAGGCAGGGGAGTTCGTCGGCGTCATCGGCCCCAACGGTTCCGGCAAATCGACCCTGCTCAGGCTGATGAGCCGCGCTCTGCCGGTCAGGACAGGCACGGTAAGCTTTGACGGCAGGGATATCGCTTCGCTCACTCTTAAAGAATACTGCGCCAGGGTAGCGTTCGTCTCGGCTGCAAGCTCGTTCGAGGGTTTCTCGTTCTCAGTCCAGGACATCGTGCTGATGGGAAGAATGCCGCATCTGGGCCGTTTCGAGAAGGAGAAAAAACGCGACCTCGATGCCGCCGAAGAGAGCATGCGGCTGACAGATACGCTTTCATTGAAAGACAAGGGGATCGATGAGCTGAGCGCGGGGGAGAGGCAGAGGGTGCTGATCGCGCGCGCCCTGTGCCAGCAGCCCCGGCTCCTGTTCCTCGACGAGCCGACCTCGCACCTGGATATCGGCCACCAGATCCAGATCCTTGACCTGATGCGCCGGCTCAACCGTGAGAAGAAGATAACCATCGTCATGGTCATCCATGACCTTAACCTTGCCGGCGAATACTGCGGCAGGCTGATGCTGCTCAATGAAGGCAGGGTGTTCAAGGACGGCACCCCGGAAGAGGTGCTGACCTACCAGAACGTGGAATCAGTCTACAAGACGGTGGTCGTGGTCAAGACCAACCCGATCTCATCGAAACCGTTCATCATCCTTGTTTCAGGAGGTTCGAAAAAATGAAAACCAGGATACTGTTGATCCGCCATGGCGAGACGGATTGGACAAAGCGCAAGAAATACTGCGGGAGCAATGACGTCCCGCTCAACGCGACCGGGAGGAAGCAGGCCGCCGGCCTTGCCAGGCGCTTCAAGGACGCAAAAGTGGACAGGATCTATTGCAGCAACAAACACAGGTGCACCTCGGTCGCCCAAAAGGTCTTCCCTGGAAGGATGCTGGAGATCCGCTCAGCTTTAAGGGAGATGAATTTCGGGATATTCGAGGGGATGGACCACGATACGCTTCTTCAGAGATTCCCCAGGCTCTATTCGCTGTGGCTTAAGCGTTTCGGCAGCGTCACCCCCCCGAAGGGCGAGAGCTTTAAGACGTTCGAGCGCAGGGTAAAAAAGGTATTCAAGGAGATAGTGGCCGAAAACAAAGGGAAGACCTGCGCTGTGGTGACGCACGGCGGGGTGATGATGGTCATCTTCGCTTCGATCGCCGGCAGGGACAAGATATGGAAATTCCTGCCTTCGCTGGCCAGCGTAAGCACCGTCGAGGTCGACGGCAGGAAGTGTAAGATAAAAGTATTCAACGACACTTCTCATCTTTGA
>JBLMZF010000137.1:0-4053 GCA_050258655.1 Deltaproteobacteria bacterium | reverse complement strand
GAACCGATCATCAACCTCGAGATCCGTCTCGGCTTCACCCATCGCGGCGCGGAAAAAGCGTTCGAGGGCAAAGGGGCGGAAGCGGTCCGCCTGGCTGAATGTGTCTCCGGCGACGCCGCGTTCGCGCACAGCCTTGCTTTCTGCCGCGCGCTCGAGAAGATATACGGTCTGAGGATCCCGGCCAGGGCGCAGGTCCTGCGCGCGGTCTTCCTCGAGCTTGAAAGATTGTACAATCACGCCGCGGACATGGGCGGGATCGCGGTGGATGTCGGTTTCAGTTTCCCGGCCGCGCTCGCCCAGACGATGAAGGAGAATATCCAGAGATTGAGCGCCGGATTGACCGGCAGCAGGTTCCTCAAGGGGCTGAATGTCTGCGGCGGCGTCACCGTCGATATCGGGACCGAGAAAATGCCCATGCTGCTCGACGCGCTCCGTTCGGTCGAGGCCGATTTCTTCCGCTTGAAGGATATCCTTCTCTCCAGCGTTTCTTTTATGGACCGCGTGGATTCGACCGGCGTGCTCAAGAAGAAGACCGCGCAGGACCTGGGGATAACCGGTCTTGCCGCGAGGGCAAGCGGCATCGACCGCGACCTGCGTTTGGATTTCCTTGACCCCGCGTATGAGATGGCGGGCTTCAAGACCGCCTGCGAGCAGACCGGGGATGTCCTGGCGCGCCTCAAGGTGCGGTTCCAGGAATTCGAGGAGTCGCTGCGCGTGATCCGGGCGCTGGCCGAAGTGCTTCCTGACGACGAATTGCGCGCCGAGGGGCCGGCGAAGGCTGGCTACGCGCTCGGGTACGCCGAGGGATGGAGGGGACCCGCGCTGTACTGGGTCCGGACGGACGAAAAGGGACTTATCGACCGCTGCAAGGTCTATGACGCTTCGTCGCTCAACTGGCAGGGGCTGGCCTACTGTGTCCTCGGCGACATCATTCCGGATTTCCCGGTGTGCAATAAGAGCTTCGACCTTTCTTATTCAGGCAACGACCTTTGAGGAAGATATGCTGAACATTTTCAAGACCAGGTTGTTCAAGGGAATAGTGACCGAGCGTCTCGAAAAAAACGGGGTCAGATCTATTTTCCCGGAAAACAAATCTGACCCCGATTTTAAGATGGGGGAGGAGTTAAGGGCCGCGATCAAAAAGCGTTTCGGCCGCTCGCTGCATATCCGCGAGGTCGATACCGGCTCCTGCGGGGCCTGCGAATCCGAGATCATCGCCTGCAACAACCCCATCTACGACCTCCAGCGCTTCGGCATCAGCTTTGTCGCCTCGCCGCGCCACGCGGACTGCCTCCTGGTCACCGGACCTGTCTCGAAGAACATGGCCCTGGCGCTCAAGCGCACCTGGGATGCGATGCCTGAGCCGAAGTTCGTGATCACCTGCGGCGACTGCGCCCTCGACGGCGGACCGTTCAAGGACGCTTATTATGTCGAGAACGGGGTCTCCGGCATCCTGCCCGTCGCCCTGCATATCCCCGGCTGCCCTCCCGAACCACGCACCATCATCCGCGCCCTGCTCGCTTTCCTTGCCTAGGAGGGGCCGCGGGAGTATAATTGCCTCAAAACCGGAGGCATGATGAAAGACTCCCTTTCCAGAGAAGAACTGCGTAAAATGGACGCCTACTGGCGGGCGGCGAATTATCTTTCCGTCGGCCAGATATATCTCCTCGATAACCCCCTCCTTAAGGAACCGCTGACGCTTTCCCATATCAAGCCGCGCCTGCTCGGCCACTGGGGCACTACGCCCGGTCTCAATTTCATCTACGTGCACCTGAACAGGCTGATAAAGAAGTACGGCCTGGACATGATCTATATCACCGGGCCGGGCCACGGAGGGCCGGCGCTGGTAGCGCAGGCGTATCTCGAGGGCACGTACAGCGAATATTACCCCGACGTGTCGCAGGACGAGCAGGGGATGAAAAGGCTTTTCAAGCAGTTCTCCTTCCCCGGCGGCATACCCAGCCACGTAGCGCCCGAGACCCCGGGCTCCATCCACGAAGGAGGGGAGCTGGGATACTCGGTCGCGCACGCGTTCGGGGCGGCGTTCGATAATCCCGAGCTGATCGTCACCTGCGTGGTCGGGGACGGGGAAGCGGAGACCGGCCCTCTGGCCACCGCCTGGCATTCCAATAAATTCCTCAATCCGGCTAAAGACGGAGCAGTGCTTCCCATCCTGCATCTGAACGGCTACAAGATCGCCAACCCCACTATCCTGGCGCGCATCAGTAAAAAAGAACTGACCGACCTTTTCCGGGGATACGGGTATAAGCCGGTTTTCGTCGAGGGATCCGACCCCGCGAAGATGCACGTCCTTATGGCGCGAACGCTGGAAAAGGCGATACGGGAGATAAAGGATATACAGGCCAAAGCGCGCAAGAGCCGCAAACAGGTGACCCGCCCGCTGTGGCCGATGATAATCCTCAACTCGCCGAAGGGCTGGACCGGGCCAAAGACCATCGACGGGCTCAAGACCGAAGGCTACTGGCGTTCGCATCAGGTGCCCTTTGGCGAGATGGAGAAGCCCCAGCACGTCAAGGCGCTGGAGAACTGGATGAAAAGCTACCGGCCGCAGGAACTCTTCGACAAGAACGGCCGGTTCCTGGGCGAATTCGCCGAGCTTGCGCCCAAAGGCAAGCGCCGGATGAGCGACAACCCGCACGCCAACGGCGGACTTCTGTTACGAGACCTGCGCATGCCCGATTTCCGCGAGTACGCGCTGAAGGTGGATAAGCCCGGCTGCTGCGATGCCGAGGCGGCGCGGGTCATGGGCGGCTTCGTGCGCGACGTGATCAAGCTCAACAGGAAAGAGCACAACTTCCGCGTCTTCAGCCCCGATGAGCTTACCTCCAACCGTTTCAACGCCGTGCTTGAAGTCACCGACCGCGTGTGGATGGCAAAGATCATCCCTGAAGACGACCACCTGTCGCCGGAAGGGCGGGCGATGGAGATCCTCAGCGAACATACCTGCCAGGGCTGGCTCGAAGGGTACCTTCTGACCGGCCGCCACGGCATCTTTTCCTGCTACGAGGCGTTCATCCATATCGTCGACGCGATGTTCAACCAGTACGCCAAGTGGCTGAAGACCTCCCGGCATATCCCCTGGCGCAGGCCGGTGGCGTCGCTCAACTATTTCCTCAGTTCCCATGTCTGGCGCCAGGACCACAACGGGCTCTCCCACCAGGACCCCGGTTTCATCGACCACGTGGTCAATAAGAAGGCGGAGATCATCCGCGTCTACCTGCCGCCTGACGCCAACACCCTGCTTTCCGTCGCCGACCACTGTCTGCGCAGCCGCCACTACGTCAACGTCATCGTCGCGGGCAAGCATGGCATGCCGCAGTGGCTGACCATGGACGCCGCGATCGCTCATTGCACCAAGGGGATCGGCATCTGGGGCTGGGCCAGCAACGACCAGGACGGCCAGACCGACGTGGTCATGGCCTGCTGCGGGGACGTGCCGACGCTGGAGACGCTTGCCGCGGTCGACATACTGAGACAGAAGATACCGGGCCTTAAGGTCCGCGTGGTCAATGTCGTGGACCTGATGTGCCTGCAGCCGCAGTCGGAGCACCCGCACGGCTTGGGCGACGCCGATTTCGACGCCCTTTTCACCAAGGACAAGCCGGTCATCTTCGCCTTCCACGGCTACCCCTGGCTGATCCACCGCCTGATCTACCGCCGCACCAACCACGGCAACGTGCACGTGCGCGGGTACAAGGAAGAGGGGACCACCACCACGCCGTTCGACATGTGCGTAATGAACGAGCTCGACCGCTTCAACCTCGCCGACGATGTTATCGACCGCGTCCCCGGGCTGATAGAGCGGGCGTCGCACGTAAAGGAATGGCTGCGCAACAAGCTTATCGAGCACAAGCAGTACGTCTGCAGCCACGGCGACGACATGCCGGAAGTAAAGAATTGGAAATGGCCGCACTAGCGATATAATAGAGATATGAAGAAATCATTAGGCGCTCATACACTTATCTTCCCGACACCGGTCCTGGTCGTAGGCACATACGGCAAGGACGGCAAGCCCAACGTGATGACCGCGGC
>JBLMZF010000136.1:0-7524 GCA_050258655.1 Deltaproteobacteria bacterium | reverse complement strand
ACTCGGTGCCGAAATCATACAAGGAAGCCGCATTTGCTCTCGGCGCTACTCATTGGCAGACCATACGCCGGGTCATTTTGCCTGCCGCTTCCTCAGGTATACTTGCCGCAGTCATGCTGGGTATTGGCAGGGTCATTGGCGAGACCATGGCGGTGATGATGATCACCGGTAATTCGGCGGTCATCCCGCACACCTTGCTGCAGCCGGTGCGCACGCTTACCGCGACCATAGCCGCGGAGATGGGGGAGGCGGTGGTGGGGAGCGAGCATTATTTCGCGCTATTCGCCATCGGCATCGTGCTGTTTGTCATCAGCTTCGCCATCAATGTGACCGCGGACCTGTTTCTTCACAGGGAGAGACGATGAGGGCGAATCCGCGCAGGGACCAGAGTATCGCTTTTTTCTTCCTTTTCCTGGCCACGCTTCTAATCATCGTGCCGGTGGGGATGATCATCGTCATCATCATCCAGAAAGGCCTGCCCGCAATATCCTGGCAGTTCCTTACGGATATTCCCAGGCACGGGATGAGGGAGGGAGGAATCTTTCCGGCCATCGTGGGCACGCTGTACCTGGTGCTGGGAGCTATCGCGTTCGCCCTGCCCATCGGCGTCCTCGCCGCGATCTACCTGAGCGAATACGCGCGGGATAACCTGATGAACCGCCTGGTCAAGTTGGCCATCGTCAACCTTGCCGGCGTACCGTCGGTGGTCTATGGCCTGTTCGGCCTCGCGTTGTTCGTCGTCTTCTTCAAATTCGGCGCTTCCATCATCTCCGGAAGCCTCACCCTGGGCATAATGATCCTGCCGCTCATCATCACCGCGTCACGAGAGGCGCTGGAAAGCGTGCCTGAGTCTTTCCGGGAGGTAAGCCTTTCGCTCGGAGCGAGCAAATGGCAGACGATACGGCATATCGTGCTGCCAAACGCGATCCCCGGCATAATCACCGGCACCATCCTGGGCATTGGCAGGGCGGCGGGGGAGACAGCGCCTATTCTGTTCACCGTCGCGGCGTTTTACCTGCCGCGGCTGCCGCAGTCACTGTTCGATCAGGCGATGGCCCTGCCATATCACCTGTACGTCATCTCCACCCAGGTTCCCAATGTGGATGAAAAGATCCGTTACGGCACCGCTTTTGTCCTGCTTGCCATGGTGCTGATTATGAACCTTGTTGCCATCGTCATACGTTACCGCTTCAGGAAGCTGAAAAAATGGTAAAAAACGGGAAAAAATTCAAGATTGAGGATCTGAGTATAAGGTTCGGGCAGACCTGTGCCCTGGAAAAGGTCAGCTTTGACATAAAGGCCAATGAAATCCTTTCGATCATCGGCCCGTCCCGGAGTGGGAAAACTTCGTTCCTGCGCATGCTCAACGGCCTGAACCTGCTTGACCCGGCGTTCCACATGTCCGGAAAGGTCCTGCTCGACAATGAGGACGTCTGCCGCATCGATACCGAACAGCTCAGGAAAAGGGTGGGAATGGTCTTCGCCCTGCCGCTGCCCCTGCCGCTGTCCATCTTCGAGAACGTGGCGTACGGGCCTCGGATGCATGGTATGCACAAGCCGGAGAAGTTAAAGGCCGTAGTGGAACGCAGCCTCGAGGAGGCGGTCATCTGGGACGAGGTTAAGGACAGGTTGTCGGAATCGGCGTTCAAGCTCTCAGGCGGCCAGCAGCAACGGCTGTGCATCGCACGCACGCTCGCCGTCCAGCCGGAAGTGATACTTTTCGACGAACCCTGCTCCGGCCTTGACCCCATCTCGACGGCAAAGGTCGAAGAGACGATGGTCAGGCTCAAGAAAGACTACACTATCGTCCTGGTCACCAATAACGTCAAGCAGGCTGCCCGGGTGGGCGACAGGACGGCTTTTTTCCTCAACGGTAAACTGGTGGAGCTTGACGATACTGACCGGATCTTCACTGCTCCCAGTGATAAAAGAACAGAGGATTACATAAGTGGCAAATTCGGATAAGATCATCATCAAGGATCTCAACCTCTGGTACGGCGACTTCCAGGCGCTCAAGCGCGTCAACGCCGCCATCAAGGAGAAGCGTATCACCGCCGTCATCGGCCCTTCCGGCTGCGGCAAGTCCACCTTACTGCGTGTATTCAACCGCATGAATGACCTGGTCGAGGGGGTCAAGACCACAGGTGAGGTCTTGATCGCGGGAAGCAATATCCTGGTACCGGATGCGGACCTGTTGACCTTGCGTCGGGAAGTGGGCATGGTTTTTCAGCGCCCCAACCCGTTCCCGTTGTCGATCCGTGAGAACATAACCTTCGGACTGCAGATACATGGGGAAAGCAGGGGGTCAGAGCTCGATGAAGCGGTCGAGCAGGGGTTGAAGTCTGTGCTGTTGTGGGATGAGCTCAAGGATAAACTGAACCGAACGGCTTTGTCACTTTCGCTCGAACAACGCCAGCGGCTGTGCATCGCCAGGCTCATCGCCGTGAAGCCTGAGATACTCCTTATGGATGAGCCATGTTCCACGCTCGACCCTCAGTCCACCGCCCGCATAGAAGAATTGATGCGTGAATTGAAAAGCAGGTATACTATAGTCATAGTTACCCATAACATGCAGCAGGCTGCCCGTGTCTCCGATGATACCGGCTTCATGCTGCTGGGCGAGTTGATAGAATTCGGGCAGACGCAGCAGATATTCACTGCGCCCGTTGATAAACGGACAGAAGATTACATAACCGGAAGATACGGTTGAGCACAGGCGAAACACCCGCGCAATTCCAAACACGCGCGGGGTGATAAGGAGAGACAGATGGAGCGGCATGTTGACCAGGAATTGAAAGAGCTGAAGAAGGACATCCTGACGATGGGGGCCATGACCGAGGAGGCCATTCACAAGTCTATCGAGGCGCTGAAGAATCGCGACGCCGAGACGGCTAAAGCGGTCATACGCGATGACGTCCAGATCGACAAGCTGGAGCTGGCGGTGGACGAAAAATGCATCGACCTGATCGCACGGTATCAGCCGATGGCCAAGGACCTGCGCTTCATCACGACCGGCCTTAAACTTAACGCGGAGCTTGAAAGGATAGCGGATATCGCCGTGGATATCGCCCAGCGCACCCTTGATCTCGTGGACAAGCCCATGCTCAAGCCGCTTGTCGACATCCCGCAATTGACTGCCGTCGCCCAATCCATGGTCAAGATGTCAATCGACGCCTTCGTTCAGGGGGACAGCCAGCTCGCGAAGAAGGTCCTTTTGACTGACAGCGAGGCCGACACCCTGAGGAACTCTATCCAGAAAGAACTTATCGATGACTACATGGTCAAAGATTGCGGCTCGGCGCCCCGGGCAGTCCACCTCCTGCTGATAGCGCGTTTCCTGGAAAGGATCTGCGACCACGCGACCAATATCGCCGAGGATGTGATCTACATGGTCCAGGCCGAGATCGTCCGCCACCATCCCGAGAAACTGCAATGACCGAATGCAATTCATCACAATAAATCGCAATAGATAGAACGAGTCTAGAAAACAAAAAACCCTGAGTCTCCGATCGGAAACTCAGGGTTTTTCTTGACCACGGGGTCATCCTCGCGCAATTCCTATAAGCGCGAGGGATATTGGTTGCGGGGAGAGGATTTGAACCTCTGGCCTTCAGGTTATGCTTGCTACTGCAGCTTTAGCTGCTCCGTCTACACGGATTTGTAGTCTGGACTATATCTTGACCAACTGAGTTGGTCCCTGCCGTTTAGTCTCTACACCTTTCTCCTTTGCAGGAGACTTGGCTCGGTATTACCTTGACTTGCGTCGAGGGCTTCACCGAATTTGACAGGATATCCTTCAACCGTTACCGGTTGAGGAGCCCTTGGATAATAAGCTCCACCGTTCCCGATAATGCGCCGACATGGGCTTGCGCTGGCGTTTCTTTGATTCAACAAGACATATGGTGCTGCTGAATCGGTTGAAGATAGCGCAAGGCACGATGTAGAACACATTGAGGGGTTCGACATACAGCATCGCAAAATCGAAATCTTTTGCGTCGTAACGGGCTCTTAGCATCCTTCGTCTGTTGGTCTTGGTCCGCCTGGCATCCACACAAAACATGTTCTTTGTTTTGTCGAACCAGGCGCTTTTGACCTGGATGCGAAGGAACTGGCCGTTCTGATCGATCCCCAGATCATAGGGGAGACGATCTCCGAACGGTTTAAGCACCTTGAACCCTCTTTTCAAGAGTTCGGTTACGGCCGCTGATTCTGCGATGTCTGATTTGAGCTTGGTATCCATTGAGCCTGACGAGCTACCGGACTGCTCCACCCCGCGAATCTAAGCCTTGTAAAAGAACACTGTTTATTGTACACCCTTTTGGGTGTTTTGGAAGCTTTATTTTAATCCTGCGGAATCATCTTGACGGGTATTTCGTCCTTGCGGACCACGCCCATCTTTTCCCTCAGGATCTTCTCCTGGTATAACTTGTCCTTGTCTATGAGCGAAAGCTCCTTCTGGAGCATCGTGTTCTCCGCCTGCAGGCGCCTGTTCTTCTCGAGCAGGTCCCGGTTCTTGTCCCGCAGGGCCTTGATCTTGACGTACCCGGGCAGGAACAGGAAGAACGCCACGGCGGTCAGCACGAAGAGCCAGGAGAGTCTCTTTACGACTATTTGCATTTTTTCCAGCAGGTCCCGGCGTATACCGCTTTCGACCCGAGCTCTTCCTCGATGCGCAGCAGCTCGTTATACTTGGCGATACGGTCGGTGCGGGAGAGGGAGCCTGTCTTGATCTGTCCGCAGCCGCAGGCCACCGCGATGTGTGAGATCGTTGTATCCTCGGTCTCGCCTGAGCGATGGGAGATGATCGCGTTGTAGTTGTTCTTCTGTGCCAGCGCGATCGCGTCGAACGTCTCCGAGAGGGAGCCGATCTGGTTGACTTTCACCAGGATGGCGTTACCGCACTTCTCGTCGATGCCTTTTTTGAGGAACTTGACGTTGGTGACGAAGAGGTCGTCCCCGACCAGCTGGCACTTGCCGCCGAGTTCCGCGGTCATCTTCTTCCAGCCGGCCCAGTCGAACTCGCCGAGGCCGTCCTCGATGGAGAGGATCGGGTACTTGGCGATCCACTGGCTGTAGATCTTGATCAGGTCTTCCGAGGTCTTCAGCGATCCCTCGAACATGTACTTGCCGTCCTTATAGAAGGAGCTGGAGGCGCAGTCGAGGGCGAGGGAGACGTCCTTGCCGGGCTTGTAGCCGGCCTTTTCGATCGCCGCGATGATCAGGTCCAGCGCTTCCTGGTTTGACTGCAGGTTCGGAGCGAAGCCGCCTTCATCGCCTACGGATGTGGAAAGTTTCTTGGATTTGAGCAGGGACTTGAGGTTATGGAATACTTCGGTGGCCATGCGCAGGCACTCCGAGAACGTCGGGGCGCCGATGGGCATGATCATGAATTCCTGGAGGTCGAGGTTGTTGTCCGCGTGGAGGCCGCCGTTGAGGATGTTCATCAGCGGGATAGGGAGGATGTGGGCGTCCTTGCCGCCGAGGTACTGGTAGAGGGGCACGCCTTTCTCGCAGGCCGCCGCTTTGGCCGCTGCCATTGAGACGCCGAGGATGGCGTTGGCGCCGAGCTTGCTCTTGGTCTCGGTCCCGTCAAGGTCGATCATGACCTTGTCGAGTTTCTTGTAATCCGGTTCCATCCCCTTTATTTTAGGGAAGATGACTTTATTGACGTTGTTGACTGCCTTGAGGACGCCCTTGCCCATGTACTTGGACTTGTCGCCGTCCCTGAGCTCAAGAGCCTCGTTCTCGCCGGTTGAAGCGCCAGAGGGGACCGCTGCCCTGCCCAGGACCCCGTTATCGAGCCTGATATCGACTTCCACGGTCGGGTTGCCGCGGGAATCGAGGATCTGACGGCCTTTTACTTCATTGATCTTAGCCATTAGTTGTTCCTCCAGAGGGGGTAGTTGGTTAAGGTTTGAAAACGAAAATCTATTATAGCGCGCGGGCGGCCCGGGTCAAGGGAAAACCGGCCCTTCCCGCCCAGTTTTAGGGGTTGACGAAGCAGATACTATATGTTATCGTACTTAATATCCCTGGAGGTGAAGAGTGAAGATGGATTGGAAAAAATTCAAGCTCTACTGGAAGCTTAACTGGATAGCCATCACCGTTATCACCGGCATCGTCCTCCTCTCGGCATCGCTTATCCTGTTGATCTCTTTCGGCATCAAGGCCTGGAACGAATCTGAATCCTACCTGAGGCAGTCCCAGCTGGCCATCGTACCCATACAGCTCTACATGCAGCTGATCATGGGCATCTTCTTCGCGGTCATATATACGTTCATGTGGTACTGGCTGTTCATGAAGCGGGGTGCCTCGTCAATGACCTCGAACCAGAAGAAATCCATCGCCGGAGCTGACATCGGCGTCAAGTGGGAGGATGTCATCGGTATGGACGAGGCCAAGCAGGAGGCGCTTGAGATCGTCAAGCTGATCAATGACCGCGCCGAAGTGCAGAAGATAGGCGGCAAGATCCTGAGCGGTATCCTGATGATGGGCCCTCCCGGCTGCGGGAAGACCTATCTGGCCAAGGCGATCGCCACCGAGGCGAAGATGCCTTTTATCTCGATGTCCGGTTCGGAGTTCGTGGAGATGTTCGTCGGCGTCGGGGCGGGGAGGATCCGCAGCCTTTTCAACAAGGCGCGTAATCTCGCCGAGATCAACGGCGGCTGCATCATCTTCATCGATGAAATAGACGCCGTCGGCGCCCAGAGGAGCGTGGACCGCGGCTTCGGCGGCCAGACCGAGGCGAACACCACAGTCAATCAGCTGCTTGTCGAGATGGACGGCCTCAAGGAGAAGGACGCCAATATCGTCATCATCGGCGCCACGAACGCGCCCGAAGGTTTTCTCGATCCGGCGCTCCTGCGTCCCGGCCGCTTCGACCGCAAGATCTACGTGGACAAGCCCAACCTCGAGGACCGCCAGAAGCTCTTCGGTTACTATCTTAAAGAAGTGAAATACGACGCGGACAGCGTCAAGATCGACCGCCTTGCCCGTATCAGCGTAGGCTCAAGCCCCGCCGATATCTCCAACATGGTCAGGGAAGCGGCGCTGATCGCCGTGCGCAACAAGAAGGCAGAGATCTCGATGAAGGAGATCGACGAGGCGCGCGAGCGCATCGCGCTGGGCATCAAGCGGCGCATCAAGATACGCCCGGAAGAGAAACTGCAGACCGCCTATCACGAGGCCGGCCACGCGCTGGTGACTTACCTGCTGGTGCCAACCCAGGACGTCTTCAAGATCACGATCACCCCGCGCGGCCACACCGGCGGCGTGACCTGGACCCCGGATAAAGAGGAGATCTTCATCCACGACAAGGACCACCTGCTCAACCAGGTCAAGGTCTTCCTCGGTTCCTATGCCGCCGAAAAGCTCAAGCTCGGCAAGACCACCGCCGGCGTCGACTCGGATTTCCACCACGCGCTCCATATCGCCTTCAACATGGTCTGGCGCTGGGGCATGGGCGCCTCGGGGATGCTGGGCAATTTCAGCTTCTATCAGGACCCCGGCAAGCAGGGTCTGCTC
>JBLMZF010000135.1:0-12080 GCA_050258655.1 Deltaproteobacteria bacterium | reverse complement strand
ACCTGCTGGAAATCGCCGAACTGTCTGGAAAATCCGGCGATCCTGGCATTAAGGTCCTTGATCTCGGTGTCCTTCCTCACAAACAGCTCTTTGAGCCGGTCGTAAGACTCCCGGGCAAGCTCAAGGTCGGCCTTGAGCTGGCGCACCTGCGCGGCGTCCTGCGCCTGTGCCCTGACGGCGCAGGGCAATGCCAGGAGAATGAGAAGGATTAGACTTTTCTTCATAGTGGCCGCCTCTTTACTTGAACCCCTTCAGGTTCATCGTTTGTTCTTCTTCGGTCGCGGGCACGAACACCGGTTTGCTGACCTCCTCCTGAGGTTGCTGCGTCTCCGGCGGATACTTCCTCGAGGGCTTGATCACTTCCACGCCCACTTCTTTACCTTCAGTGCCGACCAGGGTGTCGCCGGTGATCACCCTCGGCGTCATGATGATCAGAAGCTCCTGGCGCGCTTTGGTCTTGCTCGTCGTCCTGAACAAAGCTCCCAGCACGGGGATGTCCCCGAGGAAGGGCGTCTGGGACTTGTTCTCGATCTCAGTATCCTTTTTGAGGCCGCCGATGATGATGGTGGAGCCTTCCTTTACCATTACCGTCGTTTCGGCAAGCGAGGTATCGATGATGGGGATCTTGTTGTTGGTCGGCGTGATCAGGGTATCGATGACGCTGTTTATCTCGGTCTTGATCTTCAGGGTGACGTACCCGTCCTCGTTTATGATGGGCACGACGGAGATGATGACGCCGACGTCCACGAACGTGACCTGTTCCGAAACCGTGTTGGTGGTCTGGCCGGTGGTCGTGGTCGTGGTCACATAGGCGTCCTTCTGGCCGACGTGGATCTTGGCTTCCTGGTTATTGACGACCGCCAGCTTCGGGTTCGAGAGGATCTTGGTCTTGCCCACGGTCTCAAGATATTTGAAGATGACGTCGAAATCGTATTTCCGGTTGACGACGCCCCAGTGCAGCTCAGAGAGACCGGTGCTGGCGGTGCTGCCGGAATAGTTGGTCGTGGTCCCCGAGAACGGGTAAGAGCCGAGGCCGTTGGCGTTGTACGTGGTCAGGCGGGAACGCCAGGCGTCGGTCGAGGCCTGCACGGAGGTGAAGGGGGTCGACCCCAGATAGCTCAAGCCGCTGTTGTTGACAAGGAGGCCGCCCAGGCCTTCCCACTGGATGCCAGCGTCGTTCTTGTTCGAGAGGTTGACGGTGACGATGTTGACGTCGACCAGCACCTCCCTCGTCTTGGTATCGAGGTCCTCGATCAGCTTCTCTATCTGGTCCATGCGGTCGGGCAGGGTCTGCACGATGATCTGGTTGCCCTTTTCATCCGCCTTGATCAGGCCTACCTTCTTGGCGTCGAGCTGCGTCTTGAGCGCCTCCTCGATGTCCTTGGCCTTGGCGTAATTGAGCTTGATCACCTTGACGGTGTTCTTTTCCTGGAAATCCTTGAGCACGGCCTCCATCATCTCGAGACGCTGGGGCGAATCCATGACCAGGACGTTCCCGGATTCGGAGTCCACCATGACGCGGCCGATCTCGCTCTTGAGCATATCGAGAAGGCTGAAGGCCTGTTCCGGGACCGCATAGGTCAGGTAGAAGACCTTGACCGAGCGCACATCCGAGTAGCTCTTGCCGTAAAGGGCCTTGTACTCCTCCTGGCTCATGACGTTATAGATGTCGCCCTTCCTGTCAAAGGCGAGGTTGTTGCTGCGGAGCATGATATCGAAGACGTCCTTGATGGAGGCATTGCTGACCAGGAGGGTGACGCGGCCGGTCACGGCCCTGGTTGTGATGATGTTGAGGCCCGCCTTGACCGCGAGGAACTTGAGCGCGTCGACTATATCGATGTTGCGCAGGTCGAGGGAGATCCTGCCGTCCATGCCTCCGGTCACCGGCTGCATCTGGGGCGGGGGCGACATCACGGGCGCCATCGCCACCTGACCGGGCTTCATGTCAGGCAGCTGCTCGGCGGAAACAGGCAGGGCCGCGAGAGCAGCGGCGGCCGTGCACATCAGAATTGAAAAAGTCTTCTTCATTTGATCTCGATCAGATCCTGCCCGTAACGCAGGGTGACCCTGTCCCGGGTTATGTTCTCCACCTTCACTTCCCCGATGAACTGGCCCTTCTTGACGAACCAGGTCTTCGATGTCTTTATGTCCTCGACCATCGCGTCCGGGTCGTCGGACCAGGAGATACCCACCAGCTTGAAGTTCTGCGTCGCCTCGACGGCCTTTGAGGAAGGCCCCGCTTCGATCTGGTCCTGATGGGGTATCGCCCCCATCTTGAAGATATCCCGCTTCTTGACCTTCTCGAGGTAATAGTCGGTCTTGCGGAGCACCATCTTGTCCTTGAGCTCCCCGCCGCTTTCCCCTGAGATACGAAAATCTATCGAACGTATGTCCTTGACCGAGCTGTCGATGATCACGCCCAGCCTGACGGCCATGGCCGCCGCGCAGCAGAAGAGCAGGACGTTGACCAGCTTTATGTTCAGCTGGTTGCGGCTGTCCTTGAACACCCCGAGCACTTTGTCCAGGGGCTGCCCGGCTTTAGGTTTAGCGGGCGCCGCGGGAGAAGCCGCAGCCGCGGCAGGAGGAGTGTTCGCCTTGATCTCTGCCATGGCTACTTTGCCGGCTCCGGGGCGTCCGGGTACACCTTGACCCCCGCTTCCTGTCTGAGGTCCTTGAGCCAGCCTCCCAGCTGTTCGTATTTCTTCCTCATCTCGACCGTTTTCAGATACTGGTCCTTGAGCTTGGGGAATTCCTTCTCGTCGGCTTCGCGCTTCTTGACGATCCTGAACACGCCGTAGCCCTTCCATACGGGGGCCGGAGGATAGACGGAGTTGACCTCCATTTTGATCATCTTGTAGCAGTCCTCCCTCGGTATCTTCCACATGTTGATCAGGAACTCAAGGCAGACGAAACCGGGCTTCCTGCAGAATTTAGGGTCTTTCTTGCCCGCCGCGTCCCAGGACCTGTAGTCGCGCATCTTCGCGTAATATGCCTTCGCCTTGGCCAGGTCATCGAACTGGACCAGCTCCAGCTCAAGGGTATTGTACTGGTCGAGGAACGTCTGGAACGCCTCCTGATCGGTCACGGTCGCGGTGAAGGAATCCAGGACCTGCTTGCGCAGCTTCTCCAGCTGTATCATATGGCGCAGCTGGTTCTCGAAAAGGGCGGGCGGTTCCTTGGTCTTCTCCTTCACCCAGGCCTCGTACGCCTTCGGGTCCTTCGCCCTGTCGAAGGCGGCCTTCTCCGCCTTGAGCGTCTTGTCGAGCTCCTCTTCGACCTCTTTCTGGTCCACGGTGATGCCCCGGCGGAACGCCTCGAACGACAGCACCACCTGGTCCCAGGCGGCGTTCTCCAGCTCTTTCTGGTCCTTGATCTCGCTGCCCCACCTGTTGCCGAAGATGGATATCGCCCCCATGATGATATAGTAGTTCGATTTCGGCACCTGGGTCTTCCAGTTCACGAACTCGCCGATGGGCTCTTCAGGCTTCCCGGCAGACTTCTCCTGGCAGAGGCCGGCCGACATCCAGCAGGCGGCCAGGACCGCGGACAATATATAGGTAAGGCTTCTTCTCATATCATATCCCCACGAGCTTCTTGCGTATCAGGCGCAGAGAATACCCTTCCCTCGCCAGCTTTATTATCTTCCCGAGACGGTACCTGACCAGGTTCTCGTCATAGAACCTGACATTGCCCTTCTTGATCATGAGCGGCAGCAGTCCGAAATCGGTGTAATGGTTGACAGTCTGGTAGGTGATGTTGTAACGGGCGGTGATCTCTTTCGCTGAGATGAGCTTCGGGGAGGAACTTTCTTTTTTCAGCATCTTTTTTTCAGACTTTTTTAAATTTCCAAACTTCCGAGAGTTATTGTAACTACCATAAGTCCGACAATAACAAGATATACCATAGAATCTGTGATTGTCAATACAATTTTTTCATTACCTGTTGAGGGCGGTTCAAAGGCGGGTTGAAGACGGCGCAAACCGTCGCGGAAAAAGACTTTTTGCGGGTTTTTGAAAAGACTTATTAAGGGCTTTATTTCTTGAGTTTCTTGTGCGTATGCAGGGCGACCTCGAGAAGCGAAAGCCCCTCCTGGAAATCCTTGCCCTTGTAGAACACGCCCGAGATGCCGAACTTGCGCACATCCTTGGCGCGCCGGTCATCGACGAACGCGCTGATGACGATGACGGGGACTTCCTTGTCGATCTGCCTGAGCTGCTGGAGCGCGTCGGCGCCATCCAGGACGGGCATGTTCAAGTCCATGAAGATGATATCGGGCTTCTCGGCCGCGGCCCTCTGGACCGCCTCCTGCCCGTTGCTGGCGGTGATGACGGAATACCCTTTCGATTTGAGCCAGAAGCTCATCAGGTCCCTGAAGTCGTTCTCGTCATCGGCAACGAGCACCTTGATCCCTTTTTCGTCCATGAGAACCTCCTAAGATTGGCTTTGAATAGGCAGCGTGAAGATGAATTTAGCCCCGTTGGTCCCGTCGCTCTCGGCCCAGACCTTGCCGCCGTGGAGCGTTATGATCTCCCTGACGATAGCCAGGCCTATCCCGGTCCCGCATATGTCCGCTGACGACCTCTGCTTCGTCTGATAGAACTTGTCGAATATCTTCGTCAATTCGCCGGGCGGTATGCCGGTCCCGGTATCGGCCACGATGATCCTGACGCCGTCCCCCTCCCTCTCACCGGAGACGGTTATGGTCCCGCCCTGGGGAGTGAACTTGATAGCGTTGCCCACGAGGTTCACCACCACCTGCTGGAGCCTGTTCGGGTCCGCCCATATCTGCGGCAGGCCGGGCGCCATCGCGCGCTCGAGCTTGAGCTGCTTGGTCTGGGCCCAGTTCCCCAGGCTGACCAGGCAGTCGGAGACAAGCTTTTCCAGGTCCACCTGTTCGGGCTTGAGTTCCATCTTGCCCGCTTCGAACTTGGTCAGGTCGAGCAGGTCATTTATCAGGAAGGTCAGGCGTTTGAGGTTGCGCTCGGCGATGGAAAGGAACTGGGACTGGGTGTCGCTTATCTCCCCGGCCTCCTTGGTCAGCATCAACGACACCGATTTCTGGATCGCCACAAGCGGCGTGCGCAGCTCATGCGAGACGTTGGCGAGGAAATCGCCCTTCATCTTCTCGAGCTCGCGCTGCCTGGTGATGTCGTTGAGCATGGTCACCATACCGATGGTATTGCCGTTCTTGTCCTCCACTACCGCGGAACTCGCCCTGAGCACCTTCTTCGTCTCATCGTTACTGCTCTTGAACTCGATATCCTTCTCGACCACCCCTTCCTTCTCGGCGGCCAGGTCCTTGGTCATGGTGAGCAGGTGCTCGTCCCTCACCACGTCCCTGACCTGCTTGCCCACGTCCTTGGCGGTGATGCCGAGGAGGTTCTCGGCCGCCGTGTTGGCCAGCAGGATCTTCCCTTCAGAATCCACGACCACCATGCCTTCGGCGAGGTTGTGGATGATGTTGTCTATACGGTGCTTCTCGTCCGTCGCCTTGCGGCTCTCCTTCTCGAGCGTGACGATCCTGGCGTCTCTTTCATCGATCTGGCGCTGCATCGACTGCACGCGCCCCCGGAGCTCGTCGAGCTGGACTGAAAGCGCAGTCAGGTCCGCTTCTCCGCTCTTTTTGCGGCGCGTACCCTCCGCAGGGACCTCAGAAAGCTTCTTGAGCGCCTCTTCGATCGTCTCCGGGGCGATACCGCAGCCAGCCAGCACCTCGCGCAGCCTTACCAGCGCCTCCTCCTGGCTGCCGGCGAACGGAAGGTATTTCCTGAGCAGGGTACGGGCGGAAGCCGATGGCTTGCCCTTCTCCCGTATCTCCCCGCTGATCATGTCGAAAAGCTCTTTTTCCAGCGCGTCGCGCCCTTCGGCTCCGGCGCCTTTCTCAGCGGCCGCGCAGTACGCCTTCACTCTCGTCTTGAGCCCCTCAAGGACGGGGTCTTTCCCCGCGGTCCCCGCGCCTTCGCCGCCGATGGCGGCTTCCTTCCCCTTTTCGACCTTCAGATAGGAGAACTGCCGGGCGA
The DNA here is from genome assembly GCA_050258655.1 of Deltaproteobacteria bacterium. Taxonomy (GTDB): domain Bacteria; phylum Omnitrophota; class Gorgyraeia; order Gygaellales; family Profunditerraquicolaceae; genus JBLMZF01. The sequence goes on along the minus strand of JBLMZF010000135.1, from coordinate 6,060 downwards.
CGATATGGGTTATACCTTTCCCGGCAAACACTTTATTTATATCCTCGCCCTTCAGAGAGGAGTCTTTCTGCGCGTTCAGGAGCTGGACAAAAGCGTCAAGCTCTTCCAGTGTGATCCCCTTCTGGAAGACCAGGTCTTCCACCCCAAGCGCGTCCAGCAGCTTGATGAACTCTCCGGTGACCAGCTTGTCAACCGCTCCTGAAAGCTGGCCGTCGATGTTGAGAAGCTTGTCGGGAGAGACGTTCAGGTTAAGCTTTTCCTTGTCTATGAAGATGATATTAAGGCTGGATACGGCGCTTTTGAGCGAATTGAGGATGCTCGGATGGCGCGGAGGATAAATGGACATCTGTCTGATCGTGGTGACCAGACAATTAAGGAATTTGATAGGATTCGAAACGCTCTCCATACGTGGGATTATACTCTAATAATGACTTTAGTTCAACTGTTTGTTGAAGAGACCACGTGGTCAGAAATAAAAACGGGTCCCCCGTAAGGGACCCGTTTTTCTTTATCTCAAACCTCCGGCTTATTTCTTGTGGCAATCCATACAGCCGGTAGGGCCTTTGCTCTTCTCTTTATGGCAGTCGATGCATTTCTTGTGATAGGCATCCTTCCTGTTCACCTTGGAATCGGCGGTGTGGCAGGATTCGCATTTCTGCACCGGAGCCTCGCCCATATGATGGCAGTCCTTGCAAGCGGCGTTGGCCGGATCGGAATGGACCTTGTGGGAGAACGTGACCGAACCGAAGGAACCCTCTTCCGTCACCGATTCTGGCGGGGTCTGCTGCGCGAGAAGATATGCCGGGAAGAATACGAGCGAAGCGACAGCGCACACGAATAAAGCCATGACGAACTTCTTCATCCTGCCTCCTTTATTAAGCATTTATAAATAATTTAATACCCTTTTAACCCCGTGTCAACAGAAAAAGTGCTATCGCTATCAGCAGCAGACCGCCGCCCAGCTCCGCTCTTTTCCCCAGCGCCGCTCCCGCCCGGTTGCCTATCGCCAGACCGGTCAGGGAGACGCAAAAAGTGACCAGACCGATGATCACGGCAGGCACGATTATAGGCTGATTGAGGAACCCGAAGCTCATCCCGGCCGCCAGCGCGTCGATGCTGGTCGCCACGGACAACGCCAGCAGGACCCATGTCTTCTCCAAATGGTCGCATCCCTCCTCTTCCTTGAAGGAAGAGATGATCATGCGGCCGCCGATGAAGACAAGCAGGCCGGCCGCGCACCAGTGATCATATCGGCCGATCAGAGCGGACAGCTTCGATCCGGCGAGCCAGCCTGCGACCGGCATCAACGCCTGGAAGGAGCCGAAGAAGACGGCTATCCGCAGGGCCCGGGCAAGGGACCGTGTTTTTCCCATCCCCGAGCAGAGCGAGACGGCGAAACAGTCCATGGAAAGGCCGAGTCCTATCAGGAAAGCCCAGGCGAAAGGAAGCATCAATGGAGCTTGTAGGCAAGTTCCAGGAGCGTCGGGACCAGGAACAGGCGGAGAAAGTAAAGTATGGCGAGGACTATCAGCGGCGAGACATCGAGGCCGAACCTGAACGAGAAGGGCAGCAGCCTGCGCACCGGCTCGAGAAAAGGCTCGGTGACCTTGTACAGGAGCTGGACGATGGCGTTGTTCGGGTCGGGATTGACCCAGCTGATCAGCGCCCTTATGACGATGACCCACCAGAGAACGGTGATCAGGATGTTGAGAAGATTGGCGAAAGCCGAGATGAAATTACCCAGGACGAACATATTACCCTCCTGACTGCGGATGATAATTATTATAGACCGAAAGCGCGATCCTGGCGATGAAATCCTTCATCGCCCTGTAGCCGCCCTTGCATTTGCTCTTGGTCAGGACGCAGACCATGAAATCGCCGTCGGGGGTGAAGACGACCCCGGCGTCATGGCAGACGTAGCGTTCCAGGCCGGTCTTATGGGCGATCGGCGTGTCCTTCGGCAGCTTCTTGGGTATGCGGTCCTTCATCTTCTGGCGAAGCAGCGTCTCCATGCATTTGCGCGACACCTTGGGGCTGATGAACCTGCCCCTGTACATGCGCTCAAGCAGCAGCGATATGTCGGCGGCGCTGGTGTAGTTCTCGACGCCCTGCTTCCTCCTGCTGAAATCCATCATCTTCCTCTGCAGGCAGGTGGCGCGCAGGCCGCAGCGCGCGAAGAAGGAATTAAGGTAATCGGGAGTGAGCCTTGCGATCAGGATGTTGGTGGCGGTGTTGTCGCTCTCGGCGATCATCAGCTCGATGAGCTTTTCCACGGTGTAGACGGAACCGTTAGGCATCGCCTTAAGCACGCCCGAACCCGGCGTCTTTTCCTCCGGATCGAGCCTGATCTCTTCATCGAGCTTCAGCCGGCCTTCCGCCACCGCCTGATAGCAGCCCGCCATGATCGGTATCTTGACCAGGCTGGCCGCGGGAAAGATCTGCTTCCTGTTGATCGATATCTCCCACCCGGTCGAAAGATCCTCTACCACGATCCCGGCCGTGCCTTTGAACCCGGCGTACTGCTGTTCGACGCGGCGCCGCAGGAGTTCCCATGCCGCCTGTTTACGGGCACGCGCCGGATCGTTCCTGTTCCACGAAAAAGCGGCCACGGCCAGGAACGCGGCGAAAAAAAGCAGAAGGAAAAGGATCTTGCGTTTCATCTTACTGGGCGCCCCTCGTATCCTGGACAAGCCGTTCGATCGGGAAGTACCGCCCGGGACATTCAGTCGCTTTGCCCGCGCGGACCACGTCCCGGTGGCGGCGCAGGCAATAGGGTCCGCTGATATTGTATCGGCGTTTGAGCACCGCTATGAGCTTTCTCAGCGAGTCGTACTGTTTATCGGTGACACGCTGCTTCATGAAATTACCGACAAGGCAGATCTGGATGTCCTGGGGCCTGTTCACCTCGCTCTGTCTCAGCCAGCGCCGGCCCACCTGGATCTCTCCATCCCCCATTCCGTTCCCGTTGCCGATAAGAAAATGGTAGAAAAGGCCGCCCATACCGCGCCTGCGGTGAGAGATATCGAAGATCCTGGCGTTCCCGTAACGGGTAGCGCTGTGATGGACGGTTATGGTCCTCCACCTCACGTGCCCGTAGGGATGGCCGACGAGACGGTCGATGGCGGTGTAATCGGCGGAAAAAGGTATCGAGGGAGGAAAAGCCGAAGGAGGCGTAGCGGACCTGCCGGGAATGACCAGCCTCTGTCCGGTGGAGACATGGCGAGGATCGGTGATGCCGTTTGCGGCCATGAGCCCGCTCATGTCCACGCCGTACATGCGGGCTATCCGCCACAGCGTCTGCCCCTTCTCAACGGTATGGTACGCCATCGAAGGCGACGGCGGCGGGACGACGGCGGACGGAGGACGCCGGGTCGGCGCGCTGACGCAGCCGCCAGCCAGGGCCAGGAGAAGCAGTATAGGCAGGTATAAGCTTCTGTCGCGACCGGTCATCGTTGCGAAAGCTGGAACGAATAACCCGGCAGCCTGAGAAGGTCCATGGGAAGCCTGGCCGGTTCGGTGACGAAGAACACCGGCGCTTTACCGGTGCCGGGGAAGACGATCTCGCAATGGACCGTGTCCTTGAGCATGGTGAAGACGCTCGCGCGGGAGTCGTTGAACTTCATCCTGAGAAGCACAAAATCCTTTTCGCTCAGCGTCCCTGCCTGCGCCTTTTTCTCAAGCACCGCGTGCGGAGAAAGCCCCACCAGCATGTAGAGCGGCCGGCCGCGCGCGCCTGAAGGGTCGATCAGGATGAATTCCTCGTTATCCGGATGGGAATTGAGCTTGACGCGGTCGGAATCGGGACGGACGCAGAGCAGCTTATGGCCGCCGAAGCGCGGGGCGGACGAATAAACAGCGTCGGCAGCGGCTGCTCCGTGCGGAAGGCGGCTGATCTTCGGGGTCGGGGCAAGGGTCTTTATCAGAGCGCGCTGTTCAAGCAGGGATAAGGTCCTGCTGTCGGCATCGCGCGGGGTCAATCTAATGGTCCTCATCGAAGCAATGGGTGTCAGGTCTGCGGTTTCGGTTCGGTTTCAGGAATACCAATGGTATCACGAACGGTTTCGGACGACAACTTGTTTTTGTCCTCTTCCCCCTTGAACACTCCGCCGGAGATGATGATGTTGAGTGCCTCATTGACCCCCAGAGCGGGGAACAGCACATCCTCCTTCGCGAAGAAGAAGACCGAGCCACTCAGCGGGCCGGGGGTGGTGGAGATGTAGACGGAGACAAGGTCCTTCCCCGTCGCCTTGTTGCACGCGTCGAACTGGTCGTTGGTCATGAAGCCGAGGCTCCAGCAGCCCGCGCGGGGATACTCTACCAGCACGACCTTCTTGAAACCGAACTGCTGCTGCTTTGAGACGAAGTTGACGATCTGCTTGAGCGCCGGGTAGATGCTGCGGATAAGCGGCAGCGAGGCGAAGGCTTTTTCGGCCGAGACGACCATGCGGTGCCTGAACAGCCTCTGTGCGACCGCTCCGATAAGTACGATAAGCAGCAGGGTCGCCAGGAACCCCATCCCGGGCAGATAGAAGCCCATGGTCTTGGTCAGCGCCGTGTTAAGGTAGCGTCCCAGGATCCCGTCGATGAAATTGAAGACGACGACCAGCACGTAGATGGTCAGGAAGATCGGGGCGGAGATGATCAGCCCCGTGAACAGGTATCTTTTAAGTTTTCCCATTTTTTATTTCCTCATTCAGTAGTTCGACGAACACGTCCACTATGCGGGGGGCGAAATGGCTCCCCCGGTTACTCACAAGCTCATCGATCGCCTTATCCATATGCATCGCGGGACGGTATGAACGGGGCGAGGTCATCGCGTCATACGAGTCGGCGACCGTCAGTATCTGGGCGAACAGTTTTATCGAGGCGCCGGCAAGCCTGTCCGGATACCCCTGGCCGTCATACCGCTCATGGTGGCTGCGCACGATCGAGATAAGCTCCTTGTTGAGCAGGATCGGCGCCAGGATCTCCTCCCCGATGATCGGGTGGCGTCTGATCTTATCCCATTCCTCATCGGTCAGCTTTTCCTTCTTGTGGAGGATGCGCTCCTCTATGCCGAGCTTGCCGATGTCGTGCAGCACGGCGGTCTCGCGCAGGAGTTCGACCTGCTCGGGAGGCAGCTGCAGCCTGATCCCGATCTTCGCCGCGTATTCCGCGACGCGCTCGGAATGGCCTTTGGTATATTTATCCCTGGCCTCCATGATGCTGATCAGGGTCTGCACGCTGCGGTAGAAATAGGTGTGCAGCCTGCGGCGGGACTTGTAGAGGCTGGACGCCATGTCGTTGAAGGAATCGGCCAGCTCCTTGATCTCATCGGAGCCTTCCACGCGCACGCGGAACATCTCCTCCCTGCCCACATGGCGGATTCCGTCGACCAGCCTCCGGATCGGCTTGGACACTCTCTGCGCGATCATCATGGACAGGAGCAGCGAAAGCAGGACGCTGATCGCAAGCACCGCGACGGCCCGCTGCCAGACCTTCCTCTGCAGCGCGTAGACATCCTTGGCGTCCATGTCCACGCCGATGATCGCCATCGGCCTTCCCTGGACATCGCGGATGGGAGCGTACCCGGAAAGGGTCACTCCCCACTCGTCGACGCTCAGCCGGCGGTCCGCCTGCGCGTAATTGAAAGCGCCGAGCATCTCTGGGAAACGAGCGGCGTTGTAACGGGTTCCGGGAGAAGATGAAAGCTTCTTGCGCCGCTCCTCCGCCGTAAGCGCCACGGGATCGACCACGAACCTGAGCAGGCCGGGACGGTCCCCGCGGACCATCGTGTAAATATACTTTATACGGGGATTGACGCTCTTGATCCTGAGCAGGCCCTGCGCTATCGACCTGAATTCCGGCGTATTGACGCCCTCAGGGGCAAGAGGTATCCTCTCGAGCTGATAGGCGTCCACGCTGAGGGCGGCCGTTTTGGCCATCGAAAGAAGCTGTTCCCTGAGCTGGTCGAACTGCGCGTTGAGGGCGAGACGGTAGATGAGCAGGTCGCTCAGAAGTGCGGTGAACAGCATCCCGCCGATCAGCAGTAAGCTGACACGTGTCTGGAAGCTGCGCAGG
>JBLMZF010000134.1:0-20862 GCA_050258655.1 Deltaproteobacteria bacterium | reverse complement strand
TACCAAAAGGAGGAAACATGAACTACAACAGAGGAGTAGCAATTGTTTCTTTTTTGTTCCTGGCTCTGTTCTTGACTTTGCTTCCCGCCTATGCCCAGACCACGATGTTTGCTGACGTGCTTAAAGGCCATCAGCTGGGTGATTGGACGGTCGATTTTGGAGGGGAGGAACGGCTTCGCTGGGAATACCGCTCCAATTTCGATCTTAACGATTTAGTCGATGACGATGGCAGTATCTTCTACAACCGTGTACGTCTTAACGTCATGGCTAAATACCTGGATGAATACGAGGTCTTTGTGGAAGGCCTCCAGGCGGACGTATGGACATATGAATTCCCCAACCCCAGGACTTTGACGTCCGCACAGCGGGACGCGTTCGACCTGCACCAGGCGTATATCAAGATGAAGGATCCGTTGGGATGCGGGATAGGTATCAAAGTGGGACGCCAGGAAATAACCCTCGGAAAAGGACGCTTGATCGCCTGCCCTACCTGGGCGAACAGGATCAATGCCTTTGATGCCGTCCTGCTCACCGGTTCTTCCGGTCCTTTCTCCGCCTCCGTCTTTGGAGGTTCCCTGGTCAACTATGATCAGGATAATCCGAATCACAGCAGCGACGAAAGCTTCCTCGCAGGTATCTATGCGGGTTACCAGGAAGACAAGTATGCACCGAAATTCGAACCGTACTTTATCAGCCAGCTTGTCAATACGAAAGGCCTGAGACAGGCGCTTTCGTCGCATACCCACAGGCATACGGTAGGTTTGAGGACCGTATTCACGCTCTGGGAACTGGTGTTCGATGTTGAGGTCCCATACCAGTTCGGCGAGACCGGCGCGACCGAAAAGGACATCAGCGCTTACGGTATCCACGCCGATGTGACCAAGACGTTCGCCGATGTGCCGATGAAACCGGTGGCCAAGCTGGAATTCAACCTTGCCAGCGGCGATAATGATCCTTCCGATGACACGGTTAAAACTTTCATTCCCCCGTCCCAGTCCACACACGGGCCGTACGGCCTCGCCGACCTGATCAGGTGGCAGAACATGAGGGAGATCGCGATGAACGTCGCGTTCCAGGTGGCTGACGGACTTACGCTTACGCCGGGAGCCAATTTCCTCTGGCTCGACAACACCCACGACGCCTGGTATAACGTCGCGGGCGTTGCTCAGAACCGCGCGCACAACGGTTCGCAGAGCTCGTACTTCGGCTCGGAACTGTCTATTGTGGCAGCATACCAGCTTACCAAGGTAACGCAGCTTGAGGCCGGTTATGCCCACTTCTTCGCGGGCACATTCCTGAAGGAGACCGGGGCGCATGACGACGTCGACTGGATCTATTCGCAGTTGAACACGAGATTCTGACATTTCCGTTCAGGAGGCATGATGGCTGAAGGAAAATTGCAGGAATATCAGCTTGTCGTTTTTACAATAGGGTCGGAGGAATTCGGGGTTGACATCAGCCAGGTCCGGGAGATCGTCCGGCTGGTACAGATAACGTATCTTCCCAAGGCCGCGGCCTTCATCGAGGGTGTCGTCAATCTGCGCGGCCAGGTGCTCGCCGTCATCGATCTTGCCAAAAGGCTCGGACTGAAGCCGAAAGAACGGGGTGAGACGACGCGGATCATAGTCGTGGAAGTGGGGGAGAATACCGTAGGCATGATCGTCGATTCCGTCTCCGAGGTGCTGCGGCTTTCGACGGGGGACGCGGACGAAGTGCCCAACCTTATCGATACCGAGGTACCCGAGCACTATATCAGGGGCATAGGCAAGCTCAAAGACAGGCTTCTCGTGCTTCTTGACCTCAATAAGATACTCACGCCGGACGAGTTCCAGCGCGTAGAACGCCATATCAAAACCGCGCAGGCATAGCTGCGAGATTCATCCATAGGGAGGCATTAAAATGCTGAAGGATATCAAGCTGGGGTGGAAGATCGGAGGGGCTTTCGTCATTATCCTGGGGCTCCTGATGCTCGTGGGCAGCATCACTATTTTAAACCTTTCGAAGGTCAAGACGGTGACTGGTGCTCTTTCCAGCGAGAACCTCCCCAGTGTTGATATCTCCAACAAGATCGAGAGAGTCACCGCAAGCACGTATACACTTACTCAGGCATACCTGACTGACGGCGACAAGAAGCAGCTTGCCGGCATCCGCACTGACCTTGAAGAGATCAAGAAGCTGCTCCGGGATGCCGAAACGCTCGGATCGAAATCCGTCAAACTCAAACAGCTGCGCGACGCGGTCGCCCAGATCGACGAGCTGACCAAGAAATACGAGCGGGGACTGAACCAGATCAGTCAGCTGACCAACGAGCTCAATCAGGTCAAGAACAAGGCAAATGACTCTGTCCGCGTTTACCTGGATGCCGTCTCCAATTTCCTTAAGGTCCAGATCGGGGAAATGTCGGGTGAGATCGAGATCGGGGTGAAGGCGGACAAGCTGAAGGACCGGCTTGTGAAGATCAAGCTTGTCAAGGACTTGAACGACTACGGGTATAAGCTGGAAAAAGTCGGGCTTAAGGCCCAGGTCTCAAGGAACTCGCGCACTATTAACGACGCCAACGTTCTATTCGAGAATGTCAATACGACAATAACGTATCTGCGCTCCATAACCAAGCATAAGGCGCTGCGCAAGATGCTGGACGATTGTGAAAAGTCCGCGAATGACACGAAATATGCCTACGACCAGTTTGCCGTCAAATGGCAGCAGAAGGAAGCGGAAGCGAAGAAGATCGCCGAGCTCTCCGGTCAGATCCTGAATCTCGTCAAGGATACCTCCGAGATGAGCCTCAAGGATATCTCCGCGGCATCGACCAGGTCCATCAACTCGCTTTCCGGTACGTCGGCGATCATGGTCATCGGGTTCATGCTTGCCGTGTTCCTGGGGATCCTTATTTCCGTCATCCTGGTCGCGTCGATCAACAAACCGGTGAAGGCCCTCATCGATACCAGCACGCCCATCTCCAATGGCGACCTGACCCAGCAGGTCGCGGTCAAGAGCAAGGATGAGATAGGGATGCTGGCGGGCGCGTTCAACGAGATCGTCAAATCCATGCACCAGATCGTCTCTCAGGTCCGCGCCAGCGCCAATAAGGTCGCCAGTTCCGCCCAGCAGATGTCGTCGTCATCGGAAGAGATGAACGCGACCACGCAGGAAGTTTCTACCGCCATCACGAAGGTAGCCAAGGGCGCGGATACGCAGGCCAGACGCATCGATGAGACGTTCGTGACAATGGAGAACGCTTCGAAGAGGATCAAGCTGATGGTCGAGAACGCCCAGAATGCCAACAGGACGGTCAGCGATACGAGTAATATAGCGGCAAAAGGAAAAGAAGCCGCGGATATCGCAGTGGCCAAGATAGAGCACCTGACCAACGTTGTCGTGGATACCGCCGATGTTATCCAGAAGCTGGGCCAGACATCGCAGCAGATCGGGGAGATAACCGAGACGATCACTTCGATCGCCGACCAGACCAATCTGCTTGCCCTGAACGCGGCCATCGAAGCCGCGCGCGCCGGCGAGGCGGGCCGCGGTTTCGCGGTCGTCGCCGAGGAAGTCCGCAAGCTCGCGGAAGGGTCTGCCGAGGCGGTCCGCAAGATCGGCGGTCTGATCCGTTCGATCCAGAGCGAGACCAAACACGCTGTCGACTCCATCGATGTAAGCTCCAAGGAAGTGCAGGAAGGCAAAGTCCAGGTCATCAACATTTCCGAAGTGCTTAACGGCATCACGAATTCCGCGAAAAGCGCTTCGAGCGTGACCTCTGAGATCGTGGATTTCGGCCATCAGATAATCGATGAGGTCGAGAACGTGGTCAAGGGTTTGAATGAAGTCGTCAACATAGCGCGCGATTCGGCTTCGACCGCTCAGGAAGTCACCTCCAGCACGCAGGAACAGACGGCGTCGATGCAGGAGATGTCGGCTTCCGCGCAGGAGTTGGCGAGGCTTTCCACCGAACTGATGTCTATCGTGAGCAAGTTCAAGCTCAATTCGAGTGGGGATAGATCAGGGAGTGAACGCAGGGCATAAGTAAACAGACAGGGGAACATAAAAGGAAAGGAGCAGGTATGAAAAGTTTGTTGAGGGTAACAGCTGTTCTTGCGATTGCGGGTCTTGTTTTTCTGGCGGGCGCGAAGGTCCTTTTCGCCCAGGATTACTCGTCAAAAGTGAAGATCGCCATAAAGATGCTTGAGGATAAAGCGAAGTCGTTGGGCGCTGCCAAGCTTGACGGGACGACTCTGATCTTCGGCGAGACCGAGATGAACGGCAATTACGATATCGTCGACGAAGTTGCCGACAACAACGGCTGCACCGCGACCATCTTCGTGCTGTCGGGTGACGGGTACAAACGTATCTCCACGAACGTTATCAAGGACGGCAACAGGGCCGTAGGCACTATGCTTGACCCCAACGGTGCCGCAATAAAAAAGATCAAGGTAGGAGAAGGGTTCTATGGACCGGCTGATATTCTCGGTGAGAAGTACGAGACCGGTTATGAGCCGATCAAGGATGCGTCTGGCAATATCATCGGTGTCCTTTATGTAGGGTACAAGATCTAACGGCTGACGTCAAAGGCCCCGGCGGGGATATCCCGGCCGGGGCCTTTTTATTTTCGGTGATAATGGGCAGCGATTGGCGGAAATAAGTCCTCGCCGCTTCACGTGAAGAGGCATAGTATAGTATCAAAGGAGTCGCAATGAGAGAAATATTGATACTGGCGCTGTGCCTTTGCATCGGGGCGGAGATGTTCCTCTTCCAGGGATGCGCTTCGATGTGCGGCGGCGACAGGACCGCGAAGCAGTGGCCCGCGTGGGATAACAGTGAGGCGGTCGCCGACCAGAACAATACGTCGTCGGGACTTACCGCCGGTGCCACGAGCAATAACGGCATGCTGGACATATATTAGTCTCCGCTTCATCCCCTTTTTCCCTTCCTCTGCCGGAAAATACCCCGCTATTGACTTAGTCTGGTTTTGCCTTTATTATAGAAGGACCGAAAGGCAGGCCGAAATGAAAATAGTCGTGACGGGAGCCGCCGGTTTCATCGGCAGCTGCATCATCTGGAAACTTAACGAGCAGGGCGAGAAGGATGTCATCGCCGTCGACAAGCTCGACGCCACCGACAAGTGGAAGAACCTCGTCGGGAAGACGATCGAGGACTACGTCGACAAGGACGGGTTCCTCCGGAAGCTGGAAGCGGGGAAATTCTCCTGCGATATGATCGTCCACATGGGCGCCTGCTCTTCCACGACCGAGACCAACGCCGACTTCCTGATGGAGAACAACTATCTCTACACGAAGCGGCTGGCCGAGTGGTGCCTCGCGAAGGATATCCCGTTCCTGTACGCGTCCAGCGCGGCCACTTACGGCGCCGGTGAGCTCGGCTACAGCGACTCCGACGAGGTGACGCTGAAGCTCAAGCCGCTGAACCCGTACGGGTACTCCAAGCAGCTTTTCGACCTGTGGGTGGTCAAGAATAACCTCCAGGGAAAGGTAACCGGTTTCAAGTTCTTCAACGTCTTCGGCCCGAACGAGTATCACAAGGACGAGATGCGCTCGGTGATCTGTAAGACGTTCGAGAAAGTGCTCGCGGAGAAGAAGATACGGCTCTTCAAGTCGTATCGCAGGGATTTCGCCGACGGAGAACAGAAGAGGGACTTCGTCTATGTCAAGGATGCCGTCGAGATCGTCCTGCATTTCATCCGCAACCCGCAGAAAAAAGGCATCTTCAATATCGGCACGGGATGCGCGCGCAGCTGGAACGACGTGGCCGCCGCGCTGTTCGCCGCGCTCGGGATGGAACCGGACATCGAATACATAGAGATGCCGCCGCAGATCAGGCCGCGGTACCAGTATTTCACGCAGGCTGACCTGGCCAAGCTCCGGCGTGCCGGCATCTCCCACGCCTTTTACTCCCTCGAAGACGCGGTAAAGGATTACGTCGGCTACCTCAGGGAAACCAGTTACTTATAACCCTTAACAGCAGTGGGACGTTCCCCCTCAGGACACGCCTAAAGGCATGTCCCTCGGTGGAACGTCCCGCACAATCACCATGAACAAGAAGAACATCAAGCGGTTCATTCTTTATCTCTTTCGCTGGCAGCTGAGCACCCCTATCCTGTGGCTCGTCGTGAGCAGGCTGGGCGCGGGTCTGACGGCGACCATCATCGCCAACCTTATCGGCGGCGTGATCTTTTTCTGGATCGACCGCTTCATCTTCACTTCGCCCTCCCTTGAGCTCTGGCATTTCAAGGACCGGGGAGTGTGCGACGGCTGCGGCAAGGAGGCCGCGCTCTGGAGACTGGTCAAGGCCAAGAATTATGACCGCGCCGGCTCCAAGCCCGTTTTCCTCTGCAAGAAGTGTTCCCGGGAAAAGCTTGAAGAGCTTAAGGCTAAAGGGGTTGTGACCGTCCAGAAGCACCATTCCTGACCGATAATCGTGTAAATTGTTACCAGAAAACGATTTGGGGCAACCGAATGCGGTTTTGCCTTGTTGACACTTCTCTAAATATAATATATAATTAAACCTTACGGAGACAGCATGGAATTATCAGAGATAATCGCTCAAAGAAGGGCCAAACTCGAGGCGCTCAAGGCCAAAGGTGTCGAGCCCTATGGGAGGCCTTTTGACTCAAGCCTGCAGATCGGGGCGGCGCTCAACGATTTCCAGGAGGGCAAGAAGGCGGCTTTCAACGGCCGTCTGACCGCCAAGAGAGGCCACGGGAAGGTGGTCTTCGGCGACCTCAGGGATTCGACCGGCAAGATCCAGCTGTACATGAAGTCGGATGTGCTGGGCGCCGAGAAATTCGCGCTCCTTGAGAACATAGAGACGGGTGATTTCCTCGCGGTGGCGGGCGAGCTGTTCAAGACGCATACCGGCGAGCCGACCATCAAGGTCGAGGACTTCCGCGTGCTGTCGAAGGCCCTGCGGCCTCTCCCCGAGAAGTTCCACGGCCTCAAGGATATCGAGCTGCGCTACCGTCAGCGGTACCTCGACCTGATCGCCAACGAGGAATCCCGCAAGGTGTTCATAGAGCGTGCGCGCATCGTAAAGTCACTGCGCCAGACGCTCGATGAGACCGGTTTCCTGGAGGTCGAGACGCCGATGATGCACGATATCGCCGGCGGCGCCGCGGGGAGGCCGTTCAAGACCTTCCACAACGAGTACGGAATGGAACTCTTCATGCGCATCGCGCCTGAGCTGTATCTCAAGCGCCTGCTCGTCGGAGGGCTCGACAAGGTCTACGAGATCAACCGCAGCTACCGCAACGAGGGCGTCTCGATACGCCATAACCCCGAGTTCACGATGCTCGAGGCGTACCAGGCGTATTCGGACATCAAAGGCATGATGCAGCTGGCGGAGCGGCTGATCGTCAACGCCGCGCAGCAGGTCTCCGGGAAGCTCCAGTTCGAGTACCAGGGCAAGAAGTTCGACCTGACGCCGCCCTGGAAGGTCGTCTCGTTCGCGGATATGGTCCGCGAGCGGTTCGGGATCGAGCCCTCGGATGACGAGCAGACCATGCTCGCCAAGCTCAAGGCGAAGGGCTTCGCCAGGGACAAGGACCGGCTGACCCGTACGCAGATAAACAAGATCATCGAGGATTCGCTCGAGGAAGGGATGAGCATGGATCCTCTTTTCGTCGTCGATTATTACACGTCGCTTTCCCCCCTGGCCAAGAGCAGGCCGGATAATCCCCTGCTGTCGGAGCGCTTCGAGCTCTTTATCACCGGCATGGAAGTGGGCAACGCCTACTCCGAGCTCAACGACCCGACCGAGCAGAAGAAGCGGTTCGAGGACGAGATCCGCCACGGCGAGGGTGAAGGCAAGACGGTGGACGAGGACTATGTCCTCGCTCTCGAGCACGGCATGCCGAACGCCGGCGGCCTGGGGATAGGCGTCGACCGGCTGGTGATGCTTCTGACCGACAGGCCGTCGATCAGGGACGTCATCCTCTTCCCGCTGCTGAGAAGGCAGGAGAAGAAGGAAGAAGGGCAGGAAGCGTGAGCCTTGGTCCGGAAGCGGTGATCAGTCTTCGCTACCTGCTGACCAAACGCAAAGAGAAATTCCTCTCGCTGATCAGCTTTATCTCGATCGCGGGAGTGGCTATCGGCGTCATGGCCCTGATCGTGGTGCTGGCGGTCATGACCGGTTTCGACCGCGACCTGAGGGACCGCATCGTCGGCAACTTTTCGCATATCACGGTCTCGTCGTTCCGCCCGGTGACGATGGCGGACTACGGCTCTTTGGACAAAAAGCTCCGTCAGAATCCCCACGTGGTCTCCACCAGCCCCTTCATACAGGGGCAGGTGCTCGTGGAGCAGGACGGCAAGTACATGGCGCTGGGCGTCAAGGGCATCGATCCCGCGAGGGAGAGCCGCGTGACCAAGCTCAGCAAGCTGGTGGTCCGGGGGTCGTACAAGGATCTCGTACCGGGGTCGGTGCTGATCGGCAGGGAACTTGCGACGCTGTACGGGCTCCCGGTGGGCGCCGAGCTCAGGGTGATCACGCCGAAGGGCGAGCGCACCAGCCTCAAGGTCGCCGGTATCTTCGCCACCGGGATGTACGATTACGACCTGAACCTGATGGTCGTGCCGCTGGCGACCGCGCAGAAGCTCCTTGGGATGGGCGAGACCATCTCCGCGGTCGAGGTCAACCTCGACAACATCTACAACGCGGAAAAGGTCAAGAAGGAGCTCGAGGGAGCGGTCGGTTACGAGTACTTCCTGAGGACCTGGATAGATTCGAACGCGAACTTCTTCGCGGCGCTCAAGCTCGAGAAGCTGACCATGTTCATCATCCTGACGCTGGTCATACTGGTGGCGTCGTTCAACGTGGTGAGCACCCTGATCGTGATGGTAGTCGAGAAGACCAGGGATATCGGCATCCTCAAGTCGATCGGCATGAACGCGGCCTCGATCAGGAGGATCTTCACCTACGAGGGGCTGATAATCGGCACTGCGGGGACGCTGGCCGGGACGATAGGCGGCGTCGTCGTCTGCCTGCTCCTGAAAAAGTACCAGTTCATCAAGCTGCCCGCGGAGGTGTACTACATAGACAAGCTTCCGGTGGCGCTGACGGTCTGGCCGGACCTGGCGCTTGTGGTCGGTTCGGCGCTGGCGATCACGCTCCTTGCGACCGTGTACCCGGCGATGAAGGCGGCCCAGCTCAAACCAGTCGAAGCGCTTAGGTACGAGTAGCAGCCCGACCCTCGGCGCTCATGGCACGTACAAGGCGGATATGTTACTCGAAGCGAAAGAGATCCATAAGAGATACACCGACGGCCGCAAGGTGGTCGATGTGCTCAAGGGCGTGGGGCTGACCCTGAATGAGAACGATTTTGTGGCGCTGGTGGGCCCTTCCGGCGCAGGCAAGTCGACCCTGCTGCATATAATCGGGGGGCTCGATTCGCCGACAAAAGGCAAAGTGATGTTCGGGGGGCGCGACCTGTACGCGCAGAGCGACGCGTCCCTCTCGGATATACGCAACAAGAGCATAGGTTTTATATTCCAGTTCTATTACCTGCTTCCCGAGTTCACCGTGCTCGAGAACGTGCTTATGCCGGCGATGATCGCGGGGACGGGACAGGCCCGGGCCCGCGAGCGGGCGCTGGATCTCCTGGAGCGGGTGGGGCTGAAGGAACGGCTGACGCATTTCCCGAACCAGCTTTCGGGAGGGGAGCAGCAGCGGGTGGCGATCGTCAGGGCACTGATGAACAGGCCGCGTCTCCTGCTCTGCGACGAGCCGACCGGCAACCTTGATTCCGCGACAGGCGAGGAGATCATCGCGCTGATACGGGAAGTGAGCCGCGGCGACCATACCGCGGTGGTAGTGGTGACGCACAACGCCGAGCTGGCTCAGGCGGCGGAACGCGTGTATCATCTGAAAGACGGAATACTGCATTAGGCCACGGGGCCACACCCGCGCAATTCAAAATAAGCGCGGGGTGTTAGGCCGCGGGATCAACCGGAGGGACAACATGAAAGTCTATATCGACGGTAAATTTTATGAGAAAGAGGACGCGAAGGTCTCCGTGTTCGACCACGGCCTCTTGTACGGCGACGGCGTGTTCGAGGGTATCCGCGCGTATGACAGGCTCGTGTTCAGGCTCAAGGAGCACATCGACAGGCTTTATGAGTCGGCGCATACGCTGATGATCCAGATGTGCGTGACCAAGGAGCAGATGACGAAGGCGGTGGTGGATTCCCTCAAGGAGAACAAGCTCGATGACGCCTATATCCGCCTGATCGTGACCCGCGGAACCGGGGACCTGGGACTCGACCCGCGCAAATGCGACGGCAAGACCACGGTGATCATCATCGCCGACAAGATCAAGCTTTATCCCGAAAAGGTGTACACGGAGGGCCTGAAGATCATCACCGTGCCGACCGTGCGCAACCAGGCGGAGGCGATCAACCCGCAGATCAAGTCGCTCAACTATCTCAACAACATCCTCGGCAAAATGGAGGCGGTGAACTGCGGGTACGACGAGGCGATCATGCTCGACTCCCTCGGATTCGTGGCCGAATGCACCGGCGACAACCTTTTCATCATCAAGAACGGCCATCTTTTCACCCCGCCGTATTACTCGGGCCTCAAGGGCATCACGCGCGGCGCGGTGCTCGACCTGGCCGACGGGATGAAGAACCCGGTGCGCGAGCAGATGATCACGCGTCACGAGGTGTATAACGCCGACGAATGCTTCCTGACCGGTACGGCGGCGGAGATCGCGCCGATCGTGATGGTGGACGGCAGGTCCATCGGCACCGGCAAACCTGGTAAGCTCACGCTTGAGTTGATAAAGAAGTACCGGGAACTGACGAAAAAAGACGGCGTGAAATATTAAAATAGAAAGGAACAAAGGAACTTATGGTTTGCGATGTCTGCGGAAAGAATCCGGCGACAGTCCACCTGACCGAGATAATCGACGAGCAGATGAACGAGCTGCACCTCTGCGAGGAATGCGCGCGCAAGAAGAGTTCGCAGATGGAACAGCAGTTCGGTCTTTCCGACCTCCTTGCCGGGCTGGCCAATTTCGAGAAGCCCCAGGAGGGCGAAAAGGAGATAGCCGCCAAGTGCCCCGGCTGCGGCCTGACCTACAAGGACTTCAAGAAGATCGGCAGGCTGGGATGCGGCGAGTGTTACGGCACGTTCAAGAAATATCTGGGGCCGCTGCTCAAACGCATCCACGGCGCCAATTTCCATTACGGCAAGTGCCCGGTCAAGACGGCCGGCAAGGGCGGAGCGGCAGCCGCGCACGCGAAGAAGCCCGATCTGCAGGACCTGCGGTGCAGGCTGCAGAAGGCGATCGAGCGCGAGGAATACGAGGAAGCCGCGCGCCTGCGCGACCAGATCAGGGAGATGCAGGAGAAACAACAGGAGAAGCCCAAGGAATGATCCTTAACGACCTGATGAACCATACCAGCGAATGGCTCAAGGGGACGGGTCCCCATTCGGACATCGTCATCTCGAGCAGGATCCGTTTTGCCCGCAACCTCGATAAGTTCCCGTTCCCGCACTGGGCGAACAAGAAGCAGTCGGCCGACGCGCTTGCGCTCGTCGAGGACGCCGCGTCCAAGACCGACGCTCTCAGAGGCAGCACGGTGTTCAAGCTTGCCGATATGGACAGCCTCGACAAGCAGTTCCTGATCGAGCGCCACCTGATGTCGATGGAGCACGCGCAGAAGAACAATTCCAAGGCGGTCATCATCGACGAGGAAGAGGTGATCTCGATCATGGTCAACGAGGAGGACCACCTCAGGATCCAGGTGATGCAGTCGGGCTTCAACCTCTATGAGGCATGGGACATCATCAACAGGATCGACGACGGGCTTGCGAAGGAGCTGACCTACGCGTTCATGTCCGACTGGGGTTACCTGACCTCCTGCCCTACGAACACGGGCACCGGGATGCGCGGTTCCGTGATGCTCCATCTTCCGGCGCTGGTGATGACCAGGCAGATAAACCAGGTCCTGGCGGCCATCGCCAAGCTCAGTTTCACCACGCGCGGCCTCTACGGCGAAGGCACGCAGGCGACGGGCAATTTCTTCCAGATATCGAACCAGGTCTCCCTCGGACAGAGCGAGACGGAGATCATCGAGAACATAAACGGGCTTATCAGGCAGGTCATCGAGCAGGAGAATACATCGCGCCAGGCGCTCCTGTCGCATAGCCGCTCGATGCTCGAGGACAAGATCAACCGCAGCCTGGGCATCCTCAAGAGCGCGCATATCATCTCGAGCCAGGAGACGACCGAGCTCCTTTCGCTGGTGCGCCTGGGTATCGACCTGGGCATGATCAGGGAGATCAACCGGCGGGAGGTCAACGAGCTGTTCATCCTGACCCAGCCGGCGCACCTGCAGAAGATGGAGAACAAGAAGCTGACTTCGCCCGAGCGTGACGTAAAGCGCGCGGAGCTGATCAGGACCAAGCTGACCAAGGCGCAGAGCGGGTAACGAAAGACTGTTTTCATCGCAAGGGTTCTTTTATCATACGTCTGCCTTCCCCCGGCAGGCACAGGTTCATAGGACCAAAGAAGAGAGGTGGATATGTTTAACAGGTTTACCGAAAGGGCGAGGAAGGTCATCATCCTCGCGAAGGAAGAGGCAAAACGCTTCAATCACGATTACATCGGCACCGAGCACATCCTCCTGGGCCTGATCCGCGAAGGCGAAGGCGTCGCGGCGACGGTACTGGAGAAGATGGGCGTGTCGCTGGAGAACATCAGGCTGGAGGTCGAGAAGCTTGTCCAGCCCGGTCCGGCCACGCAGATCATCGGCGATCTCCCGTTCACGCCCAGGGCGAAGAAGGCCCTCGAGCTGGCGGCGGAGGAAGCCCGTTCGCTCGGCCACAACTATATCGGCACCGAACACCTGCTCCTCGGTCTGATCCGTGAGGAGGAGGGCGTCGCTTCCCAGGTGCTCATGAACCTGGGCCTCGACCTCTCGACGGTGCGCAACAAGGTCATGGAAGTGCTCGGCAGCGAGCTGCCCGGGTTCGGGACCCAGCCGGCGAAGACCAAGACGCCGGCGCTCGACGCGTTCGGCAGGGACCTGACGGCGCTGGCCCGCGAGAACAAGCTCGACCCGGTCATCGACCGGAAGATGGAGATCGAGCGCGTGATCCAGATCCTGAGCCGCCGCACCAAGAACAACCCGGTGCTGCTCGGCGAAGCCGGTGTAGGGAAGACCGCCATCGTCGAAGGGCTCGCCCAGGCGATCATCGCCAACACCGTGCCCGAGGTGCTTCACAGGAAGCGCCTGATCGTGCTTGACCTCGCATTGATGGTCGCCGGCACCAAGTACCGCGGCCAGTTCGAGGAAAGGATCAAGGCGGTCATGGAGGAGATCAAGCGTTCGCAGGACGTGATCATCTTCATCGACGAGCTGCATACGCTCGTGGGAGCGGGCGCTGCCGAAGGCGCCATCGACGCCTCCAATATACTCAAGCCCGCCCTTTCCCGCGGCGAGATCCAGTGCATCGGCGCGACCACTCTTGACGAATACCGCAAGCACATCGAGAAGGACGCGGCGCTGGAGCGCAGGTTCCAGACCATCATGGTCGAGCCTCCGTCGGTCGAGCAGACCATCGAGATACTCAAGGGGCTCAAGGACAAGTACGAGGCGCATCACCGCGTCACCTACACGGACGACGCGCTGGCGGCCGCCGCCAAGTTCAGCGACCGTTACATCTCCGGCCGTTTCCTGCCTGACAAGGCGATCGACCTCATCGACGAGGCCGGCTCGCACGCCAGGCTCAACGTGCTGGTCGTGCCCGACCAGATAAAGCAGCTCGAAGGCAAGGTCGAGTCGCTGCGCAAGGACAAGGAACTTCACATCAAGGACCAGGACTTCGAGAAGGCCGCGGCCCTCAGGGACCAGGAACGCCAGGCCCGCGAGGAGCTGGAGCGCCTGAACCGCGAATGGCAGGCCACCAAGGAGAAGATGCGGCCGAGCGTGACCGAGGACGACCTGGCGAAGATCGTCTCCGCATGGACCGGTGTGCCCGTCTTCAGGATGGAGCAGAAGGAGGGCGAGAAGCTGCTCAGGATAGAGGACGACCTGCACAAGCAGGTCATCGGCCAGGAAGAGGCCATCCAGGCGATCGGCCGCGCGGTGCGCAGATCGCGCGCCGGCATCAAGGACCCGCGCCGTCCCATCGGTTCGTTCATTTTCCTCGGCCCCACGGGCGTCGGCAAGACGCTTCTGGCGAGGGCGCTGGCCGAGTTCATGTTCGGCAACGAGGACGCGCTGATCCAGCTCGACATGTCCGAGTACATGGAGAAGTTCAACGTATCGCGCCTGATCGGCGCTCCTCCGGGATACGTGGGATACGAAGAGGGCGGCCAGCTCACCGAGAAGGTGCGCAGGCGGCCGTATTCGGTCATCCTCCTCGACGAGATCGAGAAGGCCCATCCCGACGTCTTCAACCTGCTCCTGCAGGTGCTTGAGGACGGCAGGCTGACCGACAGCTTCGCGCGTAAGGTCGACTTCAGGAACTGCATCGTGATCATGACCTCGAACGTCGGCGCCGAGACCGTCCGCAAGGCCGGTGCCATCGGCTTCACCACAAAAAATCAGGAGGAGATCACCTACCAGGATATGAAGGACAAGCTGCTCGAGCAGTGCAAGCACACCTTCAAGCCTGAGTTCCTCAACAGGATCGACGACATCATCGTCTTCAGGCCTCTGAACAGGGAGGACCTGGTGAAGATCGTGGACATAGAGCTGAATCACGTGGGCGAGCGCCTCGCCGAGCAGAACATCAGGCTCGATGTGACCAAGGAGGCGAAGGAGTTCCTCATCGAGAAAGGCTTCGACCCGATATTCGGGGCACGCCCGCTCAAGAGGACCATCCAGCGGTTCCTGGAAGACCCGCTTTCGACGGAGATCATCTCCAAGCATTTCCCTGAAGGGTCGACCATCAGGGTCCTGCGCCATCACGAGGAGCTGATCTTCGAGCAGCAGCAGGCGGCAGTAGCGCCGCAATAAGGACTGACACCGTACGATGCTGAGAAAAGAGCTGATTCCTCTGAAGGGCATCCATGATTTCGTCTATTTCCTGGGCGGGATAGCCACCCTTACCGGACGGACCGTCTTCGCCGTGTTCGCTCCTCCCATGAAGCGCGAGAGGATATTCGAGCAGGCGAAGAAGGCCGGTCTGGACAGCCTTCCGATCGTCTCGCTGATCTCGTTTTTTCTCGGGATGATCATGGCGTTTCAGATATCCTACCTGATGCGCAGGCTCGGTGCCGAGATGTACATCGCCAACGTCGTCTCGCTCTCGATCGTCAGGGAACTGGGGCCGGTCATCACCGCCCTGATCATCGCCGGCCGCGTGGGCGCCTCGATCACCGCCGAGATCGGCTCGATGCAGGTGACCGAGCAGGTGGACGCGCTCGAGACCCTGGCGACCGATCCGGTCAAGTACCTGGTCGTGCCGCGCTACGTGGCGCTGACGGTGATGCTGCCGATACTGACGCTTTACGCGGACCTCATCGGCATCCTGGGCGGCTGGCTGATCGCCGTCTTCAAGATCGGGATCTCGTCCCGGCTTTACCTGAACACCAGTTTCGAAGCCCTGCAGTTCAAGGACCTGTTCACCGGACTGGCCAAGACCGTGTTCTTCGGCATGATCATCTCGCTGGTGAGCTGTTACGAGGGCTTCAACGTTCAGGGAGGGGCGGAGGGCGTCGGACGGGCGACCACGCGGTGCGTCGTGACCTCGTTCATCATGATCATCATCTGCGACACGTTCTTTACGGCTTTGTTCTATTTCATATTCCCATGATAGTCATCCGCAACCTCTGGAAGAATTTCAACTCGAACAAGGTGCTCAAGGGCTGCAACCTGACCATCGAGTCCGGTTCGACCGTCGTGGTCATCGGCCGCTCGGGCGGCGGCAAGAGCGTCCTGCTCAAGCATATCATCGGCCTCCTGAGGCCCGATAAGGGCGAGGTCATCATCGACAACCAGGACATCTGGAAGCTCAGGCGCCGCGAGTTCTCGGTCCTTCGCCGCCGCATGAACATGGTCTTCCAGGGCGGCGCGCTCTTCGATTCGCTGACCGTCGGGGAGAACGTCGGGTTCGAGCTGATCGAGCATAACCTGGCGAGCCCTTCCGAGATCGAGGACCGTGTAGAGGAGTCGCTCGCGATGGTCGGGCTGGCGGGCATAGAGAACCTGATGCCCAGCGAGCTCTCGGGCGGCATGCGCAAGCGCGTGGCCCTTGCCCGCGCCATCTGCACCCGGCCGGATATCCTGCTTTATGACGAGCCGACCACGGGCGTTGACCCGATCACTGCCGACAGCATCAACGAGCTGATCATCAGCATGCACGATAAACTCAAAGTGACGTCCGTCGTGGTGACCCACGACATGAAGAGCGCGTACAAGGTGGCGGACAAGATCGCCATGCTTTATCAGGGGCAGATCATCGCCGAGGGTACTCCCGACGAGATCCAGCACACCTCGCACCCGATCGTCTATCAGTTCATAAACGGCCTTGCGCACGGGCCCATCACCGAATCGACTGAGCATTTCAGATAAACGGAGGCAACCATGATCTTCGGCAAGAGCGCCAATGAGTTCAAGGTGGGGGTCTTTGTCTTTTTCGGCATAATCATCCTGTTCCTCTTCGTCATGTTCATCGGAGACATAAAGAACATGGTCTCCGCCTACCCGCTGGACATTACCTTCACTTTTATCAACGGGATCAAGGTGGGGGCGCCGGTCCGCTACGCGGGCGTCGATATCGGGGAAGTGCAGTCCACCAGCCTTTTCGAGTCGGATGGGAAGACCAGGGTCGTGGTCAAATGCCTGATCCACCGGGAGATACGTATACCGGTCAATTCCCAGGTCTGGATCAACACGCTGGGCATTCTCGGCGAGAAATACCTCGAGATCATGCCGGGCAGCAGCACCGAGGTCTATAAGGCGGGGGCGACCGTCTGCGGCAACGACCCTGTGGCGATGCAGGAGTTTGGCGAGATAGCCAAGTCCGTCGCGACCAAGCTCGATTCCAGGCTGGACGACTTCAAGAAGCTTTCCGATTCGCTGACGGCGCTCACAGTGAACCTCGATGACGCGCTGACCCGTATCAAGAACGGGGAAGGGTCGCTGGGCAAGCTGATCTACAGGGACGACCTCTACAACGAGCTCAACGCCTTCGTCGTCGACGTCCGCCAGCATCCCTGGAAGCTTTTCTTCAAAGGAAAATAAGACGGTCGGGGTCAGGTCCCATTTTTGGGCCTTGCCCTGAAGCCGCAAAAATTAAGACCTGACCCCGTGAAATCGAAAACAGTTTTCACATGCCAGACGTGCGGAGCCCAGTCACCCAAATGGCTGGGGAGATGCCCGGATTGCTCGGGGTGGAACACCTTCGTCGAAGAGACGTATTCCGAGGCGCCGAAGAAGCAGAGAGAGCGCTCCGCGCTGTACCGCGAGGAGCCGGTGCTGCTCAAGGACGTCGTGATCAAGGACGAGGACAGGACCACGACCGATATCCGCGAGCTCGACCGGGTGCTGGGCGGCGGCATCGTCCGCGGCTCGGTGGTCCTCATCGGAGGCGATCCGGGGATCGGCAAGTCCACCATATCCCTCCAGATCTCCAACCAGCTGGTCAAGAAGGGCCATACGACGCTTTACGTAAGCGGCGAGGAATCCGTTTCCCAGACCAAGCTCAGGGCTCAGAGGCTCGACCACGGCTCGGGCAAGGGTTCGCTCTACATCGTCAACCAGACCGACCTTTCCTATATCATCGAGCATATCTCGAAGCTCAAGCCCTCGCTGGTGATCGTAGATTCCATCCAGGTCATCTTCGACCCCGCCATCGGCTCCGCTCCGGGTTCGGTCAGCCAGGTCAGGGAATGCGCCAACAGCCTGACCCAGATGGCAAAGACGACCGGGACATCGGTCTTCATCGTCGGCCACGTGACCAAGGAAGGGACCATCGCCGGCCCCCGCGTCCTCGAGCATATCGTGGACACGGTGCTGTATTTCGAGGGCGACAGGTTTTCGTCCCACAGGATCCTGCGCGCGGTCAAGAACCGTTTCGGTTCCACTAACGAGATCGGCGTCTTCGAGATGACCTCTGAGGGCCTGCGGGAGGTAGCAAACCCTTCCGAGATATTCCTTTCCGAACGCCCGCATGACGTCTCCGGTTCGGTCGTCGTCTCCGTGATGGAGGGCACGCGGCCGCTTCTGGTCGAGATACAGTCGCTGGTCAGCCGTGCCGGGTTCGGGTACGCGCGCCGCAAGGCGCAGGGGTTCGATTACAACAGGCTGAGCCTGCTCGTCGCCGTGCTCGAGAAGCGCATCGGCCTTTCGCTTGAGGCCGAGGATATCTTCCTGAACGTGGCCGGCGGGATGAGCGTCGACGACACCGCGGCCGACCTTGCGGTCGCCTGCGCGGTGAATTCAGCGTTTCTGGACCGTCCGGTCGCCAAAGGGCTGCTTCTCCTGGGCGAAGTCGGTCTGGCCGGGGAGATCCGCAGCATCGCCCAGTGCGGTCCGCGTATCGCGGAGGCGGAGAAACTGGGTTTTACCCGTTGCCTGCTGCCTCAGGGCAACATGAAGGGACTGGGTTTCAAGCCGAAGTCGATCGAGTTGACTCCGGTCGCGACGCTCAGGGAGGCGCTCGACATCGCCTGCGCACAGGCGCGTCCCGCCAGTTCCAATACTGGCGGGGAGCGCGGAGGTGGAGCGCTTCCGCGCGCGGTAAAACCGGCTTCGCCGCACGCGCAGAAGCCCGGTCGTTCCGCTCCGGCGTAATCATACTTTTTAATAGAAGGGAGCCCCTATGAACCTGTTTTCCATCCGCGTCCTCTTTATAGTAGTCAGTGTTTTCGTAGGATACGAGACCATGGTCCCTCCGATGATGGGTGCTTTCGTGGGAGCCCTGGTCAGCGGTATCATCATCCTTTCCGAAGTCGCCATACGTAAGGTATCTGTCCGCGGCCTTTCCAGCACCGTTTTCGGCCTTATCCTCGGTCTGATCATGGCCAAGCTCTTGAGCGACGCGATCAGCCTTACCCAGCTTCCCCCGAACATCCTGTACGGGATCCGCAGCGTCCTGACGCTTGTCTTCTGCTACCTGGGCATGGTGCTGGGCCTGCGCGGCAAGGACCAGTTCAATATCGTTATCCCCTACGTGAGGCTTCACAGGCAGGACCAGGGGGAAGAGGTGATCGTCGTCGATACCAGCGCCATCATCGACGGCCGCATCCAGGACGTGCTCAAGACGCGTTTCCTCGAAGGCCAGATCGTCATCCCGCGCTTTGTGCTCAAGGAACTGCAGCAGATCGCCGATTCGACCGACCCGATCAAGCGCCAGAGGGGGCGCAGGGGCCTGGAGATCCTCAACGCGATCCGCAAGGAAGCCACGATCAACATCCAGCTCAACGAAGAAGAATTCCCCGAGGTGCGCGAGGTTGACGCCAAGGTGGTCAAGCTCGCCCAGCTGCTCGAGGGCAAGGTGCTGACCGTCGACTACAACCTGAACCACGTCGCCAGCCTCCAGGGCATCAAGGTCCTTAACATCAACGAGCTCGCCAACGCGATCAAGCCGGTAGTGTTCCCCGGAGAGCAGATGCACATAAAGCTGCTCAAGGAAGGCAAGGAATACAACCAGGCGGTCGGCTACCTCGATGACGGCACGATGGTCGTCGTCGAAGAGGCGCGCAAGATGATCGGCCAGGAAGTCAAGGTCACGGTGACGTCCGTGCTCCAGACACCGGCCGGCAGGATGATCTTCACCAAGCTTTCGCGATAAATGTACGCCAGCGCGATAATCCTCGCCGCGGGTAAGGGCACCCGGTTCGGTTCGCGCGTGCCCAAACCGTTCGTCAGGCTCGCGGGGGAACAGGTCCTTTCCTACTGCCTGAAGACCTTTGGTTCGATGAGGGACATCAGGCAGGTCATCATCGCGGTCTCGCCCGCGGGGAGACAGCAGCTTACGCGCCTGCTCAAAGGGCTGAGGCTCTCCAACGTCCACGTCGTGGCCGGCGGAAGCCGCAGGCAGGATTCGGTCCGCAACGCGCTGAGGGCGCTGGACCCGCGGACAGAGATAGTCCTCATCCATGACGGGGTGAGGCCTTTCGCTGACAAGGACCTGACGCAGAGGGTGATCCGCGCTGCCGCTGATGCAGGGGCGGCGATCGCGGCGGTCCCGGCGAAGAACACCATCAAGAGCGTCCGCAGGGCCGGCGGGAAGCTGGTCGTGGACGGGACCCCGCGCAGGGAAAGCCTGTGGGAGGTCCAGACGCCGCAGGCGTTCCGCAAAGACTTGATACTCAAAGCGTATTGTTCCTGCGGAAAACGATCAGTGACGGACGATGCTTCTCTGGTCGAACGGCTCGGCAAGCCGGTCGCTGTGGTTGAAGGCTCGTATTCGAACATAAAGATCACCACGCCGGAAGACCTGGCGATAGCAGAGGCATTGAAGTGACAACCACCTTCTCAACTTCGTAGGTTGGAAAGGTAAAGGGAAGATGAGCTATCCACGCGTAGGAATAGGGTACGATATCCACCGTCTTGAAGCGGGCCGCAAGCTGTATCTGGGCGGGGTGGAGAT
Source organism: Deltaproteobacteria bacterium (assembly GCA_050258655.1). GTDB lineage: Bacteria > Omnitrophota > Gorgyraeia > Gygaellales > Profunditerraquicolaceae > JBLMZF01. The sequence goes on along the minus strand of JBLMZF010000134.1, from coordinate 300 downwards.
ACCTTATGTCAAGGGGCTCCTGGGCCATTCTGACGCCGATGTCCTGCTCCATGCGGTCATAGACGCCCTTCTGGGCGCAGCGGGGATGGCTGATATAGGAGAGCTTTTTCCGGACACCGACCCGGCGTTCCACGATATCCGCAGTACCGAGCTGCTCAGGCGCGTGTACGCGATGCTCAGGGAACACGGGTTTTCCATCGGGAACATCGATATCGTGCTGATCGCCGAAGAACCGAAGATGGGCCCGTTCAAGAAACAGATCCGCCGTCAGCTGGCCGCCCTCCTCGGGATAGAGGAGGA